>NZ_LT629750.1:7305000-7605000 GCF_900105125.1 Bradyrhizobium canariense | reverse complement strand
GGCCGCCAATCGCGGCGACATTCCCGACATCTGGCAGATCTACGTGCGAAACAGCACCGGCGAAATGGTGCCAATCCGCTCCATCGCCAGCTTGCGGATCGTAACCGGCCCGCAAGTCATCACCCGCTACAACAACTACCGCTCGGTCACCATCAACGGCGGACCGGCGCCCGGCATCTCGTCGGGAACGGCGATCGCCGCAATGGAGGAAATTTCCAAGAAGACGCTGCCGGCGGGGTACTCTTTCGAGTGGACGGGCACAGCCTTTCAGGAACAGGCTGCGGCCGGCCAGACCGGCATCATTCTCGCGCTTGCCATCCTGTTTGCCTACCTGTTCCTGGTGGCGCTGTATGAAAGCTGGACGATCCCCATTCCGGTGTTGTTGTCGGTCACCGTCGGCGTGCTCGGCTCCTACAGCGCGATCAAGATTGCCGGCCTGAACCTCGACCTCTACGGGCAGATCGGCCTTGTCGTGCTGATCGCCCTCGCCGCCAAGAACGGCATCCTGATTGTCGAATTTGCCAAGGAGCAGCGCGAGGCCGGGTTGTCGATCAGGGAAGCCGCGGCGCTGGGTTCGCAGATGCGCTTTCGCGCCGTGATGATGACCTCGATCGCCTTCATTCTCGGCCTGCTGCCGCTGGTGTTCGCGACCGGCGCCGCCGAAATCAGCCGCAGGGCCGTCGGCACCGCCGTGTTCGGCGGCATGCTCGCGGCGAGCTCGATCGGCATTTTCCTGGTGCCGATGCTCTATGTGACCTTCCAGGGCATGCGCGAGCGGGTGAAGAAACGCTTCGGCGGATCTAGCAACGGCTCGCATCCTTCCGCGAGTCCGCCGACAGCGAAGACCTGAAGCTGCAAGCGAGCGGCCTATCGGCCTCGTGCGAAGGGCTGCCTTCGACGCCGGTCAGGGCGATGCGGCTTCATGTGGCTGCGGCGACGACTTCACATTTTACAGCACGCCGCTGTGCATGAGACGGTCGATCCTCGCGGGATCGAAGCCGAGTTCGCTGAGCACCTCTTGCGTATGCTCACCCAGACGCGGCGGCGGACGGCGCACCGAACCCTCCGCGAAACATTCAAGTTTTAAGGGCGAGGCGAGCTGCCGCAGCGCGCCGATGGTCGGGTGATCGATGGTCTCGACCATGCCGGTGCTGGCGACGTGCGGATCCGCGAACACTTCTGCGAGATTGTAGATCGGACCGGCAGGCATTCCGAGTTCGCGAAATTCCTTGATCCACTCATCGCGCGGACGCTGCTTCAGCCGTTCATCGATGATGCGCTCGAGCTCGACGCGGTTATCCCGCCGCAGCGAGCTGTTGGTAAAGCGCTCGTCGCTCAGCAGCCACTCCATTCCGATATGCTTGCAGAGCTTGACCCACATCGCCTGCGTCGACGCCGAGAAATTGAACGGCCCGTCGCTGCCGTGAAACACGCCGTAGGGCGAACTGACGGGATGATGATTGCCAGCGACTTCAGGCACCTCGCCGACGCTGAGGTAACGCTGTCCCTGTACCGACAGCAGGCCGATCAGCCCGCCGAGCAGCGAGGTATCGACACGCTGGCCCCTGCCCGTGCTGTTGCGCGCAATGATCGCTGACTGCACGCCGATCGCCGTCCACATGCCCGCCACGAGATCACCGATGGGAACGCCGACCCGGGTCGGGCCGGTCTCGATCTGGCCGGTAATGCTCATGAAGCCGGACATGCCCTGCGCGATCTGATCGACACCCGGCAAATGGCCATAAGGACCGGTGCGGCCAAAGCCGCTGACGCTGGCATAGATCAGCCGCGGGTTACGCGCGGACAACGTCTCGTAGGACAGCCCCATCTTCTCCATGGTGCCGGGCTTGAAGTTCTCGACGACGACGTCGGCCTTGTCAGCCATCTCGCGAACCAAATCCAAACCGCCTTCCTTGCGGAAATCGATGCCGATGCTGCGCTTATTGCGGTTGACGGCGAGGAACGAGACGCTTTCGCCGCCGTGAAACGGCGCCGCTTCCCGGTACAGATCGCCCTTCGGCAGCGCTTCCACTTTGAGAATATCGGCGCCGAGATCGCCCAGGATCGTCGTCGAAAATGGACCGGCGAGAAGCCGGCTCAGATCCAGTACGCGAATGCCTTGCAGCGGAAGCATTTTTCTTTCCTTTGAACCGAAGTCTTGTTGACTTAGACGGGCAAGGCTTTGCCCGCCGTTTCCCGGGTCATCGCAATGAACAGAATACCGGGGATGTAGATCGCTGATATCAGCGTGATCGCGATCGGGTAACTCCCTATATGCGCCGCGAGCGCGCCGATCATCAATGGCCCCGCGGCGGCCAGAATGCGGCCCAGGCTGAACGTGAAACCGAGGCCGGAGCCGCGCGACTGGCCCGCGAACAGTTCGGGCAGCCAGATCGTGAAGAGCGCAAATACGCCATTGGTGAAGAAACCGAGCAGCGGCACCGTCACCAGAAACAGCGTGATGTTGTCGAGCGTTTCAAGCAGTCCATAATAGGCGACGACATTGCAGATCAGGGAGGCTAGGAAAAACACGATGCCGACGGTCTTTCGGGAACCAAACCAGTTTGCGATCCACGGCATCAGGAAACATCCCGCCAGCGTGCCGAGATTGGTCGCAAGACTGGCAAAGGACGCCATTTGCTGTGCCTTGGCGAGGGTATGACCGGTTGCCAGGAATTTGGTAGCGACAACGGTCGGGATCCAGAAGCTGGACGACCACACGCCCAACAAGCCGCACGCGACCATCAGCGCGGCCGACCATGTGACGATCGCCTGAGGTCCGGTAAACAGCGGACGAATGCTCGAGGTCTGCGTCAACGGCCGCGCCCGGCGCGGCTCGGGGATTTTCATCCGCAGATAAATCGTCAGAAGCGCCGGCAGAATGCCGAGCAGGAACATTCCCCGCCAGCCGACCGAAGGCACGATCAACAGCGCGGCGGCAGACGCCAGAATAATTCCTGAAGGCGTCGCGGTGTGAAGCCAGCCTGCGAGCTTGACGCGAAGCGATTCCGGAACGGACTCGTGCAGCAGCGGCGTGCCGGCGGCCCATTCGCCGCCGACGCCGAATCCAACCAGGAATCTGAGGACGAGAAACGAGGTAACTCCGAACACCACGCCGCACAGCGCGGTGAAGATCGAATAGCAAAGGATGGTGATGCACATGGTACGGACGCGGCCGATGCGATCCGCAAGCCAGCCCCAGAACATCGAACAAGCCCATCCGAGCATGAAGACGGAAAAGCCGAGCCCGCCATAAATAGCGATGTTGGCCTTGCTGGCCTCGATGCCGCTCAGCGGAAGCAGTTCGTTCAGGGCGGAGACCAGCAACAGACCGTAAGCCGCGCCGTCGAATCCGTCGAGCATCCAGCCGGCCCAGGTCGCCCAGAATATTCGGCTCGGCGAAACCGTTTGCGATGTGACGCTGATTGACGACGCTGTCGCGTCCATCAGAGGCCTCCCTTTTTTATTCATCCGGCCCCGCGAACGGTGACCGAATGTCGGCTTTTGGGATCGCCTCTGATCTTTGAAGGCTACTCCACCGAGATATTTGCGCTTTTGACGACGCTACGCCATTTGTCGCGCTCGGCGGCGAGGAATTTTATCGTCTCAGCTATGCTCCCGCCGACCGGCTCGACCGCAATCTTTGCGAATTGCTCCTTCACCTCAGGTAGCGCCAGCACTTCGTTAATCTGCTGATTGAGATATTGGACGATCGCAGGCGAGGTTTGAGGCGGCGCGACAACCGCAAACCAGGTCGAGGACTCGAAGGAAGCGACCCCGGCCTCTTCCAGCGTCGGCACATCCGGCAGCGACGGATCGCGCTTCTTGCCACCGGTGGCGAGGATCCGGAGCTTGTCGCTCTGCTGCAGCGAGAGCGAGGAGCCGAGATTATCGAAGAACAGGTCGACATTGCTGGCCATGATGTCCTGCAGCGCCGGCGCCGTTCCGCGATAGGGAATATGGACCATCTGCGTGCCCGTCAGCTTCTGGAAAAGAATACCGGTCAGGTGCGACGTCGATCCATTTCCCTGCGAAGCAAAGCTCACCTTCCCCGGATTGGCTTTCGCATAGGCGATCAGTTCCTGCGCGGTCTTGGCGGGAAAGCCCGGCCTCACGTCGAGCACGTTCGGCACCGCGCCCAGGACCGTGACAGGCTCGAGGTCGGGTGGCTTGAAGCCGAGCGAGTCGGGTTTATAGAGCGAGTCGTTGATCGCCAGCGGGCCCGGCGGGCTCGCGAGCAGCGTGTATCCGTCCGCCGGCGAGGTCGCCACGTAAGCCGCGCCGATGTTGCCGCCGGCGCCTGATTTATTCTCCACCACCACGGGCTGGCCCCAGCGCTTGCTGAGGTATTGCCCGACGATCCTTGGCAGCGTGTCGGCGGTCCCTCCGGCCGGGAATGGCACGATGATGCGAATGGTGTGATCGGGATAACCCTGCGGCGCATCCGCCGCGCTCGCGCGATCCATCCAGCATTGGGCGAAGACAATGCCGAGCCCGAGAACGGCCAGCCTGCGATATACGGTCATTGGATTTTCCTACCCTGCATTCATCTTCTTGATTGTCTCGTTCATAGCGCCCGCTTCTGACTGAACCAGGACCGGATTCCCCGACGACACAAATGGATCGGCAAAGAACTGTCCGTCCGGCAGACCGGCACATTTTTCAAAATCACGCTGGGCGTTGCGTATCATCAACGGATTACCGCAGGCGTAAACCTGCCAGCCAGACAGATCCGGGATATCGCGCAGCACGGCTTCATGAACAAGGCCCGTAGCGCCGTGCCAGCCGGCCTCGGGTTCGCTGAGCACCGGCGTGAATTGCAGCCAGGCCACGCGCACCTGCCATTTTTCCGCAAGGCTGGAGAGATACAGATCCTGCTGGCGGCGGCCGCCCCAGTAAAGGCAGACGCGGCGCGTGTTTCCGCGCGCGATCAGATCCTCGATGATGGATTTGATCGGCGCGAATCCGGTGCCGGTCGCGAGACAAACCATCGGCTTTTCGGACCCGGTGCGCAGATAGAACTCGCCATAGGGAATCTCGACCTGGAGTTTGTCGCCCTTTTGCAGCCGCGCCAGCACGCCTTCGGAAAACTGGCCGCCGGGGATGCGCCTGATATGCAGTTGTACGCCGTCGCTCTCCCGCGGCGCATTGGCCATCGAGAAGTTTCGGGTGTCGCCGTCCGGCATCGCGACGCGCAGATATTGCCCCGCCTTGAACCGCGCCCTGATGCCGGCGGGAAAGCGCAGCATCAGTGTAAAGACGTCCTCGGCCGGCCGGCTGACGCGATAGACACTGGCGGTGATCTTCTTCCGCGCGGTGGGATCGTGGCGGTCGATTCGTTTGGGATGAATCAGAATATCGCTCTGCGGCGTCGCCCGGCACAACAGCACGCCGCTTGCCGGGCCATGCATTTGCATTGCACCTGAAACAACATTGCCGCGACAAAGCTCGGCCTCGCAGGTGGAACAGATGCCCTTCCGGCAGGAATACGGCAGCGAATAGCCGGCCCGCTCGGCGGCATCGAGCACGGTCTCGCCCGCCTCGCAAGCAAACGCGATATCGCTTTGGTCGACCGCGATCTGAAAGGTCATGAGGCCGCCGCATCCGATAGATCGGTTGCTCCGGACAGAAGTTTTATCGACCGCAAAACCGCATCGGGCTCAGCGACGCCCTTCCCCGCAATATCAAAGGCGCTGCCGTGACCTACGCTGGCGAACAACACACCGGCGCCAATCGACATCGCCGCCGAGTTGCGGCCGGCGATCAGCTTCACCGGAATATGCCCCTGGTCGTGGTACATCGCCACAAAGGCATCAAAGTCACGCCGGCCCAGCATCAGATCCGCGCCCAACGGGCCCTCGACGTTGAGACCCGCGGCGCGCAAGCTTTTGGCGGCGGGAACGGTGATGTGGTCATCGTCGTCGCCAAACAGACCATTCTCGCCAGCATGTGGATTGATGCCGAACAGGCCGATGCGCGGTTGCTCCACGTTGAGCTGGCGCAAGGCAGTGGCGGCGGTTCGCGCCGCCCGCTCCACCAGTTCCGGCGTAATGCGCGCGAGTGCAGTGTGCAGCCGCTCATGCAGGGTGACGTGAACGATGCGCAGTCCGCCGCCGACCAGCATGAGAAACACATGATCTTCCGGAATTCCGCTCAAACGCGCCAGCAGACCGGGATAGCCGGAAAAGGGGATACCGGCCGCGTTGACGTTGGTTTCCGAATGCGGGCACGCCACGATCGCGGACGCCTGGCCTTGCTTCACCAGCCCGATCGCGGCAGCCACATAGTCGACAGTGGCGCGTCCGCCTGCGGCCACCGGCGCGCCGGGGTTGAAGGCCTCGCGCGGCAATGCATCGACGCCCGAAAAATACAAGGCACCCGTGCGGGGCGCCGAAGTGCTCAATGGCGTCAGCGCGAGATCGCCGGCGTGCCGCTCCGCATAGGATCGTATGACGAATTCATCGCCAACGAGAATGATGGACGGCCCACCGTCACGCGCCATCTGCGCGGCGGCCTTGACGGCAATCTCGGGGCCGATGCCGTTGGGATCGCCGATGGTCAGCGCGATGGTGGAGGCGCTCACAGCGGCAGCGCCATCAGCGTGTCGATGCGCGAGCTGTCGCACACCACCGTTCGCTCGTTCAGACGCACCTTGCCGTCCTCGATCCTGTAGAGATCGAGATAGCGGCCGGTGGCAAAGATGTCGGTATCGCCGTCCTGCACGATACGCGCAACCAGGAAGGATGTTTCGCTTCGCACCTCGCCGTTGCCTTCATGCAGGATCGAGGGCTGGCCGAGAATGTGCCGGTACGACTGCCGCTCATAGATATTGGCCTCGCGCAGCGCCGAGACGCGGTCGATCAGCATGCCCTTGGAGTTGGCAAAGATGATCGCGCCTTCCAGGCCCTCGCGGTGATTGGCCGCGGTCGTGATCCTGTAGACGCACGATCCGTGGAAATGATCGGGCCACTCTTCCAGCCGGTCGTCATCGATGCATCTGGCATATTCGGCCTGAGCGCGAGCAATCATCTGATACACGCTGTCGGTCATCGCGTTTCTCACATGCCCATATTGTTGCGATAGGCCTTCCAGAAGCCGCGCACCGAGGCCTCGGTGACGCGGCTCTCACTGCTTTGCGCCTCGCTGCCGCCCATCTCTAGAATGGCCTCTTCTTCCGATGCGCCCGCAATGCCGCGCTGGACGAAGCCGCCGACACATCCATCTTCCATGGAGATGTAGCCGGCCGGACCGACCAGATTATTCTGCTTGAGGCGGGTCAGCCGCTGTTCCGGCGTGTCGTCGCTAAAGCCGAGATAGGTCCAGTTCAGATCGGTCTTGTCGACCGCGCGCGGAACGATCTGCCGCACGGCGATGGCGTTCTGGATCTGCTGCAGCACGAAGGTCGGAAACACCGACAGGATCTGCAGCGTGACGCCGTCATGATACTCGTCAAATCCCTGCAGCAGCGAAGGGTCCGCCAATTTATACTGGCTTTCCGAGCGAAGCTGCTGCTTGGCATACTCAGCGTCCTTCTGCACCGTGGTATCGATCGCGGAATAGCTGACATGATGACCGCCGCTTTCGTCGACGATGATGCCGCCCTTTTGCGACAACCGGTTCAATTCAAACGTCGTGAAAAACAGATGCAGGATGCTGGCGTGATAGGAGTCCTTGACGTTCTCCATGTAGAGCTTCCAGTTGTTCGGCAGCGCCTGCGTCACCCGCCCGAGCACCACCGGCTTGCGGCCGCCGAGCACGCGCTCGATACGCCCCGAGATTTCGTCGCCGAGATATTCATCGATCGGCGGCACGTCCTCGGAGAACGAGCCGAAGATCAGACCGTGCAGGATCGCGATCCGCAGCTTGCGCGGGCCATGATCCTCCATGCGGAAGGTGTCGGGCATGCCGCCTTTTCCCTTCACGCCGTCCTTGAACGCAATTCCCGTGAGGTTACCCTGCCGGTCGTAAGTCCAGGCATGATAGACGCAGCTGAAATCCTTTTTGCCTTTGCCGTGGTTATCGAGGCAGATCAGCGCGCCACGATGCGCGCAACGATTTTCGAACGCATAGATCTCGCCATCATTGTCGCGGGTGACGACGACCGGCGTGTCGCCGATCCCTGTGGTGCGGAAATCGCCGGGCTCGGGCAATTCCACCTCGAGCGCCAGATAATGCCAAGACGGCCCCTGGAAGATTCGTTCCTGCTCCTTGCGATAGGTCTCCGCGGTCTGGAACACCCAATACGGCACCCGGGTGAGCGTTTCCGAAGGGCGGGCTTCGTGCGTTTCGTGCAGCATGGTTGATCGTCCTGTCGGGCGGCGGCCGGGCTTGTTTTTATTTGACAGTTGTGCGGCGAGATGTTCGGATACCGAACAGCGTTTCCAATACCGAACAAATTGAACCCGCCCCGATTTCCTGTCAAGGCGAGCGATGCCTGCGAGCAATGCGACCTCTGGCGAACGATCCAGCGAGGGCATGGGTGGCCTCGCAAAGGGCCTCGCCATCATCGAGGCGCTCGCAACGCATGGCATGCTGAGCGTGTCGGACGCCGCACGCGCCTCCAACATCACCCGCGCCGCGGCCCGGCGATGCCTGATTACACTCACCGAGCTCGGTTATGTCGAACAATCCGGCCGCGAATTCCGGCCGCTGCCCCGGCTTCGGAAATTGGGCGGCGCCATCACAAGGCGCGACCAGATGGCCCGGCTTGCCGAACCGCTGCTCGCACGCGCGCGTGATGAACTTTCTGAATCGGTGTCGCTGGCCGTGCTCGACAACGACAAACCGCTGTTTATTGCGCGCGCGGAAGCCGAGCACATCCTTTCCACCGGCGTCCGCGTCGGCGCGCACCTTCCCGTCTATTGTTCGGCGACGGGGCGCGTCCTGCTCAGCCAATTTTCAGATGAAGAGATCACCCAACGCCTCGGCCGAAAATCCTTTCATCAGAGAACACCTCATACCATCGTCAAGCCGACAGCGTTGCTGGCCGAAATCCAGGCCGTGCGAAAACGCGCTTACGCAATCAGCGATGAAGAACTGGAACTGGGCATGCGGGCGCTTGCCGTGCCCGTGTTCGGCGAAAACCGCGAGATCGTCGCCGCGATCAGCGTCAGCGCCGCATCGGCGCGCGTTCGCGCCGCCGACCTGCGGCATCATTTTCTGCCAGTGCTGCAATCCTGCTCGAAGACGTTGAGCGAAGCGATCGGCAAGGCTGATTGACGCAGCCCCATTGGCACCGAGCTAGTAGCGTGGACTCTTTTGCTTTGGCGGCGGCATAGCGGACATGGCCGTTCCCGCTGCTGGCTCGACTCAGTCGCGAATGACCCCAACGCGGACATCCGATTGCTGACCCATCACGCATTCAATTAAGTTCCAATTGCACTGGTGCACAGGGTTCCGCACCAGATCAACCCTGTTTGCGAACGGAACGAACCTCACTTCTGATCGTTCATTCTGCGCTGCAACATTTCTTGGGTGTCCCGGATTTCGTGCACGCGACATGGAGCGTCCGATGACCGCAGCCCGCCTCAAGACACGATCGCCAACATCCCTTGCCGATAAAGGCCGTACGATCGCCCAGGCGCATCCTTATGTGGTGGCTGCAGCCGCGACCGTAGGAGCTTTGGCCCTGTCGGCCTTCGTGAATCGCCACCTCGCCAAGAATGCTGAAAACGACAATCCCCCGGCTGGCCAATTTTTGGAAGTAAACGGCGTCCGGCTGCACTATGTCGAACGTGGCTCAGGTGCACCGCTGGTCCTGCTACACGGCAATGGCAGTATGATCCAGGATTTCCAATCTAGCGGTTTGATCGACTTAGCCGCCAGAAATTATCGCGTCATCGTTTTCGATCGTCCTGGCTTCGGCCATAGTGATCGGCCGCGTAACGTTATCTGGACGCCGGCAGCTCAGGCTGAACTGATCAACAGCGCTCTCGATCGGCTGGGCGTCTCACATGCAGTAGTCCTGGGGCACTCGTGGGGTGCTTCTGTCGCAGTTGCGCTGGCGCTCAAATATCCTCAGTTGGTCCAGGGCCTGGTTCTTGCCTCGGGATATTACTATCCGACTTTGCGTCCTGACGTGGTTGCGTTATCCGCCCCGGCGGTGCCTTTAGTGGGCGATGTCTTGGGGCACACCCTCTCTCCGATTGTAAGCCGAGTGATGTGGCCGCTCTTGATGGCCAAAATCTTCGGTCCGCGTTCCGTGCCGAAGAAGTTCAAGGGTTTCCCGAAAGAGATGGCCCTTCGTCCTTCTCAGATTCGCGCGTCGGCCGCAGAATCGGCACTGATGATTCCGGATGCGTTTCACTTCCGCAATGAATACGCAAACCTGAAGATGCCCGTTGTCATCGTCGCAGGTGATGAAGACCGATTGGTCGACATTGACTCGCAATCGACACGATTGCATCGCGACGTTACCCAAAGCAGGTTTCACCGCGTTCCCCGAACCGGCCACATGATCCACCAGACTGCGACCGATGTCGTGATGTCAGCAATCAACGAGGCGGCAGAGGACAGGTGAATTGCGAATCTGCTCGGTTCTGATGAGCATGACAGCATCGCGAAGTAAGCGATTTCAAATATGGATGTAGCTGAGCGTCTACGACGTGCCGGCCCTTCGCTTCGATCTGTTCCACGAACCATGCTCGGCCGCGAAAGCATCGCCGCGGCGCCATCAATACGCAATGGCCCGTGGCGATGTCTCGATCACTTCGTCAGCGACGAGCAGCGCTTAAATGTTGACGCCGCGCCCGGTCATGCGGGCACGACGTAGGGGAATTTGTCATCCCTCAGGTGCTTGGCGACGGACGGTTTCAACCCTGAGGGTATAGCCGTCCCGGCGACCAGCGACAGCATGACTTCCGGTGCGTTGTCGGCCAGCGTCCGGCCGTTGCGCGTGGCGAAGCCGTAGGTCGCAGGCGTGCCTATCACGTAGGGCAAGACATCAGGGAACAGCTCCCGGGCGACAGTCTCGCCATAGCCCCGCGGGTCGTCCGAAGTCCCGCTGGCCGCGACGACGGCGGCAATATGCCCAGCGATGTGCAGGCCTTCGGCATCAAAGTCTTTGGACGGGTGCCTTGTGTTGGCGGGATTTGTGAAGTGGGTGTCGTCCGGCCAGAAGATCGGCCACATCATGGGGTGCCCGGCGCGGTTGATCTGCCGCCAGCCGCCGGCGTCGGTGGCGAGTTTCGTGGCGCCCCAGAGCCCGATGCGGGTCGCGGGCCGCAATTGCGGATGCTGATGTGAGACTTCCAGAACGATCGTATCGACGCTGGTGTTGGCGAAGCTGTTCTTTGCGTTTTCGGGGCGCCATGCCGAGAGGTCCACCGCGGTCCCGTTTTTGACCGCCCCGTTGACCATCGTGAGCAGCGACAGGTCGATGTAGAATGAGTCGGCGATGCGTCCTGTCCAGATCCGGATGCCATTGCCGCTGGCCGCCTCGCCCGTTCGTCCTTCCAGCACGAGTTGGCCGCTTGCGGAGTCGTCACGCGCCTCGGCGCCCGTGAGAGCGTGCACTTGCAGGGGCTGTAGCCCATCAGAGGCCGCTTCGCCGAAAGACACCCGGTAGGTCAGCGTTTCCAGATCGGCTCCGTCGAAGTGCACCTTGAACTCATAGCGAGCCTCATGGTGAAAGCCCGGTTTGACATGGACGCCGGTGATGTTCGAGTTGACGTCCATCACGAACACGGTGCTGGCGTTACCCTGGAAGACATAGAGATCGTCGATATAAAGCTGGCCGTTCTGGCTTGCGAGAGGGGTATCGAGGTGATGGGACATAGGGATACATCCTTCTGACGATACGACGGCACTCGTCTGCAGCAGGAAGGCACGGTCGCGCTTGGTCGGCTGCGAACTCGGACCGCCTGCCTTCTAGCTGCCGAGGCCCTCTTATTGCTTATCACAGCCTTTGGTCTCGCGCACCCGAGGTCCCTGCGGGCGACCCCGCCCATAGAACTGTCACATCCGATGTGAGTGCGCGCGTCCGCCATGCATCCGACCTGTCATCGGACATTGTGTGAGCGGCTTGTTACAGCGCCATGACGGAGTTTATTCGTTGAAGCGAGGCGCCAATCAGTTGTCCTTGCCGAGAAAAGCGCTTTCAATCACTTCGCCGATCGGTTGCCAGGTGCTGCCGTCAAATTGCACCAGCCGCATCTGTTTGATCGGATGAAAATCCGTCGGGCTTGTGTTGATGACAATACCGGGGAGCGAGACCGAGCTCTGGTAGCTTTTCAAGGATGTGGCCTGCCGCATGATGTTTTCGCGCGAAAAATCGTCGCCACATTGTTTCAGCACCTGAAACAAGGTCTCGGCCGCGGCATAACCGAAGACCGTGTTGCCGTCGGTCTTGTCGCCGTCGGGATAGTATTTGTCCATGAACGACGACCAGTCCTTCATGGCGGGATCGTCCTTCCATGCCGGATCGCCTGCGTCCTTCAGGAAGGCGGTCGAAATGACCCCTATCGAATTCTCCAGCCCGGCAGGCCTCAGCGCGTTGGCGATCGAAGCAGACGCGTTGTCGAGCAGAAAGACCGGATGCCAGTCGATATCATTCATTCTGCGGATCGCCAGGGCCGCGACGGCCGGTGCGCCGTCAAAAATAAGGATTTCCGCGCCTGAGCTCTGCAGGAGATCAACCTGAGAGTCGATCGATTTGTCCGAACGATCGAAGGTCACGTCGGAGATGATCATCCGCGACAAATCGCCGAGACCTTCCTGCAATCCGCTGAACAGATCTCGTCCGAACTGGTCGTTCTGCCAAAGCACCGCGATCCTGCTCTCCGGGTAAGACGCCTGGATGTAATTGGCATAGATCCGGCCTTCGGCGCGAAACGACGGCTGCCAACCCATCGTCCAGGGAAAATCCTTGGGGTCGCCCCATCCATGGTCTCCGGACGCGATGAAGAGCTGAGGAATTTTCTTTTGGTTCACGTAAGGACGTAGCGCCAGGTTGCCCGGCGTGCCGAACGATCCGAACAGCAAAAGCACCTTGTCCTCGTCGATCAGCTTGCGCGTTTGCTCCGATGCCGTTTCGGAATCGGAATTGTTGTCGTAGGAGATGAATTTGATCTTGCGGCCATTGATACCACCGCGCTCGTTGATCATGTCGAAATAGGCCGCCTCGGTCTTGCCGATCGAGGCAAAGGCGGCCAGCTCGCCGGTATATGGCATGACATTGCCGATACGGATCTCGGTATCGGTCACGTTGATCTCGGGTGCTTGCTGGGCCATCGCAAGGCCGGACAACTGGACCGACGCCCCCATCGCCATCACAACGGCTAGACTCTTTACCATCGTCCGCATGATCAACCTCACTCGAGCGACCACCAAACCCGCCGTGGAGTCCCGCAATCAACCTGCGAACTCCCCGTAAAACCAGATTTTTTGCGGTCGTTTTGTCTTTTCCTACCCTGCAGTTTGTTTTCTCAAATCCACTATTTCCGGTTCAGCCATTGGCCCGCCGCAAATAGTGGCGTCCCAAAAAGGGAAGCCCAAAAGGGACTTAAGGCATAGCCGCAAATAGCGGCAATCGATTGACGGTCTGGTTCTTCTTGGTGACCGCTGGCTTGCCTTCGGTCATCGCCGGCGAGAACGTCGATGCCTGCGATCGACCGACGGAGCCGGGGCTTGCCTCCCAAACCCTGTTTATTCGCCCTACGCAGTGTAACAATTGCGGCTTAAGAGCGTTGATGGCAGTTGCTTGAACCAGCACAGGGGGCTTTCACGTGGGCGATTTCGTTATCGAGGAGGGACTTCCCTATCCGCTGGGAGCCCATTGGAGCGGCAACGGCACCAACTTCGCGGTTTTTTCCGCCAACGCCACCAAGGTTGAGGTCTGCCTGTTCGACGGCGACCGTGAAACTCACCGGCTCGAACTGCCCGAGTACACCGATCAGGTTTTTCACGGCTTCATACCCGATGTCGGACCCGGCACCTTCTATGGCTACCGGGTGTACGGCTCGTATCAACCCGACGCCGGCCACCGGTTCAATCCCAACAAGCTGCTGCTCGATCCATATGCACGCGCTCACGCCGGCTCGCTCAAATGGGACCCGGCCGTCTACGGATACAAGATGGAGAGCGGCGACGACCTCACCTTCGACGACCGCGACAGCGCGCCATTCATGCCAAAATGCGTGGTCGTCGATCCCGACTTCGACTGGACGCAGGAAGCCCACCGGCAAAACGTGCACTGGGACGAGACGATTATTTACGAGACCCACGTCAAGGGATTTACGAAAAAACATCCCGATATTCCGGAAAATCTGAGAGGCACCTACGCGGGCTGCGGATCGGGCGTAATTATCGATTATTTGAAGTCGCTCGGCGTCACATCCATCGAATTATTGCCGATTCACTCTTTCATCAACGACAGCAACCTTCTCAAGAAGGGTCTCACGAATTATTGGGGCTACAATAGCATCGGCTTTTTTGCCCCCGATCCGCGATACGCCGCCGACGTTCCGAACAGCCTGCGCGAGTTCAAGGAGATGGTATCGAAGCTGCACGGCGCCGGGTTCGAGGTAATCCTGGACGTCGTCTACAATCATACGGCCGAAGGCAGCGAGCTGGGTCCTACGCTGTCGTTCAAGGGGATCGACAACGCGAGCTATTACCGTCTGCCGCCCGACAAGAAGCGGTTTTACATCAACGACACCGGCACCGGAAACACCGTCAACCTGTCTCATCCGCGCGTCATCCAGATGGTGATGGATAGTCTGCGCTACTGGGCCGGGCATATGCACATCGACGGCTTCCGGTTCGATCTCGGCACCATTCTGGCGCGCGAAGTCTACGGCTTCGACGAACAGAGCGGCTTCCTGAAAGCGATGGACCAGGATCCGCTGCTGGCGACCGTCAAGCTCATTGCCGAGCCCTGGGATTGCGGCCCGGGAGGCTATCAGGTCGGCGGCTTTCCGCCGGGCTGGTCGGAATGGAACGACAAATTCCGCGATACGATCCGTGATTACTGGCGGGGCGAGGCGTCGCCCGCCGCGCTGGCGCCCCGGCTTCTTGGCTCCGCCGACGTGTTCAACCGCGAAGGCCGGCGCAGCTGGTCCAGCATCAATTTCGTAACCGCCCATGACGGCTTCACCCTGAACGATTGGGCGAGCTACAACGAAAAGCACAATGAGGCGAACGGCGAGAACAACAAGGACGGCAACTCAAACAACCGCTCCTGGAATTGCGGCGTAGAAGGCCCGACTGACAACAAGGATGTGCTCGCGCTTCGCGAGCGGCAGAAACGCAACATGCTGGCGACCCTGCTGCTGTCGCAGGGCACGCCGATGATGCTGGGTGGCGACGAATTCGGCCGGACGCAGCGGGGCAACAACAACGCCTACTGCCAGGACAGCGACATCTCCTGGTTCGACTGGAATTTCGACGACAAGGCCAAACATCTTTTGGCGTTTACCAAAGACCTCATCCGGCTGCGGCGCAGCCATCCGATTCTTCGGCGCAGCCGCTTCCTGACCGGCAAGCACGACGAGCAACTCGATATTCGCGACGTGACATGGCTCAACGCCGGCGGCGGCGAGATGCAGCTATCCGAATGGAACAATGGCTGGATCAAGTGCTTCGGTATCCTGCTCGATGGAAGGTGCCGAAAGACCGCGATCGCGAGGCATGGTGAGGACGACAGCGTGCTGATCGTGATGAACAGCTACGAAGGCCCCGTGGACTTCAAGCTGCCGCACACCAGCGCCGGCGCGCGATGGTCCTTGTTGTTCGATACGAACATTGCCGATGCGCCGCCCGACGCCAGGTTTGACTTCGACAGTGTTTACCAGGTGACCGGACGCTCCCTGCTGCTGTTCTCTTCCGTGGAAGCGGGCAAATAAAAGCCAACGCCATCGATCGCGCGACACGGCCTGTCGACGCGCATCGCGTTGCTGTCAGTCGGTGAAACCTACATAGCGAACAAAATCGCTGTTCGACTGACGGTCAGACCTCACGGCGTTGGCCGGAAAGCTGTCGTCAGGATATCCCATGGCGATGCAGGTCATGATGACCTGATCTTCGGGAATGTCCGCAACTTCGCGTACGATATCCGATCGGGTGATGCCCTGGCCGTTGATGACGCTGCCAAGGCCACGATCCCACGCGGCAAGGACAATGCCGTAACAGAGCGCGCCGAGATCGAAGTGGCAGGTCGCGCCGGGATCGAGAATCCTGTCATAGGCCAATACCAGCGAGACCGGCGCATCGAATTGCCTGAAACCCCGCAGCACCCAATCCTGCCGCATCGGCTTGTCGTCGCGCGCGATACCCATGGCGCCGAACAGCTTCTTGGCGATGTCGACCTGCCGCCCGCGATGAATGCCCTGATATTCACCGTGCGTGGCGATATCGCGTTTCGGCTTGGCGCCTGCGATCATCTCTTCCATGTTGCGCTGACGCACGCGCTCCAGCGGCTCTCCCGTCAAGACGTGGACATGCCAGGGCTGCGTATTCATCGAGGATGGCGCGCGCTTGGCGACCTCAATGATTTCTTCGAGGACAGCACGGGGCACCGGCTCCGCTTTGAAACCGCGAACACTTCGGCGAGTCTGCACCAACGCCTCAAAATCCATTCCTGTATCCTCAGCCTATCCAGCGACGGGATTTATCATACGGCAGCGCCCCTGCTCCACGCTTTTCCCGCGCGCGAGACTCAGTCAGCAATCTTCCCTTAGCTTGAAGTGGACATTTCTCAAAGTCGGCTTTGAGCCCATCTGATACCGACAAGGCGCGCGGCCCGACGCCTTCAGAATCGTCCCTGCCGCGCACCGATAAGATCACCGAATAGAGGTGGTGATTGGAGCTGTCGTCTACCCAAGGGATATCAACCGATTCAAATCAGCAGCGATGCTGAATCGAAATTCGAAAGAATTATGACGGCTTCCGAGCCAATAAAAAAACGCTCGCCGTAGAAATGCAGCAATTGCGGGGGAGAAGGACGTACAGCGCGGTTTTGCACAAAGGGACCGACGATGTCAAAGGCTGTACCCCGCCGCAAACCACCCTCCAAGTCAAAGGACGAGGATGAAACAGCAGAGTTCTTGAAGCTGCTGGAGCGCATCTCAAGGTCCATGAAGGCAGAATAGGAAAAGACCCCGGCGTAAATGCCGGGGTCTTTTGTTATCGCTCGCTTAAAAGTTGTCCTGCGCATTCGATTGACTCAAAGCGCGCAAGAGGATCGCCAATACCGAGCTGGTGTCCTTTCGCTCGTCGCCGTCCTAACGGTAAATCACGGCGTTGAAGACGTCGCCGTTCTGCCACGCGGAGCGATGCGGGTCTGCCTGTTGTCCCTTGCAGAGCTTGAAGCCCAGGAGCAAATCGTCAGCAAGCCAGGCGCATCAAGCGCTCAATGCCAACGGTGGCAATGGCGATGGCAAGATCGTCGTCGACGCAGCTTAGTGGTTGAAAAATTAACCTTAGCTGAACGGTTCAGACGATCGGCCGCATCAGGACGCCTTCGTGATACGCGCCAACAATATAAAGTCTGGGCAAATCGCTGTGGTGTGATATCACGCAAAAAAATCCCCTGATTGCCAGGGCCGAAAGCCACATTCGTTCTGGAAAAAGAGGAAATACGGCCTGGCAACATCTGGCCAGGCCGAGGCGGAACGGAGCGCGATGACGCATCGCTGAATGCTCGATGACCAAGACTAATCCGCCTTGCCGCACGCAAATCCGTGCCGAAGACCCTGGCTTCCGTGCCGTTCGCCGCGACATGGCGCAAGGTTCATCATGACCACGATCGCCGCGCCTGATACTGCCAGGAAAGCAACCGCCAGCTCCGCGACGACGACCTATTTGCTGCCTGTCGTCTTGCGCAATTTCGTCCGTAACCGCGAAACCGGCCTCGTCACGGTCGCGATCGTGATCGGACTTCTCAGCGGACTTCTGGTCGCGACGATCTCCCATCTGAGCGAGATCGCGCATTCCCTGTTGTTCGACATTCCCTACGATGCGCGCCTGAGCGCCACCGGCGTGATCTCCTGGCAACGCACATTGCTGATCCCCACTCTCGGCGGCCTTGTGCTTGCAATCATCGGCGTGATCGCCGCCGGCCGGCTCAAGGGGCAGCAGCTGGCTGACGCGATCGAGGCCAACGCGCTCTACGGCGGCCGCGTTTCCTTTCGCGGCAGCATCCTGATTTCGGTACAGACCCTGCTCTCGAACGGTTTCGGCGGCTCGGTCGGCCTGGAAGCCGGCTACACCCAGATCTGCTCTGCTTTCGGCTCTCACATCGGCCAGCGGCTGGCGGCGCGGCGCAACGACATGCGGCTGCTGGTGGCCTGCGGCGCGGCGGGTGCGATCAGCGCGGCCTTCTCGGCGCCGCTCGCCGGCGCGTTCTACGCGTTCGAGGTCGTACTAGGCGCCTATACGTCGGCTGGCCTCGTGCCGGTCATCGCAAGTGCCGTCGGCTCCTGGCTGGTGACCCGGCACCTCAGCCATCAATCGTTCCTGATGGTGCCGGGATTCCCCTCGCCGGTTTCCGTCGAGATGATCGGCCAGACCGTGCTGATCGGCGTGATCTGCGCCTTCGCCAGCATCATCGTGATGCTGGCGGTGGCGTTTTCCGAGCGCTGCTTTCAACGGCTGTCCCTGTTCAACGGTTTCCTAAGACCGATCGTCGGCGGCGCGCTGCTCGGCTCGCTGGCGCTGCTCACGCCCACGGTGCTTGGCGCGGGCCACGGCGCGATGCAGATCCTGCTCGTCAGCAATCCGACCTGGCTGTTGTTGACGACGACGATCGTGTTCAAGATGCTGGCGTCGGCGATTTCACTGGGGTCCGGCTTCCGCGGTGGATTGTTTTTTGCCTCGCTGCTGCTCGGCGCACTGACCGGCCAGCTCTACAGCATCGTTTTGAGCGGGCCATTTCCCGATCTCGCCTTGCAGCCGGGCACCGCCGCAATCGCAGCGCTCGCTGCGTTCGGCACCGGCGTGCTCGGCGCGCCCTTCAGCATGGTCTGTCTCGCGCTCGAGATCACCGGCGATTTCTCGGTCACCGTAGGCGCCGTCGTCGCCTCTTCGGTCTGCGCGCTGATCGTCAGGGAATTGTTCGGCTACAGCTTTGCGACCTGGCGTTTCCACCTGCGCGGCGAAGTCATTCGCGGCCCGCAGGATGTCGGCTGGGTTCGCCAATTGAGCGCCACCTCGCTGATGCGCTCCGACTTCGAAAACGCGTTGAGCACGACGCCTGTGGCCGAAGCGCAGAAGATGTTTTCACCGGCACAGGTCCGGCAGATCGTGCTGCGCGATCCCAACGGAACCTACGCGGGCGTCGTCACCTCGGCCGATCTGCACTCGATCGCAACCGACGACAATCTTCCACTTTCAACGATTGCTCGCCAGCAAGACGAGTTTTTGCTGCCCGGCGCGTCGATCCGCGACATCATGGCGGCCTTCGAGCGCTCCGAGGCCGACGTCCTCGCCGTCGTCGATCGCGCCGACCACCGCGCGGCTATCGGAACCGTCAGCGAGGCGCATGTGCTGCGCACCTATGGCGAGGAACTGGAGCGCCGCAATCAGGAAGTATTCTTCCGATAGAGCGTGAGGTTACGGCCGCAGATCCATGTCGATCCGCACAAAATCGCCGCGATAGGTGACTTCACCGAGATAGATGACGGTCCGGTCGGCCGCTGTGAAAACGCGCCGTACCTCGGCGACCGGTGAATTCAGCGGAACCTGCAACAATTTTGCCACCTCCAGATCCGCCGTGCCGATCGTCAGTGTCTGCCGCGCGCTCGCGATGGCGGGATCACGCAGATCGTGGAGAATGGGAATCACCGTCTCGTTGCGGAAGCGCTTGGGTGATCTGCGAAAGATCTTTTCATCGAGATAGATCGAGATCACGCAATAAGGCCGCTTGTTGCGCGAATGGACGCGGCGCATGAAGACGTATTTCGCCGCGGGCTTTCCATCCTCAGGCGTCAATGGCGCATCGGTGCGGCTCTCCGAGATGTTGATGATCTCCGGTGAGGTGTCGCGATAGACCTCGGCGAGATCGGCCAGTGTGGTTTCGACCTTGAGCCAACGATCGCGCTTTACGGTGCCGGTGACGAACGTGCCGCGGCCCTGCTGGGCCTCGACGACGCCGTCGCGTGACAGAAGATCGACCGCCTGGCGAATGGTGACGCGGGAAACGCCGAATTCGGCCGCCAGCAGTTCATTTGCCGGCAGGCGCAAGCCTTGCGCCCAGATGCCGCGCGCGATCCGTTGCCGAAAAATATCGGCAATCTGGGCGTATTTCGGAACGTGACTGTCGGAGATCAGATCCATCTCACGTCCTCCGGTTCAGAAAAATTCCGTCACGACATGACAAGGGCGGCGCCTCTTTCCCCGATCATCAGGCTGGTCGCATTGGTATTGGCCGAGGTGATCTGCGGCATGACGGACGCATCGATCACGCGCAGCCTCTCGACGCCGCGCACGCGCAATTGCGAATCGAGCACGGACTGCTCGTCACTGCCCATCCGGCAGGTGCCGACGCAGTGAAACACCGTGCCGCCGGTGTTCCGCGCGAAGTCCCATAGGCCGGCCGGAGTGTTGACGGCCTCGCCCGGGACCATCTCGATGTCCCAGAGTCCGCGAAACGATTTCTGTTGATAGATGTCGCGAAGCATTTTCAAGCCGGCGACCATGGTCTTGCGGTCGATGTCCTCGGCAAAATAATTCGGCTCGATGCGCGGCTGCTCGAAGGGATCGGTCGAACGGATCGCCAGCCGTCCGCGCGATTTCCCGTGGCATTGCCAGACCGACGCGGTGAATCCGGAATAGCTGTGCAAGGGAGCGCCGGGCTTGTCGACCGACAACGGCATCACGTTAAACTGGATATCGGGCCGGCCGCCGACTGCATATTCCGTGCAGGCCGCGCCGCCGACCTGCCCTGCTCCCGCGGTCAAAGGGCCGCTGCCGGCAAGCATCCATTGCAGGCCCATTTTCGCGAGTTCGATGGGATTACGGACCTGATCGTTGAGCGATATCTTCTCCTTCAGGCGAACGATGGTCCGAGCCTGATAATGATCCTGCAAGTTGCCGCCGACCTCGGGCGCGTCCGCGATCACGGGAATACCCAGTCCGCGCAACAGGTCGGAAGCACCGATGCCCGAGAGTTGCAGCAGTTGCGGCGACTGCAGCGCGCCCCCCGACAGGATGACTTCACGATCGGCCGCCGCGTTGAACGTCTGCCCTTTGCTGATCCATTCCACGCCGCTCGCAACATTCCCCCGGAACGTCACCTTGCTGACCTGTGCATGGGTGATCACGGTCAGGTTCGATCGATGCGCGACCGGACGTAAAAACGCCGATGCCGAGCTACTGCGCCAGTGCCGCCCAATGCCGAGCTGATAGGCGCCGACGCCGAGCGTCGTCTCGCCATTGAAATCCGGGTTGCGCGGCAATCCAAATTCGACGCCGGCATCCACCCACGCCGCCGAAGCGCGATTACCGGTGCGCAGATCGGACACCTCGAATTCGCCGAGGCCGCCGTGATACTGGCTCTCGCCGCCTTGATAGCGTTCGTAGCGGCGGAAGTACGGCAGCAGGTCGCGGTAACTCCACCCCTTTGCGCCCAGGCGCTCCCAGTCGTCGAAATCCTCATGCTGCCCGCGGATGAAAATCAAACCGTTGATCGACGACGATCCGCCGACGACACGACCGCGCGGCCAGACGATTGCGCGCCCGCCGGAGCCTTCACTCGGCTCTGTTGTGAAAAGGCGCGAGAAGCGCTCGTTATAGATCGTCCGGTAGTAGCCGACCGGGAGCTTCAGCCAGAAATTGCGATCCGCCCCCCCGGCTTCCAGCAACAGCACGCGGCATGACGGGTCGGCCGACAGCCGGTTCGCCACGATGCAGCCGGCGGAGCCTGCGCCGACGATGATGTAGTCATAACCTTGCGCAGCCATGTGCATGTCCCGCCGGATCAGGCCGTCCGGTATTGTTGAATCGAAGCAAGATCCGGCTCGATGCCGAGACCGGGATCGTCGTTCAGCGTCACCGCGCCGTCGCTGATGTTGGCGATCGGACCGCAAAACCGATCGCGCAACGGATTGTCGTTGGCATCGACCTCCAGCAAGCCATTGCCACCGACGCCGGCGAGTAAATGTGCTGATGCCAGCAGGCCGATGCCGCCGCCGAGATAATGCGGGCAGAACGTCTTGCCGGATGTCAGGATGTCGCGCGCGATCGCAGCGCAGGCGGTTAGCCCACCCCATTTGGCGATGTCGGGCTGGACCACCGACAGCACGTCATCGCCCAGCACCTGCGCAAAGCCCGCATGGCTTGCGATATTCTCGCCCGCCGCAAGCGGCACGTCGACGCGCTGGCGCAATGCTTGCCATTCCTGCCACGGCCGGTCAGCGCGAAGTGGCTCTTCCAGCCAGCTGAGATTGAACTCGGAGAGCGCCGGCGCGAGCTCCAGCGCGTGCTCGATCGACCAGCCCTGATTGACGTCCGCGGCCAGCATGCCACCGCCGACGAGCGCGCGAAGCGACGCCAGATTGGCGCGATCGGCCGCGGGGTCGAAACCGATTTTCAATTTCAGCCCGCGATGTCCCCGGCTCAACGCCGCCTCGGCCATTTGCCCCGAATCGGTCGGATTGATGCCGCTGGCGTAGACTTTGATTCGATTACCGTTGCCGCCGAGCAGCTTCCACAGTGCCGTCCCGCGACGGCGCGCGTAGAGATCCCAAACTGCGAGATCGACGCCTGCGATCGTCTGCGCGAAAGGACCGGGCTCACCGGATTGCAGCGCGATCACGGAGGTGCCCTGCGTCACCGCGTCGAAGATTTCCGCGGGCGCGTTAAAGGCGCGTCCGCATATCGCGGGCGCGAGCACTTCATTGACGAGCCGGGCGCGGTGTTCGGCGCCGGTCGACGGGAAGTTGGCCCAGACTTCGCCCCAGCCGACATGGCCGTCTTCGTCTTCGACACGAACAAACACCGCCGGCCGGTTCAGCATCCGTCCGAACGACGTGACCACCGGCGTCGACAGCGGATAGCGGTAGCAAAAGGCCTCGACGCTGCTGATGGTAAAGGGTTGCGATGTCATGATCTCATCCGAAAGCACCGTGCGGCGCCTCTTGTATGGTCATCCTATCTATAATATGACCTTGTCCGGTTCAACCGTAATTACAGTCGGAAGTGCATAATGAACGGAAGTGTCGCGAGACGCTTTTTATTGGGGCTGGCGCCCTGGGTCGGCGCGGTGGCGCTATGGTATGGCGTGCGCTGGAGCGGTCTGGTCAACGAATCGTTGATCCCGGCGCCGCACCAGGTCGCGGCCAAATTCGTCGAACTGCTGCTGCATGAAGGCCTGCTGATCGATATCTATGCCTCGACGCGGCGGGTTTTCTTGGGCGTAACGCTCGGCATCTTCGCCGCCGTTCCCGTCGGCTTCCTGCTCGGCTGGTACCGGTCGGCGCGCACCTTCGCCGACCCCATGATCAATTTCTTTCGCGCGCTGCCTCCGATCGCGCTGATCCCGCTCGTGATCGTCTATTTCGGGGTTGATGAAGTCGCCAAGCTCGTCATCCTGTTCTATGCCTCGTTTTTCTCCGGCGTGATCGTGATGTATGAGGGCGTATCGCAGATCACGCCGCTTTATATCCGTGTCGCGCAAACGCTCGGCGCCGGCGAGTTCGAGATCTTTCGCAAAGTCATCATTCCGCTCACCGTGCCGCATATCCTCACGGCGCTGCGCGTGGCGCTGGGCGTGGCCTGGGCGACGCTGGTTGCGTCCGAACTGATCGCCGCGCAGCGCGGACTGGGCGCCATGATCCAGAACGCCTCGACCTATTTCCTGCTCGATGTCATCTATGTCGGCATCATCTGCATTGGCGTCATTGCCTTGATCATGGACCTGATCCTGCGGAAGATCAGCGCCCGCCTGCTGGCGTGGCAAGAACGGGCCATCGCATGAACACCACGGCCAAAAGCGTCAAACGCGTGCAGTTCGATCATGTGTCGCTCACCTTCGGCACGCCGAAGGGGCCGCTCAAGGTGGTCGAGGATGTCACCTACGACATCAACGATGGCGACTTCATCGCCGTAATCGGCCCATCCGGCTGCGGCAAGACCACGATGATGAGCATGCTGGCCGGCTTTCAGAAGCCGACGACGGGCAAGGTGTTGTTCGATGGCAGTCCCGTGAAAGGACCGGGCCCCGAACGTGGCGTCATCTTTCAGGAATATGGTGTGTTCCCGTGGCTGACGGTCAAGCAGAACATCGCCTTCGGGCTGCAGCTCAAAGCGAATCATGTCGCGGCTTCGGAACGCGAGCAGATCTGCGACCATTATCTCGACCTCATGGGCCTTTCGGATTTCGCCAATTCCCATCCAAAGCATTTGTCCGGCGGGATGCGGCAGCGGCTCGCCATCGCGCGGGCCTATGCCGTAAAACCACAATTCCTGCTGATGGACGAACCGTTCGGCGCGCTCGACGCCCAGACGCGGGCGAACATGCAGAACCTGCTGCTGGGCGTGCTGGCGAGTGAGGGCAAGACCGTCATGCTGATCACGCATTCGGTCGAGGAAGCCATCTATCTCGCTTCCCGCATCGTGGTGGTGACGGCCCGCCCGGCCAGGATCAAGCAGATCATCGACGTGCCCTTTGCCTATCCGCGCGATGAATCACTGCAGGAAAAACCCGAGTTCGGCGAATTGCGAAGCCATATCCGCGAACTCGTGATGAGCGAATATCGCGCGCAGCAGGCGCAGATGCGCCCCGTGTCATTTTCGGAATAACCAAAAGACCAACCGGAGGAACAAGCCATGGATCGACGGCAATTTCTGACAAGTACAGCCGGTATCGCGCTCGGTGGATTTGCAGCTTCGGCTCCTGCGATCGCGCAGGCCAAGACCAAGGTCCGTGCCGGCTATCTCCACACCGTTGCCGTCGACGGCCAGATCTGGACCGGGATGGATCGCGGTTTTTTTGATAAACAAGGGCTCGATCTCGAACTGCGTCAATTCAATACCGGTCTCGAAATCTTTCAGGCGCTGATCGGCGGCAGCCTCGATGTGCTTGCCACCGGCGCCGTGCTCTCGAATTTCCCGGCGCGCGGGCAAGGCAAGGTGTTCCTGATCAACGACATCGAGGTCGCGACCGCCCAGCTCTGGGTACGGGCCGACCAGGGCATCAAATCGTTCGCGGATCTGAAGGGCAAACGCATCGCGACCGCGACCGGCACCACCGCGCATGTCTTCCTCGACAAGGCGTTGCGCGCCAACAAGATCGATCCCAAGGACGTCGAACTTCTCAATCAGACCATGCCGGCCGCTGTGACCTCATTCATCTCGGGAGCGGTTCCTGCCGTGGCGCTCTGGGTGCCGTTCAATGTCACCGTGCGCGAGAAGGTTCCCGGCGCCGTCAAGCTGGCGGATGCGTCGGCCTATTATCCGCAGGCTGCGATTATCGGCGGCTGGGCCGCGGCCAACGACTATTACGAGCCCAACAAGGAAACCCTCAGCAAGCTGATCAAGGGATGGGCGGAAGCCAATGATTACATCATCGAGAACAGCAAGGAAGCGATGGAGTCGCTGCAGAAAGCCCATTACAGCCAGACCCCGCTAAGTGACATCAACGAGCAGTTCAAGGCGCAGAAGATGTTCGGCTCGCGCGACTGGAAGCGGCTTTACTCCGACGGCACCGTGACCAACTGGCTGCAGCAATCGACCGACTTCTTCATGGCGAATGCCGGCATCAAGGACTTCACGCCCGCGAGCAAATATTTCGACCCAAGCCTCTATCTCAAGACCATCACCTGATCCCGCGTGGTGCGAACGGCAGCTACGCTGCGTCGCTATCACGGAGTCCCCAGGCCTGCAAAAGAGCAATGCCCTGACTGGCGCCTCGGCAAAGCGCCCGATATCGTTGCCCTCCAAGATCAGATAAGATCACAGGACACCGGGGGGAACGATGTTCAAAGCCGCAGCGCATGCCGCCCTGTTCGTCGCTTTAAGCGCGATCCCGTCAGCGGCGGAGACATCCTATCCGACGCGCCCGGTCACCATCGTCGTTGCCTATGCCGTCGGCGGATCGACCGATCTGATCGCGCGGGTGCTGACGAAGTATATGTCGCCGGTGCTGGGGCAAGCGATCATCATCGAGAACAAGGGCGGCGCTGACGGCGCGATCGGCTCGGCGACGGTCTCGCGCGCGGCGCCGGATGGATACACGATCGTGCTGGGCACGACCAGCACCCATGTCATCAATCCCCTGCTCTACAAGGACATCCAATACGACCCCGTCGCCGATTTTCAGCCGGTTTCGCTGGTGGCGCAGTCGCCGAACATTCTGGTCTCGAGCCCGAATTTCGACGCCAAGTCGGTTGGCGATGTGATTGCGCGTGCGAAGGCGGCTCCGGGCAAATTGAACGTCGCCACGGGTGCAACGATGCATCTTCTTAACGCCGCCATGTTCAAGAGCATGGCGCACGTGACCTGGGTTGACGTGCCCTATAAGGGCAGCGGTCCCGCTCTGAATGATCTAATGGCCGGACAGGTCGATTTGATGTTCGACCAGTTGCCATCATCGCTTGCCCAGGTGCAGGGCGGCCGGCTGAAGGCGGTCGCGGTCACATCCAGCCAGCGCACGTCGGTGGCGCCCGAGATTCCGACCGTCGCCGAGTCAGGCCTGCCGGCGTTCGAAGCAACCTCATGGTGGGGCGTTCTTGCACCACCGAAGACGCCGCCGGAAATCGTCGCGAAGCTGAACGCGGCCATTCACGCCGCCCTCGCCGATCCTCGACTTGCGGACACCTTCAAAAGCATGGGCCTTGAAGTTCGACAGAGCACGCCGGAGGAATTTTCCCGGCTGCTGGTCGATGAGCGCGCCAAGTGGCAGAAGGTGATCACCGACAACAAGATCGTGGTGAATTGACCGCTCGACGACGCCAGTTGCGCGGCCGTGGTATGCGCGCCGGGAGCGCGCAACGCTGGAAATTTGTGATACCAAAAAGCGATGATGTGAGGAAACGTATGCGTTCTCGATTGACAGTGCTGGTGGCCTTCCTCGCTTCGCTGCTCTGGGGTGGCGCCGCTTCGGCCGACTCCTACCCCGATCGTCCCATTCACATCGTCGTTCCCTTTCCGGCCGGCGGATCAAACGACGTGGTGGCACGCTTTCTCGGCATGCGACTGTCGGAGGTGGTGGGACAATCGGTCATCGTCGACAATCGCGCCGGCGCGGGCGGCAATATCGGCGCGGAATTCGTCGCGCGATCGGCACCCGATGGATATACCTTGCTGCTGACGGCGCCGGGGCCGCTGGCCGTCAACCAGTCGCTCTATCCGCATTTGACGTTCGATCCCGCCGCCGATTTCGCGCCGGTCGCACTGGTCGCGTCCGTGCAGATCGTGCTCACGGTTAATCCGATCGTGAAGGCAAAATCGGTCGCCGAACTCGTCGCACTCGCCAAAGCCTCTCCCGGCACGCTGAACTTCGGCTCCTCGGGCTATGGCTCGACCAATCATCTGGCCGGCGAATTGTTCAAGAGCCTTGCGGACATCAACATCGTGCATGTGCCCTATCGGGGGGCCGCGCCCGCGATGAACGACCTTGTCGGCGGACAGATCCCGATCCTGTTCGACAATATGCCGGCGGTTCGGCCGCAGGCGCTTGCGGGCTCCTTGCGCGCCCTCGCCGTCGCCGGCCATGTGCGATCGCCGTTGTTTCCGGAATTGCCGACGATGGAAGAAGCCGGCGTTGCCGGTTTTGAGGCCACATCATGGTTCGGGCTGGTGGCGCCCGCCAAGACGCCACCGGCGGTCGTGAAGAAATTGACTGACGCTGTGAAGGAGGTGTTGAGCGACCCGGATACCGTCCACAAACTCAGCGATGTCGGGGCTGAGCCGGGATCGTTATTCGGCGAAGAGTTCGGCACATTCCTGCATACGGAGACCGAGAAGTGGGGAAAGGTCGTCAGGGATTCCGGCACCGTGATGCAATAACCTCGATGCAACGACCTGATCCCGTTTCATTCAGCACAAATGGACTTCTCCCATGACCCAAAAGCCAACGCTCAGCGACCTTGAAGGCCGCTACACCGACATGATCGGCTTCACCCCGCCCAAGATCGCAAAGCGCCTGAAACTGGGAATGCAGGTCGACCCGAACCTCGTCGCCGCGCTGGAAGACTGGCGGATCGCGGCGCTAACGCCATCGGCGCTGGACCAGAAAACGGTTCAGCTGATGTCCTTTGCCATCCTGCTGGTGCAGACGTCGGAGGCGGCGGCCAACCACGCGCGCGCCGCGATCAAGGCCGGCGCCACGCTGGAAGAGTTGCATGCCTCGGCCGGTATCGCAGCGTTGTTTCGCGGAGTTGCGGCGTTCAATCTCGCCGGCGAAATCCTCTCGACGCTTTTCCCGCCGAAGGAGTAACCGTCAACGTCACGATAGGTGCTCAGTCAAACCAGCCATGCCGCTTGAACCAAAGCAATGGCAGCAGCCCGCTGGCAATGACGGCAAGACATGCCAGGGGATAGCCAAAGGTCCAGTTCAGCTCAGGCATGTTCTTGAAATTCATGCCCCAGACACCGACCAGAATCGTCGGAGGCACGCCGACGACGGACACGATGGTGAGAATCTTGAACAGATCATTCTGCTGGATGCTGATGAATCCGAGAACGGCGTCCAGCAGCAACTGGATCTTGTCCGACAATCGTGTCTCGTAATCGCTGAGGGATGAGACATCCTTCGAAACCGCTTCCAGACGCTTCTTCGAAGGTGGCGTGATCCATTCGCCGCCGACATCACCGGCGAAGGAAGCGATCCGGCCGACGCCCAGCAGAACATCGCGGGCCTTGGCAAGCCGATCGGCGAGAACGCCGACATTCGACAGCGCTTCGCGAAGTCTCCGGCTGGAACGGACCGGACGCTTGGCGCGGACCAACCCGCCCTTGAACACGGCTTTGGACAGATCGTCGGTGGTCTTGCCAAGGTGCTCGAGCACATCGGCACCGCGATCAACCATGTCCTCAAGCAGGCTGGTAAAGACACACATTCCGTTCTCACTGTCGTCGGAAGCAATCCGGTTCGCCACGCTGTCGAAGGTCGGCAACGGCGAAAACCTGATGGTAACGAGGACGCGCGGTCCGATGATGAAACCTATCGGCGTGATGTGGGCTTCGCCCTCCTCATCGAGCCTGACCGCTGGCGAACTGAGATAAAGCAGATTGTGATCGCGGATCAGCCGGCTCGACACCTCGATCTCGCTTAACGAATCCTCTGACGGCACCCGTATGTTGGCCATCCGCTCGGCGAACTGCTTCTCTTCAGGCGAAGGATTTAACAGATCGATCCAGATGATTTCAGGAGCAAGCTCGGTGCCGGCGCTTCGCCAATCGTCGCTCTGGCTACGGTACATTTTCAACAAGGAAAGGCGCCTCCGCTCACAGCGAATACATGACAAATCGGATCAAGACGTCAGTACGATGACCTGCCATTTAAAGCTATGGGAAGTCAGCCGAACCGTGAGACGGGAGCCAGCGACAGGCTATCAGCCTCCGATACCGACGCGATATCTGAGAATCCGCGTTTCGGCCGGAGCGATATGCATCAGCCCCGGCTTGTGAGCGAATTCGCCATCAAACGCCGTCGGGCTGGCGAAGCCGCGCCAGGGCTCGATGCAGAGGAACGGCGCGCCGCCGAGCTTCGACCAGATGCCAAGCTCCTGAAATCCGTCCCAGGACACCTCGATCGATGGACCGCGATCGGCAGCGTAGCGGACCGATGTGCTCGCAAGCCGATCGAAGATCACCGCGTCGTCATCAAACAACCGTTCCGAAAGCGCCAATTTTTTCTCGCTGACGGGATTTGGCTCCGGCGCGGCCCGCATCAAACCGTCTTTCAAGCGGCGGATCGGCGCAGGCTCGTCGTTGGAGAATGTAATCTCATAGGCTTCCTTGGCGAGATCAGGCCGTAACGGCCAGTTGAAGGCCGGATGGGCGCCGATCGACGCCGGCAACATCTCATCGCCCGTGTTGGTGACTTCAAAGATCACGTCCAGATCGGACTTCGCCACGGTGAAGCTGACCGCGAGCCGAAAGGCGAACGGGTAGCGCGCGCGGGTTTCAGCGCTGTCGGTTAGAACCAGCGTGCAGGAATTGGCGCCGCGCTCGATCCAGCCGAACCGCAGGTCGCGCGCAAAACCATGCTGCGTCATCGGATAGGTCTTGCCGTTATGCCGCAGCTCATCGTTCTTCAGCCGGCCCACGATCGGAAACAACAGCGGCGAATGGCGCGGCCATCGCGGTCCGGCCTGCCAAAGCAGCTCGCGCCCCTCGGCGTTTTTCAGCGAGCTTAGCTCGGCGCCATCCGCCTTGATGGTCGCTGCAATCCCGTCACCGCGAAGCGTATGGCTGTCATCGTTCATGTCGCATCCAGGCTGGTTCCGGACGGCTCCGTGGATGATCGTCCCCGGGCGCTACCGTCGCAATACCGCACGCAGGGGTGCGGCGTCGAGCCCTGCGAGCTTGAGCGGAAGCGCGATCAGTTCATAATCGCCCGGCGTGACGTCCGACAGCACCAAATTCTCGATGATCCGGAGATCATGCGCGCGGCAAACCATATGGGAAGGCAGGTCCTTTGACGTCTCCGGATCCACAGAGGGAACATCGACGCCAATCAGGCGAACGCCACGGGCGGCCAGATGTTCCACGGCCTCAGGAGCCAGCGCCCGAAATCCGGTTGGCCAGACCATCGGATCGATCCGGTCCATCAATCTGAGCAGCACGCGCGGCGGCGCGCCGTCGAAGGCCGAGGCGATTTCATCGAACTGACAGAGAGCGCCGCTGCCCCGTGCATCGATCACCCTCGCCGGTCCGATGAAATCGGCAAGGTCGAGTGCATCGATACTGGCTCCATCGGGATCGTAATGCAACGGCGCGTCAGCATGCGCACCGCAATGGGTCGACATCGCAATTTCCGCGACGTTGACGGGACATCCGGGCCCGATCGTGAACGTCGGCTGGGCACGGAACAGCGCGTCGCCGGGAAACACGCCTATGCCGACCCGAAGCGGCGGCGAGATATCGATCAGCGCCATCACAGTTCGGTCCTCACCTGCCAAAGCTCGGGAAACAACACAACATCCAGCATGCTGCGCAAATAGGAAATCCCCGACGTGCCACCGGTGCCGCGCTTGAATCCGATAATCCGTTCCACCGTCGTCACATGGTTGAAGCGCCAGCGGCGGAAGTAGTCTTCGAAATCCACCAGCTTTTCAGCAAGCTCATAGAGTTCCCAGAACTGCGCCGGGTCGCGATAGACCGACAGCCACGCGGCCCGAACGCTGTCATCAGCCACATGGGGCACGGAGACATCGCGCTCGATCACGGCGCGATCGATATCAAAGCCACGGCGGTGCAGAAGCTGAATCGTGAGATCGTAAAGGCTTGGCGATTGCAGCACCGCTTCGAGGCGCTGCAACACCGGTTCGTCATTGGCATGGGGCGCCATCATCGCGGCGTTCTTGTTGCCGACGAGATATTCGATCAGACGGTATTGATAGGACTGGAAGCCGGATGACGTTCCCAGCGCGGCGCGAAAGCTGGTGTACTCGCTGGGCGTCATGGTGCGAAGCACGTCCCAGGCCGAATTCAACTGTTCAAGAATGCGGGATACCCGCGATAGCGTCTTGAACGCAGGTTGAAGATTATCCGCCGCGATCAGGGCGCAGGTCGCGTTCAGTTCGTGGATCGCGAGCTTCATCCAGAGTTCGGAGGTCTGATGCTGGACGATGAACAGCATCTCGTCGTGGGCCGACGAGAGCGGCCGCTGCGCGTTGAGAATCTGATCGAGCCCCAGATAATCCGAATAGGACATGCCATCGCGCGGGCCTGCCTTGACGTCTCTCGATGGCGGATCGACAGGCTTTTCGCTCATGTGATGTCCACCCGGGCATGATCCGGAAAAGTGGAAACGGTTTTTCCGAAAAAGATCACGTTCAAACATCGGGATCACGCAGGCGATTTCCGCCGGCGCCTTACCGATTGCTTGAAGCCTAAAAGAATGCGATTTTGAAGTCAAATTGCAAGACGCACGGTCGCGTTGCCAGTCCAGCGACGTGTCTTATGCTAAACTTCCAGCGGATTCCTGGTGAGGCCTAGATGACGCCATTCGACACTGCCGTTTCGCGCGACGCATGCGCGGCCCGCGACACCAGCGATCCGCTTGCGGCCTTGCGCGATCGCTTCGTGCTTCCACAAGGCATGATCTATCTCGACGGCAATTCGCTGGGGCCATTGCCCCGCGCCGCGGTCGACATGTTCAGCTACACCATCGAACAGGAATGGGGGCAAAACCTCATCAAGAGCTGGAATACCGCCGGATGGTTTGACATGCCGCTTCGGCTTGGCGATCGCATCGGTGCGCTGATCGGCGCGGCGCCTGGGCAAACCGTTGTTTGCGACACCACATCGATCAATCTGTACAAGGCGGTTTGCGCGGCATCAGGATTGAGATCTGATCGCGACGTGATCGTCGCGGAGGCAGCATCGTTTCCGACCGACCTCTATATTATCGAAGGCGCGATGAAATCCACCGGCCGGCCGATGAAGCGGCGGCTGATCGGCGCGGACGGTCCGCTCGATGCCTTGCTGGACGATCGGGTCGCGGTCGTCGTGCTGTCGCATGTCGATTATCGCACCGGCGCTCTCATGGATGTGGCTGCCATCACCGAACAGGTTCACAAGGCCGGCGCGCTTGTGGTGTGGGATCTCTGCCATTCCGCCGGGGTCATCGAGTTTGCGTTCGACGCGGACGCAATCGATTTCGCGGTCGGCTGCACCTACAAATATCTGAACGGCGGTCCGGGATCGCCCGCCTTTATTTCCGTGGCCTCACGCCACCAGGCCGCGGCCAGCCATCCCTTGTCCGGCTGGTGGGGACATGCAGCCCCCTTCGACTTCGACCGTGACTTCCGTCCCGACGCCGGCATCAAACGCTTCCTCTGCGGCACCCAGCCGATCATTTCGCTGCGCGGGGTCGATGCGGCGCTCGATGCGCTGGAAGGCGTCACCGTGGCAGCGTTGCGGCACAAGAGCCTCGCGCTCACGGCGCTTTTCATCAACCGCGTCAGCACGTTGTTGCCGGATCTTGAGATCGTGACGCCACGCGATCCCACGTTGCGCGGCAGCCAGGTCGCGATCGCATTCGAACACGGTTATGCGGTGGTGCAGGCGATGATCGAACGCGGCGTGATCGGCGATTTCCGCGCACCCGATATCATGCGCTTTGGCTTTGCGCCGCTTTATCTCCGGTTTCAGGATATCTGGGATGCGGCCGAGATACTCGCCGCATGCGTCCGCGCCGAAGTGTGGCGAGACCCGCGCTATAGCCGGCGCTCGGCCGTGACCTAGGCTTTATCAGACGTGACCAGCGGGCTCTCCCCGGAAGTCGGCTTGGATCAGCCGACCCTCCTGGCGAATCCTGCGCGTTCTTATTCGGCCGCGTGGGCTACCGGCGGCGAGTTGCCGGCGAGAGCTTCCATCGCAACGTCGACACCTCCCGCACGGTGCGGAATGCCCCTCGCCTTCAGACCCATCTCGACACCGGACAGCACGCCCAGCACCGAGACATTGTTGAAATCACCGAGATGCCCGATGCGAAACACGCGGTCGGCCAGCGGACCCAGTCCATTGCCCAACGACATATTGGCGCGGTTGAGAATTTCGCGGCGCAGCGCATCGGCGGAATGACCTTCCGGCAGACGCACCGCCGTCAGCGAGGACGAATATTCGGCCTCGTTGCGGCACTGGATGTCGAAACCCCAATGCTGAACCGCGCGCCGCGTCGCCATCGCCGCGCGGTCGTGACGCGCGAACACCTGGTCCAGGCCTTCCTCGTGCAGCATCTCGAGCGCCACCTTCAAGCCCTGCAGCAGATTGGTTGAAGGCGTGTAAGGAAAGAACCCGTTGACGTTGGACGCCAGCATGTCGTCCCAGCCGAGAAAGCATTTGGGCAGTTTCGAGGTTTTCGACGCCGCGAGCGCCTTGTCCGAGATGGCGTTGAACGATAGCCCCGGAGGAAGCATCAGGCCTTTCTGCGAGCCGCCGACCGTGACATCGACACCCCATTCGTCGTGCCGGTAGTCGATCGATCCCAGCGAGGAGATGGTGTCGACCAGCAACAGCGCTGGATGACCTGCCTCGTCGATCGCGCGCCGGACGGCCGCGATATTGGACGTCACGCCAGTCGAGGTTTCGTTGTGCACGACGGCGACGGCCTTATAGGCATGCGCCTTGTCCGCGCGCAGTTTTTCGGCGATCAAATTGGCGTCGACGCCACTGCGCCAGTCGCCCTTGATGATGTCAGCCTCGATCCCGAGCGCCTTGGTCATCTTGCCCCAGAGCGTGGAAAACCAGCCGGTTTCGAACATCAGCACCTTGTCACCAGGGGATAAGGTGTTGACCAGCGCGGCTTCCCAGGCGCCGGTGCCCGACGTCGGATAGATCACGACCGGCTTGGCCGTCTTGAAGATGGTTCGTATTCCGCCGAGCACGGAGAGACCAAGCTCCGCGAATTCCGGCCCACGATGGTCAATCGTCGGCTTTGCGATCGCGGCAAGGATCGGCAGCGGGGTATTGCTCGGTCCAGGTATTTGCAGGAAATGGCGGCCAGACAGGTATGACATCCGTTGCTCCGAAATCACGGCTTCGATCCGGGTAGGATACGAGGGTTCGATGCCTCACGGAAGGCCGTTGCGTCCATCCTTTCGAAAGCCAGGGCGTTCCGTCATCAATTCATGGTAATCGGCGACGGGAAATTAGGCATTCGCCCGACTGCCAAATCCTGACGCGCGAAATCAGCCTTTGGCGTTGGCCTTTCTGGCCGCGATCTGCTGCAGCGCCCAACGCGAATTCTTCCTGACTTCCGGATCGGGGTCATTCGCGACCAATGCGAGAAAGGGCTCCGCGGCGGGATCGGCTATTTCTCCCAACGCCGCAGCCGCCTCCTTCCGTAAATTAGCCTGTTCGTGGGTGATGCAGCCACCGATCGGCCGGACCGCCCGATCGACCTTCATCCTGCCGAGGCTTCGGATTGCCTTGAGCCGCACCTGCCAGAATTCGTCCGACAAAGCCGCGATCAGCGGATCCGTTGCGACCAGCCCATTTGCGTTGAGACCGAGCGTTTCGGCCGCCATCTCGCGGACCATCCAGTCCTCGTCCTTCAGCGCGCGGGTGATCGACTCGGCCGCGGGTTTCATCTGCGAAAACGCGAGCGCGCTGACGGCGGCTCGCCTGACATGAGCGTCGGTGTCACCGGTCGAGGCGGTCAGCGCCGGAATCGACTCTTCGAGCTTCAGAAACCCGATCACCCCGATCGCCTGCACGCGCACCGCCGCGTCGCCATCCTGCAAGGCTTCCAGCGCGGGTTTGAGCGTATCCTTGCGCCTCAGCTCTTTAAGCGCACGCAAAGCGCCCATGCGGACGAAGGCATGCCCATGCTTGACGAGCGGAAGGATCGCATCGGCGCACGCCGGATCCTTCAATTCAGCCATGCTGTTGGCGGCGGCGGAAGCGACGATCCGTTCCGGATCGACCAGCAATTTCGCGAGCGACGCCGCAGACTCCGGACCATCAAATTCCCCAAGCGCCATCGCGACCTGCTGGCGCACGCCAGCGTCGGGGTCGGAGACCATATTGCTGAGATGCCCGACCGCCGCCGGATCACCGGAATGGCCAAGCGCGATGATCGCGACGCGCCGCTCGCCCGGATCGGCCGCCTGCAGACGCTCGTCGGCGTCCTCGAGATCGTCGTAGGATTCGAACGGGCTCGACATGGCTACCTCAAGAGATAGGGAATGTTGACGGTGACGGCGCCGGTCGGGCAATCGGCCTCGCAGGGCATGCAATACCAGCACTCGTCGTAGGCCATATAGGCCTTCCCGGTCATGTCGCTGATGCGAAGTACGTCGAGCGGGCACACGTCGACACACACGGTACACCCCTTGTCGGCGATGCATTTGGCATCATCGACCACGACCGGCACGGACGTCTGATAACTGGCGAGCGGCATTTTAGGATCTCCTGTTGCTGGGGTCGCGAGCGATGTCAGGCGCTGGCACGGATGCGTTGCTTGTCGTAGAGGTCCTTTTCGTCATCGGCGATCGGCACGACATAAGGCTGCACGTCGCGCTTCTCGCTGGTCATCCTGCCGTTCTTCTTGCTCAGAAGCGTGTGGCAGAACCAGTTCTCGTTATCCTTCTCCGGAAAATCGGTGCGAAGGTGATAGAGGCCCCAGCGGCTCTCTTCGCGATAAAGCGAGGCGTGCGCCGCCATGTCGGCGCAGTCCAGGATCGACTGGGTCTCGAGCGCGCGGAGCAATTCGTGCGAATTGCGCGCGATCATGTGCTGCTCCATATCCTCGCGAACTTCGGCGAGACGACGCTGGCCCAGTTCGAACTTGCGCGTCACCTTCGGCGGTTGCAGATAGTCGTTGACCAGACGGCGCGCCTTGTACTCGATCTGGTTCGGCGGGATGCCGTCCTCGCGCCGGGTCGGCGCCATCACGCGGTCATGCTCTTTGGCGACATCGGCGGCATCGAAATCCGCAAAGTCGTGGTTATCAGCGAATTCCATCGCATCGGCGCCGGCGACGGAGCCGTTAGTGAACGCGCCCAGCATGTAATTGTGCGGCACGCTGGCCATGTCGCCGGCGGCATAAAGCCCAGGTACCGTCGTGCGCGCGAAATCGTCGACGAATACGCCGGAGGCGCTGTGTCCGGAACAGAACCCGATCTCGGAGATGTGCATCTCGATCGATTCCGTCCGGTAGTCGGTGCCCCGCCCCTTCTGGAACAGCCCGCGCGTCGGACGTTCGACCTTGTGCAGCGTCGATTCGATCTCCTCGATCGTCTTCTCGTGCAGATGCTTGAGCTGAAGGAACACCGGTCCCTTGCCGGACAACAACTCGTTGTAGAATTCGAGCATCATCTGGCCCGACCAGTAATCGCATTCGATGAACCGCGATCCCTCATTATTAGCCGTAAACGCACCGAAAGGTCCTGCGACATAGGCGCAGGCCGGCCCGTTGTAATCCTTGATCAGCGGATTGATCTGGAAGCATTCGAGGTTCGCCAGCGCCGCACCGGCGTGATAGGCCATCGCATAGCCGTCGCCGGAATTGGCGGCGTTTTCATAGGTGCCGAACATATATCCCGAGGTCGGCAAGCCCAGACGTCCGGCCGCGCCCATGCAGAGAATGACGGCCTTGGCCTTGATGACCAGGATTTCCGCCGTGCGGGTGTTGACGCTGATCGCGCCGGCCACGCGGCCGTCATCCGAAGTGAGCAAGCGCGTCGCCATGTAACGGTTCGAGATCAGGATCCGGGCCCGCCGAAGCTGGCGATAGATCGCCTTCTTCACGGTATCGCCGTTCGGCATCGGCAGCACGTAGGTGCCGATGTGATGCACCTTCTTGACCGCGTAATCGCCGTTCTCGTTCTTGAGAAAGCGAATGCCGAAGCTGTCGAGTTCCTCGATGATCTTGTAGCAATTCTGCGCGTATTTATAGACCGCCTTCTGGTCAACGATGCCGTCGTTCGCGATCGTGATTTCCTTGGTGTACTGCTCAGGGGTCGCGTAGCCGGGAATGACGGCGTTGTTCAGCCCGTCCATGCCCATCGAGATGGCGCCGGAACGCTTGACGTTCGCCTTCTCCAGGAGAACGACGTTTGCCTTCGGATTTTTCAGCTTCGCCTTGAGCGCAGCCATCGGGCCAGCGGTGCCACCGCCGATCACGAGCACGTCGCACGACACTTCCGAGGATCCGCCGACTATCTCATCCATGGCCATCATTCTTTCCTGGGTTCGCCGGCGCACTCGCCGCCGTCATGGTAGATTTGTTCAGATGACTGTCCGGCGATAGCAATTAGTTGTCGCCGGAGGCGGAATGCCAAGGTTTGATCGGTTTGCCCAAATCAGACCCGGTGCTTGATCAACAAACAGGCAACCACATTCGTCATCGCTCGACAAAAGCCTTCTCGATGACGAAGTGGCCGGGCTCGCTGTGGTTGCCTTCGGTGAAACCACGCCCGGTGAATATCGAATGCAGTTCCTCCAGCATGCCGGGGCTTCCGCACAACATGACGCGGTCGGTTTCGAGATCCAGCCCCGAAAGCCCGATCTCGGCAAACAACTGGTTCGATGCGATCAGGTCGGTGATGCGGCCGCGATTGCGGAATGGCTCGCGCGTCACGGTCGGATAATAGATCAGCTTGTCTTCGATCATTGGCCCGAACAGTTCGTCCTGCCGAAGGCTCGCGACGAGGCGTTCGCCATAGGCGAGTTCCGAAACCTGCCGGCAACCATGTGCCAGAATGATGGTTTCGTAATTCTCGTAGACATCCGGGTCCTTGATCAGGCTCGCAAACGGCGCGAGGCCCGTGCCGGTCGAAAGCAAAAGCAGCCGCTTCCCGGGAATGAGGTTTCCGGTGATCAGCGTGCCCGTGGCCTTGCGGCCCACCAGGATGGTGTCGCCTTCACGGATTTTCTGCAGGCGCGAGGTCAGCGGGCCGTCGGCGACCTTGATGCTGAAGAACTCAAGCGCCTCCTCGTGATTGGCGCTGGCCATGCTGTAGGCGCGCACCAGCGGCCGGCCTTCCACCTCGAGCCCGATCATGGCGAATTGGCCATTCTGGAAGCGAAATCCGGGGTCGCGCGTCGCGGTAAAGCTGAACAGGGAATCGGTCCAGTGTTTCACCGACAAAACCGTTTCCTTCTGAAAAGCGCTCATCGTCCGTCTCTCCTTCCGCTCGCTCGATCATAAAAAAGCGCATGGCATGCGCTGTGATCGAACGTTTCGGCGAGAGACAAATTACGCGCAACGTTGAACATCGATTCCCGGTCGATTAGTTTCTAATTTTCGCGAAGTGGCGTTACGGTTCGCGTCCGGCGAAGTGTGAGTTCTAGCAGGATGCGCGATGGGCAAAAGTGGTGCGGCAGACTTTGGAGTGAAACTGCTGCTCGATCGATGCTGATGGCAATTAGTTGCTATCCAACCGACCGGCGACGCCCTAAATATTCTTTGAGAGGAGATACGCCGTGATGATGACCGCGATGGTTGCGCCGACAGTGACCGATTGCGATCTAAGTCCTGATCTGGCGTCGCTCGTGATGACCACATCCGACGAGCGGCGTATCACGCTCACCGCGGAAACGCTTCGCGCCGCCTGCAAGTGCGCGCATTGCACGCGTGCGCGCTTCGACGGCCACTTTGCCCCAGGCTTTCCAGGCATCGCCATCGTGGAGGTGGCCGATCTCGGCTACGGCCTGAACATCTCCTTCTCCGACGGGCACAACCGCGGCATCTATCCCAAAGTCTATCTATTGGGTCTGGCCGACAGTTGATTTTATTGGGCTTTCCGGCACCAAGACGGGATGCCCGGAGGCGGTCCAGGCCCGCGATCTGGCATGAACATTGCTGCTTTTTAGATCAGGTTTAAATGATCCGGAGGCCGGCAATGCTGCAGGTATCTAACGCGCCGCGCGGAGGCGCGCCTTCGACGGCCGGTTCTGCCAAGTCGACCGCAAGCTCGTCGCTGCTTCTCACCGAAAACCAGCAATGGATCGGCGGCCCGCCGCCATTGATGGATAAGCTGACGCCGCGGGAACGGGAAATCGTCCTGAAGCAAGGACGCCGCAAAGTTCTCAACCGTGGCCAGACGCTGTTCAGCCAGGGCGCCAAGCATGACGGCATCTATCTGATCGAGAGCGGCCGAATCCGCGTGTTCTACACTTCGCCGCTCGGGCGCGAGATCACGCTGGCGTATTGGCGCGCCGGCAACTTCGTCGGCGGCCCCGAAGTGTTTGGCGGCGGGATCCATCAATGGTCCGGCGTTGCCTCCAGCAATTGCAGCGTCGTGCAGCTTCCCGGCAAGGAATTGCGGACGCTCGCAACCGAGATCCCAAACCTTGCGATCGGGTTGATCGAGGGGCTTACTTTCAAAGGCAAATGCTACTCCGCTTTGGCGCAAATGCTGGGAACCCGATCGATCACGCAGCGACTGGCGCATCTGCTGCTGCACCTGATGAATCTCTACGGCGTCGAGGACCCCGATGGCGTCGTGATCGCCGCGGCTTTTACCCACGCCGATTTGGCTCACATGGTCGGCGCGACCCGGCAGTGGGTCACCATCAGCCTCAAGCGGATGCAGGAAAAGAAGATCGTGCTGACCAAACGGTCCCAGATCGTGGTCTGCCGGCCGGACGTGCTCGAGGAAATGCGGGGCCAATCCTCTGACTAAACGAAACTAAACGCCCTCGGATTAAAGTCGATGCACACGCAATTGGCTTTGTGCAGCAGAACTGCCCAACGACTATGCAACGGGCTTTTCCCGGCAACTAATCCACCATGACCGCCAGTCCCTGTTTGCCCGAAGCGCCCCGTCAACCAATCATGGCAACCGCAGAACATCCAACCGAATGAGGATGAGAATGGTCCGCCACGTTCCCGCACTCTCGATCGCGATGTCAGTTGCCACTCTGGCCCTGATGCTTGTGCAGCCGGCCAAAGCGGAAACCGTCACCATCGGCATCGGCACACAGGACACCACGACGAACACGGTGACGACAGGCACGGTGATCCGACAATTGCATTTGCTGGAGAAGTACCTGCCGACATCTGGTAAATATGCCAACATCAAGTTCGACCTCGAATGGCAGAATTTCACGTCCGGGCCTCCCGTCACCAATGCGATGATGGCGGACAAGCTGCAGTTCGGCATGATGGGCGATTATCCCCTGATCGTGAACGGCTTTACCTTCGAAAATAATCCCGACAGCAAGAGCCGGCTGATCGCGGTGGCGGCCTACAGCCTGCAGGGCTCGGGCAACGGCATCGTCGTCAACAAGGATTCGCCGTACTACGAACTCTCCGACCTCAAGGGCAAGCTCGTCAGCGTTCCCTTCGGCTCTGCCGCGCATGGCATGGTGCTGAAGGCGATGCAGGATCACGGCTACCCTTCGGACTTCTTCCAGCTGGTCAGCCAGACGCCGGAGGTCGGCTCGACCAATCTGCAGGAAAAGAAGATCGACGCGCATGCCGACTTCGTTCCCTTCGCGGAACTGCTGCCGTTCCGTGGGTTTGCCCGCAAAATCTTCGATGGCGTCGAGACGAACGTGCCGACCTGGCACGGCGTCGTCGTCCGCACGGATTTTGCCGAGAAATATCCCGAAGTGGTGGTCGCCTACATCAAGGCGGTCATCGCCGCCAACCAATGGCTGCGCGCCGACCCGAAGGCTGCGGCCGAGAAGATTCAGGAATGGACCGGGATCAACAAGGAAGTCGTCTACATCTTCCTCGGGCCGAGCGGCAACATGACGCTGGATCCGACCATCAAGCCCCCGCTGATTGATGCTGCGGCGGCCGACGTCAAGGTGCTGCAGAACCTCGGGCGCATGAAGGAATTCGATCCGAAGAAATGGGTCGATGATTCCTACATCCGCAAGGCCTATGCCGAGATGAAGCTCGACTATGACGCCGAGCTTGCCAGCACCAAGAACTACGAAATCTCCGGCGAAGACAAATTCTGCAAGAAGCCGATCTCGGATCCGCGCAAGTCGGGCGAAGTATGGGTCGATGATGAAGGGATCCTGCCCTTCAGCAGCGCGATGTGCGCGCTCGGGGCCTACGCCGATTTCAAGGCCAAGGGCAAGAAGATCGACGTCGCCTACGTCTTCGATACCGCGCGCGGAATCAAGCTGTTCGCCGATCAGGCGTTCTTCGCGGTGGGCGGCGGCGATATCGCACCATTCCTGCTGAAGAAGGATGCCGAAGCCTATGCGGCCAAGAATAACGGCAAGGTCCTCGGATTTGATGATGCCGTCAAAGCGGCCGTGAGCGGAGGCAAGACGTGAGCAGCCCCGCGCTTGTAAGGCATCAAATGGAGCCCGCGGCTGCAATGGTCACGGCGGAACAAACACCTTCCGCAGCCCCATCGCAGCAACCGGTGGCCTTCCGCGCCGTCGCCGCGCGCTGGTTCCGGCTCAACATGGACAAGATGCGCGCGATCTTGATTGGCGCGCTATCTATCGTCGCCTTTCTGATCGCCTGGCATCTGCTGACAAAGCACCGCGTCGTGTTCTTCGTCCGCTTCACCAACGTGCCCTCGCCGCTCGCGGTTTACGACAGTTTTACGCGCGCGATCCACGATCCCAAGTTCCTCATGCATGTCGGATTGAGCTGCCGGAGAATCATCTTCGGTTTCTCGCTGGCGGCAGTGGTCGCCGTCCCGCTCGGGCTGGTGATGGGCCGGTTCAAGCTGATCCACGAGATGATCTTTCCGGTTTCCGAAGTGTTGCGCCCGATTCCCGCGATCGCATGGGTGCCGATGGCGATCATGCTGTGGCCGACCAACGAGCAGAGCATCGTCTTCATCACGTTCCTTGGTTCCTTCTTCCCGATCCTGGTGAACACCCTGCACGGGATGTCGCTGGTCGATCCCGTTCTCGTTCGCGCGGCGCGGTGTCTCGGCGCCCGCGAAGCCTCGATTTTCCGTGAAGTATATTTTCCGGCTTCACTGCCGCATATTTTCACCGGCCTGACCGTCGGCATGGGTGTGGCGTGGGTCTCACTGATCGCGGCCGAGATGATCTCCGGCCAATACGGCATCGGCTATTTCACCTGGGAAGCCTATTCGCTGGTGCAGTACCCAGACATTGCGCTCGGCATGATCGCAATCGGCGTGCTTGGCCTGATGTCGAGCCTTCTGATACGGGCCGTGGGACGGCTCGTGATGCCCTGGGGGCGGACATGAACCCGAGCGAAGCCAAGAGCACAGAGGCGAAGACTTCTCAAACGACGACAGCCAAAGGCCATGTCGAAGTCAGGAATTTTTCGCTGAGCTACGAGACCATCGACGGCGCGGTCGAGGCGGTCACCGACACCCAGATCCACGTGCGCCCCGGTGAATTCGTCTCGATCGTCGGCCCCTCGGGTTGCGGGAAATCCACGCTGTTGAATGCGGTCGCGGGATTCCTCAAGCCCACCACAGGCACCGTCACCGTCGATGGCGAGTTGGTAAAAGGACCGAGCGCGGAACGCGGCATGGTGTTCCAGCAATATTCGCTGTTTCCATGGAAGACCGTGCGGGAGAATGTCGAGTTTGGGCTGAAGATGCGCGGCATGGAGCGCTCGCAGCGCGAGCGTGCGGCGCGCACGTTGCTTGGCCTGGCCGGGCTTGAAGCGTTCGAGAGGCACTATCCCGACCGGCTGTCCGGCGGCATGAAACAGCGTGTCGGCATCGTGCGGGCGCTGGCGACCGGACCGAAAGTGCTGCTGCTCGATGAACCCTTCGGCGCGCTGGATGCGCAGACACGCGTCATCATGCAGCAGATCCTCACCAATATGTGGCAGCGGCTGAAGATCTCGGTGCTGTTCGTGACCCACGATATCGATGAGGCGATTTTCCTGTCCGATCGCGTGTACTGCATGACCGCGCGTCCGGGTTCGATCAAGGCGGAGATTCCGATTCCCTTGGAACGGCCCCGTCAGCAATCCATGATGATGTCATCGGAGTTTTTGGCACTGCGACGCGGGTTGATGTCGTTGATCCGTGAGGAGAGCCTGAAGGCCATGGGCGGCGAAATCAGCGATCTCGGCATGCAGGGGCTGAGCATCGAGCTGCACGGACAGTCTCTGGCCGACGTGCTTTAGGCCTGAAAACCCATACACAGGCCGGATTGCCCAATACCGCGCGCGGGACGCTTCGCGGCAAGCCTTTGGCAGTCCTCTCTTGGCCCATTCGACCGGATGGAAGGTAAAACGGGCGCCGTCCCACCCTTTAAAATCAATCTATATTTTCGATTGAAATGACATATATAATGAATTTGTTCGATTGAACAGATTCGCCGATCATGGGCCATCTCAATTGGAGTTTGGCCGATGACCGCCCTTTCCACCGATATTGGCGCCGATGACGCAAGCGTTACTCCCCCGGCCTCCCCGGCCAACACCCTCGGCGTCTCCAGCGTCTGGCCGGGCCTTGTCTTGACCGCGGCGATCGCAGCAATGGCGTTCGCGTTTCGGCAAATTCCGTATGTCTCGGTGCTCAGCCCGATCATCCTGTCAATTGCGATCGGCATGATCTTTCACAATTTCATCGGCACGCCCGCGCTCGCCAAGCCCGGTGTCACGTTCTCAATGCGGCGCATTCTGCGTTTCGCCATCATCCTGCTCGGCCTGCAACTCACCGCGTCGCAGCTCGTGGAGGTCGGCGCCAGGGGCATTGCCATCATCGCGCTGACGCTGATCGCGACCTTCGTCTTTACCGTGCAGCTCGGGCGGCTGATCGGCGTCGATCGCAAGCTGTCGGAATTGATCGCCGCCGGCACCTCGATCTGCGGCGCGTCGGCCGTGATCGCGACCAACACCGTAACCCAGGCGGCGGACGAAGACGTTGCCTATGCGGTCGCCTGCGTCACCGTGTTCGGTTCGGTCGCGATGTTCGTCTACCCGGTGTTTCCCGGCCTGCTGCACCTTGACCCGCATGCCTTTGGCCTGTGGTCGGGCGCTTCCATCCACGAGATCGCCCAGGTCGTCGCCGCCGCTTTCCAGGACGGCCGCGATGCCGGCGAATTCGGCACCATCGCCAAGCTCGCGCGGGTGACGATGCTCGCACCCGTCGTCATCTCGCTCGGGTTTTTGGCTGCCCGGCAGGCCCGTCGCACCGGTGACGGCCAATCGACGGCACGCGTCCCGCTGCCCTGGTTCGTGCTCGGCTTCATCGCGTTGGTTGGCGTCAACAGCATGGTGTCCATTCCGGCCGAAGCGCGCAGCGTGATCGTGACACTGACCACGTTCCTGCTTTCGATGGCGCTCGCCGCGATGGGGCTCGAGACCGATATTCGCAAGCTTTACGCGAGGGGAATTCGTCCGTTGCTGCTCGGCGCCGGCGCGTTCCTGTTCATCTCAAGCTTCAGCCTTACGCTGATCAAAACCCTGATGTAACGGAGATGGCGTGACGCTCGAACAGCTCCGTATCTTTGTCGCTGTCGCCGAGCTGGAGCACATGACCCGTGCTGCGCAGTCGCTCAACCTCACCCAGTCCGCCACCAGCGCCGCGATCGCGGCGCTCGAGGCGCGCTACGCCACCAAGCTTTTCGACCGCATCGGCCGCCGCATCGAGCTCACCGACGCCGGACGGCTGTTTGTGGTCGAGGCGCGGGCGGTGCTGGCGCGGGCAGCCGCGGCCGAAACCGTGCTTGCAGATCTCGCCGGCCTGTCGCGCGGATCCCTGACCCTCGCGGCAAGTCAAACTGTCGGCAATTACTGGCTCCCGCCCGTGATCCATCGCTATCAATCGCTGCATCCCGGGATCAAATTGAGCTTTCGCATCGGCAACACCGAACAGGTCGCGGCCTGGGTGATCGAAGGCACGGCCGATCTCGGCTTGATCGAGGGCCATATCGATGAGCCGACGCTGGCGATCCAGCCGATCGCCGATGATGAGCTTGTGCTGGTGGTAGGCGCCCAGCATCCGTGGGCGAAACGCCGCTCGGTCGCGCCGCGTGACCTCAAGACGACACGCTGGGTGTTGCGGGAGCGCGGCTCCGGCACCCGCGCGGTGTTCGAAACGGCGCTGGCGAAATTCGGCGTGGCCGCGGCCGATCTCGACGTCGCGCTCGAACTGCCGTCGAACGAAGCGGTTCGCTCGGCGGTCGCGGCCGGCGCCGGAGCCGCGGTGATCTCAAAACTCGTGGTGACCGCGCTGCTCAAGACCGGCGCGCTTGTCGCGCTTAATTTACCGCTGGAGAAGCGTCATTTTTCCATCCTCCGCCACAAGGAGCGTTATGTGACGCAAGCCGAGCGGGAATTTTATCGGCTCGCCGCCAACGGGGCATAAGAGCCGCGCCGTGTATCAATCGCGCGGGCTGGAAATCGCCATCCAGAAGGCGAATTGCGCCAGGGCTCCAGCGATCACCAGCACGACCGCGGAACCCAAGGCGGGCGTCGAGCCCAGACTCGCGGCCGAGGTGCAAATAGCTCCGACCGTCATCTGCGTGAAGCCGTAAACGCCGGACGCGGATCCAATGACTTTTGGATTTACGCTCATGGCTTCCGCAAGCGCCGGCGGACTTGAGACGCCGACGCCGAACATAAACAGGATCATCGAGCCGACAGTTATCGGGATGTTCAACACCCCGAACAGGACCGCGCCCAGGAAAACAAAGGCGCCAGCCACGCTCAGCAGGTTACCGCCGATCATTTGCCGGTTGACTGCGATGCGTCCCGCGATTCGGCTCGCAACGACGCTGCCGACCCATAAAGCACCGACGATGACGGCGAGATAAATGCCGACATCGCGGTTGGGCTGGTGGAGTTGCTCGGTAAAAATAAACGGCGCGGCGCTGACGAATGCGTACATCGACGTCGTCGCGCAACCGCCTCCGATGGCATAGCCGAGAAACGCGCGTGAAGTGACCAGTTGACGGAAATTGACCCAGAGCTCGCCGGTCTTGCGCGCATCACGTTGCGCGCCTCGCCGCGGCCCGGTCTCGGGCAGCAGTTTCCAGGTGATGAAGAAGTTGGCGACGCCCATCGCGGTCAAAGCGAAGAAGATCGAGCGCCATCCGAGGAACGTTCCGAGTTCTGCGCCCACCAGCGGCGCCAGACCTGGACCGACATTGACGATCAGGCTGACGATCGCCAGCCTTCGCGTGGCTTCGTCCACCTCGACGCCGTCGCGAACAATGGCGCGGCCCAGCACCAGCCCGGAACAGCCGCCGATCGCCTGAAACAGCCGGGCGACGATCAAGATTCTGACATCCGGCGCCAAAGCGGCCACCAGCCCCGAGACGCTGTACAGCGCCAGCCCGATCAGCAGCACCGGCCGGCGGCCAAACCGATCCGACAGCGGCCCGTACAGCAATTGTCCGATCGCAAGGCCCAGGATATAAATGCTGATCGTGAGTTGAAGCGCGCCTGAACTTGCCGCCAGGTCCCTCGCCGCCAGCGGCAGCGCCGGCACGAAGATGTGCATGGCCAGCGTGCCGCTGAACGTAACTGACGCAAGAAGCCATAGCGGCGCGCGCGGGTTATGCTGGGTGGCCGTGCTCACCCGAGGTGACCCCGCGGGCTGGATTCGAGCGCCCGCCTCGATGTCGGGGAGAATTTACCCACGAAAAACGAGATCGAATTTGTCTATAGCGACGGTGCCACGAGTCATGGGACTAGGGTTATTGCGTCACTGCCGCCGTGACCATTGCAAAATATGCAGGGTCGGCTCCGCCTGGCTCAACCCACGTTCCCCTGCGGCATCGCCGATGCAGGTCGTATCGTTGTGACGCGCCTTCGCTCCAGGCCGTGATAACCTGTCGATCGAGAACGCCGCTTCCCAAAAGGAAGACGTAGGGAAAACGCATGGCACGTATCTTCATTACCGGCTCCTCGGATGGTCTCGGCAAGATGGCCGCTGGGCTCCTTGTCGAGCAGGGCCATAAGGTTGTGTTGCATGCCCGCAGCGATGCCAGGGCGAAGGAGGCGTCAAAAGCCGTGTCCGGCGCCGAAAGTGTCGTGATCGGGGATCTCAGCAGCATCGCGCAGACCAAAGATGTCGCAAGCCAAGTCAACGCGCTCGGTGACTTCGATGCGATCATCCATAATGCAGGGGTTGGTTATCGCGAGCCCAAGCGCATCACGGATGATGGCCTGCCGCATGTGTTCGCCATCAACACGCTGGCGCCTTTCATCCTGACCGCCATGATCAAGAAACCGAAGCGGCTGGTCTATCTGAGCTCCGGCATGCACCACGGCGCCGGCACCGATCTCAGCGATCTCACTTGGTCCAAGCGAAGCTGGAACGGCTCGGCCGCCTATGCCGAGAGCAAATTCCACGACGTGTTGCTGGCATTTGCTGTCGCGCGGCTGTTTCCGAACATCTATTCGAACGCGCTCGAGCCGGGATGGGTCCCGACAAAGATGGGCGGCGCCGGCGCTCCTGACGATCTCGATCAGGCTCATCGCACCCAGGTTTGGCTGGCAACAAGCACTGATCCCGCAGCTCTCGTCTCGGGAAAATACTTCTTTCACCAAAGACGCCGCGATCCGAATCCGGCAGCGAACGATGTTCGCAAGCAGGCGCAATTGCTGGAAGCCTGCGAAAAGCTCGCGGGCGTCAAGCTCGGGTAGACGGCGCTGCGAGCAGCGCCGCCAGATTTAGTCGCGTTGTCATGACTGCGGCGAGCTTTCGCTCAGCCCTTCTTCACCAGCGGACATAGGCTGTCCCTCAACGGCCGGAACGCCTGGTCGCCGGGAATGACTTCGCGAAGCTTGTAAAAGTCCCAGTCGCCCTTGGATTCGGACGGCGCCTTGACCTCATAGACATACATGTCGTGAACCATGCGCCCGTCTTCGCGAATTCGGCCGTTGGTCGCGAAGAAATCGTTGATCGGGAGTTCGCGCATCTTCGCCATCACGGCCTGCGCCTCGTCGGTCCCGGCGGCCTCGATAGCCTTGAGATAATGCATGGTCGACGAGTAGTCGCCGGCATCGCCCATATGCGGCATCTTCTTCATGCGTTCATAGAAGCGCTTCGACCACGCCCGGGTTTGATCGTCGCGATCCCAATAGAACGCATCGGTGAGAACCAACCCTTGCGCCGTTTCAAGGCCGAGGCTCTTGACGTCGGTGACCCAGACCAGTAGCCCCGCCAGCGTTTGCCCGCCTCTGCGGATGCCGAAATCCTGAGCCGACTTGACAGCGTTGACGAGCACCGTTCCCGATCCCGCCAGCGCGACGACCTGGGCCTTGGAGGCCTGGGCTTGCAGCAGGAAGGAGGATTGATCGAAGGTCTCGATCGGATAGCGCGTCGAACCGACCACTTCGCCGCCAAGCGCCTTGACCACGGCGGAGGTGTCCGCCTCCAGCGCGTGCCCGAACGCATAATCGGCGGTGAGGAAGAACCAGCTTTTCTGGCCGGCCTTCGCAAGCGCCGATCCCGTCCCTCGCGCGAGCGCGTAGCTGTCGTAGGAATAATGCACGCTGTTGGGTGTGCAGGCCTCGTTGGTCAGGCGCGACGAGCCGGCTCCGTTGACGATCGCAATCCGGTTCTTTTCCTTGGCCATCTGCGTAACGCTGAGCGCGATGGAAGAGTTGATCAGGTTCGCAATCATGTCGACGTGCTCGACGTCGTACCATTTCCGTGCAATTCCCGAAGCGATGTCGGGCTTGTTCTGGTGATCGGCAACGACGAGTTCGATCGGCTTGCCGAGAACCTTTCCGCCGAAATCCTCGATCGCCATGCGGACCGCGGTGACCGAGCCCTCGCCAGATTCGTCGGAAAACTGGCCCGACATGTCGGTCAGCACACCGATCTTCACCACGTCATCGGATATAGCGCCGGCCTGCGCGGCCGCGCCGTCAATGCCGGCAATCATCGAAGCTGCAACGAGCAGCGCACTGCAAACAGCAGTCTTCATGGGCATACCCTCCCGAGGCAATCCAGAAATGAACAGGTCCGGTGGCTTAAACGCGCACCTTGTTGTGACATGCATAACTAGACTGAAGTTTTTTTGCCTGTCAATCGGGTTGATGGTGTAGAGACAGTTTTCCGGGTGCGTTTTTAGATCGCACCTCATCTCCCTCCGAGCCACCGCGAAACAGATCTTCCACGATGCCCCGCTCTGCGAACGCCAAAATCCAGCGAGAAAGGCCAGCCGCGCGTCCGGTTCTTTCCAAAGCTCGGGGCGCGGGCAAGGCTGCGCGCACGGAAAGAAATTGCTCCGTCGCGCGAACGCTGGACGTTGTTTCCGATGCCTGGGCGTTCCTGATCATCCGCGAAGCGTTTTTCGGCACCCAGACGTTCGAGGCCTTTCGCGCCGCGCTCGGCATTCCCCGCGCGACGCTCACCGACAGGCTGCGAAAATTGACGCGGCTGTCGATTTTCCGGCAGGTCGCAACGCCGGGTTCGCAACGCCGGGAATACCGGCTGACCAAGATGGGGTTTGATCTTTATCCGAGCTTCATCGCGTTGATGCAGTTCGGCGATCGCTGGCTTACAGCCGGGAAAGCGCCGCCGCTGACCTTGGTTCACATGACATGCGGCTGCGAGAGCCATCCTTATGTGGCCTGCTCAAGCTGCGGCGAAAAGCTCAACGCGAGGGACGTGAAGTATCGCGACGGCCCCGGTGCGGGGCGACGTCCGGCCAAGGCTGGCCGCAACACTCGCCGCGCTTCGGATGGCAGCCGGTTTTCACTGGGACGGCCGAGTTCGGTGTCGCGGGCGCTTGAAATCATCGGCGACAAATGGAGCTTCATGGTGGTGCGGGAAGCGTTTTTCGGCAACCGTCGCTACGACAAGATCCAGTCCGAGCTTGCCATCGCTCCTAATATTCTGACCGACCGGCTGTCGCGGCTGGTGGCGAGCGGCGTGTTTCATCGGCGTCTCTATCAGAACGCGCCCGACCGCTATGAATATCTTCTGACCGACATGGGACTGGACCTGTATGGCCCGTTCGTTGCGATGCTGCGATGGGGCGATCGCTGGCTGGCCGCCAACAAGCCTCCGCTGGCGTTGAAGCATCTGACCTGCGGACATGATTTCTTCGCAGCAGTGATCTGCGACCATTGCAAGAAGCCGATCATCGCCGCCGACATGAAATACAAGCTGACGTACGATCCCAAGGCTTTTGGCGCCCTGGGTCCGCGCTCGATCAGCTAGATCTCACATCCGGTTCAACGCTTCGACCAGCTTGAAGCGCATGATCTTGCCCGAACCCGTTCGCGGGATTTCCGGCACGAGATGCGTCGCTTCCGGAATCTTGTAAGATGACAGGTGCGCGCGGCAATGCTCCAGCAGCGAGGCGACGTCGATCTCGCCGTTCTTCGCCACCACGAACAAGCAAGGCACCTCGCCGAGCGTCGCGTGCTGGATGCCGACCACCGCGCAATCGGTTATTTGCGGATGGCGCGCAACGACCTCCTCGATTTCGGCGGGCGCGATATTCTGTCCGCCCCTGATGATCAGTTCCTTGATACGGCCGGTGATGGTCAGGTAACCGGACGCGTCCGATTTGGCGAGGTCGCCGGTGTGATACCAGCCCTTGCGCAGCGCCGACGCCGTCTCGGCCGGCTTGTTGTGGTATCCCATCATCAGGTTCGGGCCGCGCACGATCAGTTCACCCTCGCCGCCGAACGGCACATCTTCACGTGACGATGGATCGACGATCCTTACCGCCAGGCCCGGCACCGGCAGACCGCAGGATCCCAACGGCCGCGCGCCGTTCAGCCAGTTCATGGTGACCATCGTCGAGGTTTCGGTGATGCCGTAACCGTCGAGCAGCGGCTTTCCAAACCGGTCCTCGAAAGCCTTGTTCAGGGTTGCCGGCATGATCGCGCCGGCCGAGATACAAAGCCTGATGTTGCCGAGCTGATCGACGCCGCTCTCCTGCGCGCGCTGCAACAGATAATGAAACATCGTCGGCACGCCCGGAAAGACCGAATATCTGCCGGTCTGCATCAATTCCAGCACCTGCTGCGGCGAGAATTTTTCCAGAATATGCTCGCTGGCGCCGACGGCGAGAACGCCGAGCACGGACAGATTCAGGCCGTAGGAATGAAACAGCGGCAATGGCGACAGCACGACGTCCTTGTCGCTAAGCCCGCAGATCGGCACCCAGCATGATGCGGCGATCCACAACATGCCGCGCAGCGACAGCAGCACGCCCTTGGCCCGTCCGGTCGTGCCTGATGTGTAGATGATGAAAGAGGCGTGATCGATGCTTTCAGGATCGAGCGGACGCGCATCGCTGTCTTCAGCGAGAGCGGCCATCGCCGGGCCGGCCTGCGGCGCATCCTTGCCGGCATAGATGACCGCGAGCGAGCTGCCCTCCTCGCGCGCAATCTTCGCGATCAGGTCCTTGCGGGCAGCGGTGGTAATCAGCGCACGACAGCCGGCGTCGGACAACCGATAGCTGATCTCGCCTTCCACCGCGTCGTAACTGATGGGAACCAGAACCGCGCCGGCGCGCAGACCGGCGAAACACGCCTCGATCCAGTCAACGCTGTTCGGCAGGTAGATGCCGACCTTGTCGCCCTCGCGGATTCCCGCCTTGGAGAAACTGGCCGCGATCGACGCCGTGCGCTGGGCGAGCTCGGCGTAATTGATCGAGCGCGACGCATCGGAGAATGCGACCTGCTCCGGCCGCTCCCGGGCATGACGCGCCAGTAATTTCGATACCGGTTCTATCAGGTTGACGTGCAACATGATCCGCCCCGCTCTAAATCATGGTGAATCCGCCGCTGATGCTGAAGACCTGTCCGGTGATCCAGCTGCCAGCGTCGGATGCCAAGAGGGCGACCATCGGTGCGACGTCGGAGGGGCGGCCAAGCCGCCGGATCGCATAGGCCTTGACCAGTTTCTCACGGTTCGCCTCGACCCAGGCGCTGTCATGCGCGGTTTCGATCAGGCCAAGCGCGATCGAGTTGGCGGTCACGCCCGATCGTCCCATCTCGCGGGCCAGCGATTTCATCAGCGCGATGGTGCCGGCGCGCGACGCGGCGGCCAGCGCCAGGCCGGACTCGCCGACCCTTGATGAATCGCCCATGATCGAAATGATGCGGCCGTTTCCCGATGCCTCAAGCAGCGGTCCCGCGCTGTGGCAGCAGTTCAGCGCGCCATACAAGCAGGTATCGATCTGCTTGCGCCAGTCTTCCGGCGTGGTTTCGCTGAAGCGCTTGCGGAACACGAGGCCGGCATTGTTGACGAGAATATCGAGCCCGCCAAAGTCGGCCTTGACCCGGTCGACCATGTCCTTGACCACGGCAGCATCGGAAACATCCGCCTGATAGGCCTTGGCCTTGCCACCGGCCTTTTCGATCTCGCTGACCACGTTCTCGGCGTCCGCCTTCGATCCGTGATAGTTCACCGCAACGGCGGCGCCGTTTTCGGCCAACGTCTTTGAAATAGCCGCGCCGACATCCCTGCCGCCGCCGGTCACCAGAGCAACACGTCCCTTGAGATCAATCATCGGTCTTTCCTTTAGCTTTGAGGCTTGCTTGCTCCATGAGCCTGAAGATGCGCTCTGGAGTCATTGGGAGTATGGAGACTTCGATATCGAGCGGTAACAGCGCATCCGCGATCGCATTCGCAATCGCAGCCGGGGCTCCGATCGTGCCCCCCTCGCCCATGCCGCGGAATCCGCCGGCAACGGCCGATTCACTTTCGATATGGACCACATCCATCAGCGGCACTTCCGGCGCCGAAGGAATGACATAGTCGACGAGACTGGCGGTCAGAAGCTGACCTTCGTCGTCGTAGATCAGCTCCTCGTATAGCGCCGCGCCAATTCCCTGCGCCACGCCGCCGTGGACCTGGCCATCCACGATCATGGGATTGATGATTCTTCCGCAGTCCTCGGCGACGACATATTTGTGGATCCGGACAAAGCAGCTGACGGGATCAACCTCGACCACGGCGAGATGCGTGGCGCAAGCCGTGGTCCCATTGATGGGATCGTAGGTGTAGCTGGCTTCGAGCTCTTCGCGCGCATCGACCGGCAGCGTCTTCATGTCGGAATAGACCGCCTTCGATATCTGCTTGAACGTAACCATGCGGTCGGTGCCGCCGACCCTGGCGATGCCGTTTTCGATTTCGATGTCGTCCTGGTTGGCTTCGAGCAAATGCGAGGCGACCCGCCTGATTTTCTCGCGCAGCAACCGCGAGGCGTGCTTGGCCGCGCCGCCGCCGAGCACCGCGCTGCGGCTGGCATAGGTGCCGGTCGACATCGGCACCGCGTCGCTGTCGCCCTGAATGACGCGGATATCCTCGAACCTGGCGCCGAGGTCATCGGCGATGATTTGCGCCAGCGTCGTTTCAAGTCCCTGCCCGTGCGACGCGACGCCGAATGCCGCCGTGATCGATCCGGTCGCGTCGATGCGGATCTTGGCGGTCTCCGAGCCAGTGTTGATCGGCATTCCCGGCGCCACCGCGATGCGCGATCCTATTCCGGTCAATTCCGCGTAGGTGGCAAGACCAATGCCGAACAGCCGTCCACCCTTGCGCGCGTCAAGCTGCTGCGCGCGGAGCCCGGCATAGTCGGCGGCTCCCGCAACCGCATCGAGGCACTCGATGAACCCGGTCTTGTCCCAGATGATTCCGGATGCGATCCGGTAGGGAAATTCCTCGGCCCGAACCAGATTGCGCCGCCGGATTTCCAGGGGATCAAGACCGAGCGCCTTCGCCCCCATGTCCATCAGCCGTTCGGTCACAAAGGTCGAAATCGGCCGCCCTACTCCGCGATAAGGACCAGTCGGCGGCTTGCTGGTGGCGACGCCGCGAACGGCCCCACGATAGGAACCGATCTTATAAGGGCCCGGCAGGAAGCTCACGACCTGCACGGTCTCAAGGCCGCAGGTCCAGGGATAGATCGAGTAGGCGCCGACATCTCCGATCACATCCGCCTGCAACGTGACAGCGTGGCCGTCCCTGTCAAAACCCATCTCGGCTTCGACGACTTCCGCGAACGCCTGGCTGCTGCTGCTGACATCCTCCAGGCGATCCGCCGTCCATCTCAGCGAACGGCCGAGCTTCCGGGCGGCGATGCACATGAAGAGCTCTTCCGGATAGAGCGAGCCTTTCGATCCAAAACTTCCGCCGACATCAGGCGCGATCACCCGCAGGCGATTACCGGGCAGGTCCAGCGATTCTGAAATGGCATCGCGGACGATGCCGGGAATATTCGACGAGGTGTAGAGCGTGATCGCCCTGCGTTTGGCGTCATACTCGGCGGTGTAGCTTCGCGGCTCCATCGCCAGCGGCGCCTTGCGCGTCATCTCGAAGCGGCCGCTCACCCGCACCGTCGAGGCCTTCATGTCGGCGGCAGCATCACCCTTCTTGAATTCGCGAGAAATCAGAACGTTGGTGCCGGCCTCTTCATGCAGCAGCGGGGCATCCTTTGCAGCGGCACGCTCGGCCCGCGCGACCGCGCCCAGCGGCTCATAGTCGATCTCGATCAATTCCAGCGCGTCTTCGGCGAGGTAGCGCGACGTCGCGATCACCGCCACCACAGCCTCGCCGACATAGCGGACCTTGCCGGACGCCAGCGGCACAATCGGCGTCGCGTAGTAATTCGGCATTCGCGAAAACGGAATCACCGGCTTGAAATCGTCGGCGACGTTTTCCGCCGTCAATACCGCGACCACGCCGGGGACCGCTTGAGCCGCCGTAGTGTCGATGCGCAAAATTCGCGCATGCGATTGCTCACTGCGGCGAAACGCGACATGCAGAGCGCGATCCGGCTTGCGATCGGCGGTGTATTCGCCGCTCCCGGTCAGGAGTCGCGGATCCTCCGTGCGCTTGATCGGTGATCCGACGTGACGCGGCCGCAGGATATCCGACGGATGAGCCAGGCTGTCCTTACTCATATCCCTCGTTTCCCTTGCGCAGGCTTTGCCACTGCGCATCGTCATGGCCGCAGATCACGGTCGCGCCCGATTTTTCGATCCGCCGCGCCTCCTGGTAGGACTGCAGCAGCAGATCGGCATTCCAGGTGTTCCGTGGCACCGTATCGGTATCGAGGCTTTGCCGCAGGCTGATCGAGTCGGAAGCCAGCAGGAACGGGCCGTCGCGATCGAGATTGACCAGCGCGCCGAGCATCCCCGGCGTATGCCCCGGCAGCGGGATCAACACCACGCTGCCATCGCCGAACAAATCCTTTTCGCCTTCCACCATTTGCGTCGGCTGGCCACAATCCCAATCGGCGCGAAGATAGCCGGAGGATTCCGCGCCGGCCGCGTTGGCGGCTTCGACTTCCTTGGCGTGCGCGTAGAACGTTGCCTTCTTGAAGAATTGATTGCAGCCGCAATGATCGGGGTGAAAATGCGAATTCACCACCACGTCGATGTCTTCGGGGTTGACGCCGAGGCAGGCCAGACTTGGCATCAGCATCTCGTCCGCGCTCATGATCGGGGTCATCACCCAGGCGAGCGCGCCCCAGCGTTCCTCGGCATGGTCGACAACCGACGGATGGCAGCCGGTATCGAACAGCACATTGCCCTGCTTGTGCCTGATCAGCGCACTGCTCACCGGCAGCTCGATCGTTTCACTCCGATCCGCGCCGGGAATATAGATGCCCTTCTTCATGCGAACGCGGCCGGCCGGCAGAAAATTCAGCTTCATGAAGGCTCCTTGTTGCGCAACGCCGCGGCGGATCGAATCGCCGCAACGATGTTCTGGTATCCGGTGCAGCGGCAGAGATTGCCCGACAGCCCCTCCCTGATGTCGTCGTCGCTGGCGAGCGGATATTTGCGAAGCAGGTCTTCGCCAGTCATCAGCATCCCCGGCGTGCAGAACCCGCATTGCAGGCCGTGATGCTCCCTGAACTGGGTTTGCAGCACGTTGAGGGCTTCCGGCGTTCCCAATCCCTCGACTGTCACGATTTCAGCACCGTCGGCCTGCACCGCAAGCGTGAGGCAGGAGCGGACACTGTCTCCGTTCATCAGGACGGTGCAGGCGCCGCAGACGCCGTGTTCGCAGCCGACATGCGTGCCCGTCAGCCCCAGAGTCTCGCGGAGAAAATCCGACAGCAGCAGGCGCGGCTCGACATTTTGCACCTCCTGCACCGTGCCATTGACCGTCACTGCGATAGGGATGGTCATGACGAGCCTTCGCCCGCGCGATGCAATGCAGCCGTCAAGGCTTTCTCGGCGAGCGCGCCCACCAAACGGCGGCGATAGTCGGATGAGGCGTGAATGTCGGTGTTCGGCGCGACATTCGATCGCAAGACATCCGCGAACCTCCCGGTCGCGGCGGAATCGATCTCCGCTTCACACAGGGCCCGTTCGGCCATTTTGAGCCGCAGCGGCGTCTCCGCGACCCCCATCACGGCGACGCGGGCGTCGACGATCTTGCGACCCCTGCGCTCGATCGAAACTGCGATGCAGGCGAGCGCAAAATCGCCGAAACGGCGCGAGACTTCTTCAAACCCCCAGCCATTGTGCCTGGTCAAAAGCGGAAATTCGATTTCGACAACGATCTCGTCCGGTTCGAGGCAGTTCGCAAGCGCATCGATAAAGAATTCTCCGGCGGGGATTTTGCGCCGGCCCGACGGGCCCTGAGCAATGATCGTTGCATCATAGAACACCGCGAGCATGGGCAGTTCGGCCGCCGGGTCGGCATGTGACAGGCTGCCGCCGATGGTACCCCGGTTGCGTATCGCAAGATGCGCGACATACCGCATCGCCGCCGACATGACCGGCAGCTTCGATGCGATCAATGGAGATCTTTCGATCTCGCAATGCCGCGTCAGCGCACCGATCACGACCTTGTCGCCACGCACGTCAATGAACGACAGACCCTCGATACGCTTGAGGTCGACCAGGATCGACGGTCGCGCCATCCTGAAGTTCAACAGCGGCATCAGGCTTTGACCGCCGGCGAGAATTTTTCCATCGCCATTGGAAGCCGCGAGCGCCTCGACCGCCGCATCCAGCGTTGTCGGCGCCACATAGTCGAACCTGGCCGGCTTCATATAAGCTGCTCCAAGGTCTTGGTACCGTTCAGCCTGCGCGCCATGTGCAGACTTTACTCTCCGCGAAACAGTGGGGGCCGCTTTTCCGCAAACGCCCGCCTGCCCTCTTTGAAATCCTCGCTGTCCGAAGCGGCATCGATCATCTGCTGAGCGAGCGCAAGATCAAGGGCGCCTGATCCCGTGGACAGGCCATTCAGCATGAATTTGGCGCCGGCGATCGACAGTGGAGCATTGCTCGCAAGTTTTGCCGCAAATTGTTCCGCCGCTATCTCAACATGGTCCACGACCTCATCGAGCAAGCCCATCGACCGTGCCTGACTCGCCTCATAACGGTCACCCGAATAGAGAATCCGCTTGGCGTTCGCGATTCCGGCCAAAGCCAGCAGCCGCTGCACGCTGCGAACGCCATAAACGATGGAAAGCTTGGCGGAAGGAATTCCAACCACGGCGCTACGATCGGCAAACCGGAAGTCGCAAGCGAGCGCAAGATGACACCCGCCGCCGAGACAGTAACCGGAGATCGCCGCGATAACCGGCTTTCGCAATTCCGCAATCGCGTTCGAGCATTGATCGACGGCGACTTCGTAATCGGCGCTCTGCCGTTTGTTGACGCGGATGGAGTCAAATTCCGAAATATCGGCGCCGACGCTGAAGTTCTTTCCAGCCCCCGTCAATATGACGGCGCGAACAGCCTTGTCTTGCGCAAAGCGGGAGAAAATGGTCGCGAGTTCGCGCCACATCGCAAGCGTCACCGCATTGCGTATGGCGGGCCTGTTCAACGAAACACGCGCGATGCCGTCATGCTCGGTGACGGTTATTTCCTGGCTCAAGACGTTTCCTCCCCGGCTGCCATCGCCGCGACGCAGCGGAACAACCACTTCGACTTTCAGACGCCGGTCGAGCTCAAGGTTTCCCGGTCGTCAGTGCCGATTTGTCACTTGCATAAGTAGACTTAAGCCGCCGATCCGGTCAAATGAAAAAGGCGGCCAACCGGCCGCCTTTTATTTACCTCCGTTGCTGCCGGCTTATTGGCACGGATGTCGGGCGCCATCGTAACCGAGGAACGTACCCGACGCTCGGTCGTAGGAATGGTAGCGTTGAGCACAGGAGGAGGAGTCCGGACCGCCCATGGAAGCATACGCTCCGCTGTTGCCGAACGGCACCGGCGCCGCTTCACCTCCGGATCCGCGCGGCCAGGGCCGATTGGCCCCGAGAACATCCCCGTTTGGGTGATAGAATGCATAGGCGCCCGGCTCCTGGACCGCCGCCTGTGCAAATACCGGCGTTGCCGTGATCACCGACAGGATGGCTACCGCGCCGAAGATTTTTGATCTGGTCATAATTTTCTTTCTCCATGGATCGATCCGTTGCAGGGCTCGCGAGGCCCAGGATCGGCACGTGCATTCAATTCCGTGTGACCTTTGAAGCGCGAATCTCAACTGCGTTCTGCACGTTCAGAAGCACACCTCGCGATGTAAGTTGAAAATCTCTTCGCACAACTAAAATTCGAATTTGTGAAGCCAACTGATTTTCTTCGAAAACTGCATGCAACGCTGGTCAACAACGGAAATGTTGAGGCTTGTCGAGCTGCCGATCAATTCTGCTGCTCAACATCAAATCTCGATAAATGCTGCTGTTCGATTTGCTCTGCCGGAGAACCGGCGATACTTCGGGAACACCTCGAGCGGCTGCCGTCGACGCCTTTCAGTCGACCTGCCCTCAACCGGGCCTGTCCGGGCAAACGATATCGACGCGGCCACCTGGTCCCGAAAAGATCGTCAGCCGGAAGCCGTGCAATTTGACGATCGCAGCCACCAGATTGAGGCCGAGGCCGACACCAGGCGTGCTTCTGATCTTGTCGGATCGGTAGAAGCGCCGCAGCACGGCGTCTCGTTCCTGTTCGTTAATGCCGCATCCGGTATCGGCGACGCGTATGATGGTTTCGCCATCGCCGCGGACCAGCTCGAGGCGCACCTGCCCGCCCTCGGGCGTAAATTTGATGGCATTGTCAACCAGGTTGGCAACAGCCTCGACCAGCAGATCCCGGTCGCCGCGGACCGTAAGTTCGCGCTCGATCTGGACCTTCAAGGCAACATTTTTGTTTTCCGCAATCGGCTCATAGATGTCGCACACTTCGCGCAAGAGTTCGCCCAGCGCGACGTCGCCGAAGCCCGCGGCGCGCCGGCTGTTTTCGATCTCGGCCAGGCGCAGCAATGCCGTAATGATCGCCAGCGACTGATCGATACCCGCGATCGCCTTGTCGGAGACGGCCTGAAGCTGCTCCAGTGTGGCCGCGTTGCTGCGCCCGCGCTCAAGGGTAAGCCGCGCGCGCGTCAAGGGCGTCCGCAAGTCGTGAGCGATATCATTGCCGACGCCGGCAAGCGCGTGGATCATGGTTTCCATTTCATCGAGCATGCCGTTGACGATGACCGCGAGCCTCGAGAACGGCTCGTCGACGTTACGATGCGGCAGCCGCTCGCGCAGGTCTCCGGCAATGATGCGCCGAACCCGTACGTTGACCTCTTCGACCCGCTTCTGGGCGCGCACGCTCAACCACGCACCGGCCAGCAGGCAAAGGCAAAACCCGGGCAGCAGGCCGAGCGCAAGCGCTTGACCGACCACGCTGGATATCTCCATGGCCTCGTCGACATTCCGTCCGAGAACCAGTACGTGGCCGTTTTGCATGCGCCGGGCGATCGCCCTGACAGTCTGAGGGCCGATGCGGTCCGTCCTGACAACGCTGGTGCTTTGCGCCACGGAGTCGATCTTCAGATCAGGCGGCAGGCTCTCGATATTGCCGATGATCCGATGACCGTCGGCGGCGAATATCGCGGCAAGCTGTACTCCTCTGGGATCCAGCTTCAGCCGTTCATTGACGGCTTCCAGCCGGCGTTCAGGCGACAGCTCCGCAATCCCGCTCATTTGCGCGGTGATGACGCGGTCGGACCGCGAGGTCAGATAGTCGTCGATCTTCCAGTAGATAAATCCGAACAGCAGGATGATAAAGATCGTGAACACGCCCGCCACGATGAAAGCCCAGTGGAAGGTGTTCGAGCGTGTGAACTGCGGTTGACGCATCAGACTTTCGCCGCCGGATGTCTTTGCCCAACGGCAGCGTGTCGCCGCCGCAGCCACTTGAAAGCTATGCCGCCGCGCGAAGAATGAAACCGGCGCCACGGACGTTCTGTATCATTGGAGTTTCGTCCGGTCCGTCCACCTTATGACGCAGACGGCCCATGTGCACGTCTACAAGGTTGGTCGTCGGAACGAATTTGTAATGCCATACTTCTTCAAGCAGCATCGCCCGCGTCAGCAACTGGTCGCTGTGCTGCATCATATATTCCAACAAGCGAAATTCGCGCGGCAGCAAATCGATCACCCGATCGCCCCGCTTGGCGGTACGCTCGATCAGGTCGAGTTCCAGCGGCCCCACCCGCAGCGTGGTCTCGCGTGATTCCACCGGCCGGCGCAGCAACGCTTCGATTCTGGCGACCAGTTCCACGACCGCGAACGGCTTGGTGAGGTAGTCGTCGCCGCCCATCCGCAACCCGCGCACGCGATCGTTGACGGCGCCGAGCGCGCTCAGCACCAGCACCGGGGTACGGACCTGTTCCTTTCGCAGAGTCTCAATCACGGTGAGGCCGTCCATTCCGGGCAGCAACCGGTCGACGATCATGGCGTCGGGCCGCGATGAGCGCGCTCTGTCGAGACCTTCAATTCCATTGGCCGACCATTCGACATCAAAGCCGCGATCGGTCAACTCGGCTGTGATTTCCTCAGCCGTTTCAGCGTCATCCTCGATCAAAAGCACTTTTGTCATCAGCGGATTCCCGACTGCCGCGAAACCATTCGCAATACTCAAGCCCGGTATTCCCAGAGCCGGAGGCTTGTTGCCCGAGACCAATGTCATCATGTCAACCACCTGCTAATATGTCACGGCTTCGCTCGTAAAGAGCCGGACAGCGCGCGCCCGCTTTATGAGGGGGGCATAAGACGTGGCGCGCACCGTCCGCTCGGCAGCCATTGACACCGCCTCCGGGGGGGGCAAGCGCGGTGAGACCGCCCGCCGAAATCATAGGCAGGGTCACCCAGCCGCACCATTAAATAGGGTTTTATGATTGGCGTTCCGCCCCGGGGCGAGCGAGGTCAGGACGTCCGTACCGCCTGCGGCTGGGTTCGCACCTTGCTGCCATCAGCCAGGTCGACCGCCGGATTAAGGATCAACTGGTCGCCACGCTTGACGCCGCTGTTGATCTCGACCTCCTGCCCAAGGTCGCGCACCACCGCGACCTTGCGCAGGTGCACAACGCCGTTCTCGACCGCGGCGACCTGTAACCCGGCTGCATTGAAGATCAGCGCATCGGCCGACACCTTGTAGCTCGGCACCTTGCGCGGAATATGAAGCTCGATCGTGCAGTAGGTCCCGGGCGTCAGAACGCCATCCGGATTTGGAATATCGATTTCGGTCAGCAGGGTTCGGGAGCCGGGCTGCAAGGCGTCAGCAATCCGCGTCACCTTGCCCGGAAAACTCCGATCCGGCATTTCCGGAACGTGGACCACGGCATCGATTCCCGGCTGTAATCCGAAGGCCTCGTCCTGCGGCACGAACACCTGCGTTCGGATGACGTTACCTTGCATGATCGTGAACATGAAGGTGCCGCTGGTCGCGTCGGCCTGCACCAGGGTGCCGATATCGACATTGCGCTGGGTAATGACGCCGTCGAACGGGGCGATCACGCGCTGATAGATCTTCTGCTGATGCAGCACCTGAACCTGGGCTTCTTCCGCGACGACGTTGGCTTGCGCGACGGAGACCGCGGCTTGCTGCGCTTTCAACGTCTGAACGTCGATGGTGCCCTGCTGCGCCGTCAGCCAGCCCTTGCCGACCAGAGGACTATCGCGGTCCCAGGTCACCTTTGCGAGTTCGCTGTTGGCCTGTGCCTGCTGCAACGCCGCCTGCAGTTGACCCAGCGTGGCGTCGGCCTGCGCGATCTGATGGTCGAGTTCGGGCGCCACGATCTCCGCCAGCAACTGTCCGGCCTTGACCCGGTCGCCGATATCGACCTCGCGCTTGGCAATATATCCGCTGGCACGCGCGAAGATATTCGCCGTCGAGAATGCCGACGTCGTCGCGGGAAGACTGACGACCTCGACGCCGTCGCTCGGTTGCACCGTCGTCACGCGGACGTCGGGAACGAAATCGTGGCTTTGCTCCGCCGTGGCCGCCACTTCGCGATCCTGCGAATAATGCCTCCATGCGCCGGAAGCCAGTGCTGCCGCGAGTGCCAGCACCGGAACGATGGCCAATAGCCTACCTCGCCATCGCCGCTTCACCTCACGCGTGACCGGCATCTTTTGAGGTTCACGGCCGGTCACTTCCGACGCCTCTCGATTCAGGGGTTCATGGAAGTTCATTCGAGCACCTCGTCAAATACGCCGTGATGGGTCTTGCCGTCATTGCCTTTTCGCAGCATGGCGAACAGATACGGCACCACCAGCAGCGTCGTGGGCGTTGCGAACAACAGGCCGCCGATCACCGCGCGCGCCAGTGCAGCGTTCTGTTCCTCGCCTGCCGCGCCAATCGCCATCGGGATCATGCCGACGATCATCGCCGCGGCCGTCATCAGCACCGGCCGGATCCGCGTGTGCCCCGCCTCGATGGCGGCTTCGAAGGCTGTCTTGCCCGCCAGCTGCTGCTCCCGGGCAAACGTCACCAGCAGAATGGAATTCGCCGAAGCGACGCCGACCGCCATGATCGCGCCCATCAGGGACGGCACGTTGAGCGTGGTGCCGGTGATGAACAGCATGGTGAGGATGCCGCACAACGTCGCCGGCAAAGCCAGGATGACGACGAACGGATCGCCGAAATTCTGATAGTTCACGACCATCAGCAAATAGACGAATACGGAAGCGAACAGCAGGCCGATGCCGAGATCGAGAAACGCATTGTTCATGCTCTGGATCTGGCCGATCACCTCGATGGTATTTCCGGGCTTCAGCTGCTTCTGCATGTCCGTCACGATCTTGCTGATCTGGCTGGAAACGCTGCCGAGGTCGCGGTCCTGAACGCTGGCATACACCTCATAGACCGGCTGCACGTTGGCCTGATTGCTGTTGGTCGGAATGCTGCCGCGGCTGAACGTCGCCACGTTGCCGAGCAGACCGGGCACCGGAACATCGGTGACGGTTGAAGATATCGAGGAAGAAACCGGCGTATTGCTGAGATCGCTGAGCGAACTGATCCGGTTCTCCGGTGTCTGCACCGCGAGATAATAGGGGATGCCCGACTTGGGGTCGGTCCAGAAATTCGGCGTGACCTGCTCCGACGAGCTCAGGCTGACATTGACGTTGGTGGCGATGGTGTCCGCATTGAGCCCGAGTTGAGCGGCCCGGGTGCGGTCGATGTCGGCGTAAAACTCCGGCGCATCGACCTCCTGCTGAAGATGGGCATCCGCTATTCCCGGAATAGCCGCGATGCGCTGACGCAGCAGGTTCGCGACACGCAGATTGTTGGCCTTGTCGTAGCCGACGGTGCGGACGTCGATTTGCGCCGGCAGACCGAAGTTGAGAATCTGGGTGACGATATCCGCCGCCTGGAAGTAGAACGTGTCCTCCGGGAATGCTTCGGGCAGCGCTGCGCGGAGCTTGCGCACATAGTCGCTGGTCGGCTTGTGGCCTTCCTTCAACGAGACGAGGATCACGCCGTCATTGACGCCGATGGTCGAGCCGTCCGTGAACGCGAGATTATAGGCCCGCGCCGGCAGCCCGATATTGTCGACCACCAGATCGCGGTCGCTCGCGGGGATGATTTCGCGGATCTTGTTTTCCACGGCCTGGAAAATGCGCTCGGTCGCCTCGATACGGGTTCCCGCAGGCGCCCGGACGTGGAGCTGAATCTGTCCGCCATCGATGGCCGGAAAGAAGTCGCGGCCGACCAGCGGGAACATGACCGCCCCAAGCCCGAGCACCATGATCACGATGACCGGAATGATGAAGCGATGATTCAGTAGCTCCGCGAGCATGCGCGAATAGCTGTGACGCATGGTTTCGAAATGGCGTTCGAAGGCGGCATGAAAGCGCGCGAACCAGCCCGCCGAGGCAACATCGATCGGGCCATGATGCTCGCCCTTGAGCAGCAGCCCGATGATGATCGGCGTCAGCGTCCGCGACAGGCCGTAGGAAGCCAGCATGGCGAACACCACCGCGAGCCCAAGCGGCGTGAACAAATACTTCGCCGGCCCGTCGAGGAAAATCACCGAGGTGAAGACGCAACTGATCGCGAGCGTCGAAACCAGCGTCGGAATGGCGATGCCGGCGGCGCCATGCAGCGTCGCTTTCGGCAACGGCTGGCCTTCTTCTGTGAGCAGCCGGTGCGTATTCTCGATCGTGACCGTGGAATCGTCGACCAGAATACCGACCGCGAGCGCGAGGCCGCCGAGCGTCATGGTATTGAGGGTCTCGCCGAGGAAGTACAATACGGTCAGCGATGCCAGGATCGACAGCGGGATCGATATCATCACCACCACGGTCGATCGCCACGATCCCAGGAACAGCAGGATCATCAGCGCGGTGAGCCCGGCCGCAATCGCACCCTCGCGAAGCACCCCGGCAACCGACTGTTTGACGAACACCGACTGGTCGAACAATTCCCTGATTTCCATGCCGGGAGGCGCCGCGGCGCGCGCCGTCTGCAAGGCGCTGTGCACCGCATTGACGACGCTCAAGGTCGACGCATTGCCGTTCTTGATGATGCTGAGCAGAACCGAGTGGCGGCCGTTCTCCCGCACGATGTTCTGCTGCACCAGCCAGCCGTCGTGAACATGGCCGACATCCTTCACGAACACGGTTGCGCCGTTCACGACCTTGACCGGAATGTCGTTGAGATCGTCGATGCTTGCCGGCGTCGCATTGGTGCGAACGACGTATTGCTTGCTGCCGATTTTGGCAGTGCCCGCAGGAAGCGTCAGATTCTGCGCGTTGACCGCGTTCACCACGTCAAGTGGCGTCAGCCCCTTGGCGAGCAGCTTCGATGGATCGAGATCCACCATGATCTGGCGATACTTCCCTCCCGTGGGAGTCGGCAGCGTAATGCCGGGAATCGGGGCCAGTTGTTGGCGAATCCGATAGATGCCGTAGTCATAGAGCTGCTGCTCGTTAAGCGTGTCCGAGCTCAGGCTGATTTGCAAAACGGGCACGCTGGAAGCGTTGAACTGCACCACCAGCGGCGCCTGGATTCCCGGTGGCAATAATGCCCGGATCGCGTTGGTTGCCGAAACGATTTGGGCGATCGCAAGGTCAAGATTGACGTCGGGCTGGAAATAAATCTTCTGGACCGACAGGCCGGCCAGCGTCTGCGCCTCGATGTCCTTGATGCCGTTGACGTTCGAACTGATCGCATACTGGCTGTAGGTGGTGACGCGCTGCTCCATCTCCGGCGTGCTGAGGCCGGTGTAGCTCCAGATCACGGTCACGACGGGGATATCGATTTGCGGAAAAACGTCCGTCCGCATTTCACGGCAGGCGACGATACCCAAAAACAGGATCAGGGCCGCGACGACGTAAAACGTATGCGGAAATCGGAGGGCGAAACGAACAATGCCCATGACATATCCTTAATGCGCGCCCGCCTGCACCAGGGGAGCGGCGCGGATGTTGTTCGAAACCGGCGCCAGGGAGCCGGCACCTCGCTGTGTCGGCGGCGTCGCCGACGGCGGAAATTCCTCGCCGACCGCGAAACGCATCGCGGTGATCTCCTGCTGCCGGGTCACGACGATTTCCTGCGCCAGACGACGAAGCTGCTCGTTATGACCGTATCGCAACACGGCTTGCGCCAGGTCGATCGCGCCTTGATGATGGGACACCATCATCGCCACCAAATCGCGGTCGACATCGCCGGCCGGCTTGTCGGTCGCGTCCGCCATGATCTGGCTGATGGCGACGCCGTCGTCCGACGGGAGCGACGACTTATCGGGAGCGTCCATCCGATCCGCGACATAGTGGACCGGCACCGTTTCGTGGTTGTGACGCATCCTCATTGGCCCATGGGCCAGGGCGAGCGACGTCGCGGCGACCGACGTCGTGGTCGCAAACGAGATCACACGTTTGCGAATGAACGACCGCGAAAACAAAACCATATTAACTCCAGACACAACCGCCCGTAGCGTGGCCGGGCTTTTTCCACGGACCAGCTTGGGCGTTTCCCGATCTCTTTTTGGAAGGCTTGCCAAAAGGAGCTCCCGACAAGACAGTCAACGTCGGGGCCCATCAGACATGGGGAGCGAATACGCGGTTCTCAATTAAAAACGAATTTATAGTCCCAAAGCCGTTTTTTAAACGGCAAGCGCCACCGCCATTGGATCAACTCATATTCTCGCGCGATCAACGATCGGTGATTTTTTCCTCGGCGCGGTTCAAGCGCAAGTGAGGATGGCGACTCCGCAGGCCCGATAGCGATATTGGAAACCCGAGATCGGCAACGGCGTGGACAGCGGAGCCGTTGCAACAGAGCAGCCCGTGGCCCCCAACATGTCGCTTCACATCGCTGATATTGCCCATCGCACGGCGAACAACACGTCCAAAACTAAATAACGATTTATAATGATGATGAAAAATCAGGCTCGCGGAAAATGTGATTCCAAGCGACGTCAAACTTCTCAGGCCTGTCAACAACATGGCAGCCCCATCCGACCTTCAATCACATTAACAAAAAATAGCTCCAGTCGAACTTTTATGTCGCGGCTATACGGGGTCGTCTCGATCAACCTCGATTTCCTATGCTCCTGAACGCAACTGCTGACCAACGGGGGGGGTGGCACAACAATGGAGCTAGTCATGAATACGAAACGTCTCGCTTTAATTACCTCGATGGTACTGTTCGCCGCGATCTCGGGACAGGCCTATGCCCATACGACACATACAGGCCACAAGCACTGGTCCAGGGAGGCTGGTCTTTCGAGCCAGAGCATGGCCCAATACCGTGATGGTTTCAGTCCGATGATGCCGGCGTCGGAAACCCCGATCAACACGCACCGCTATTGGGGTGGACCGAAGTACAACGATTGAGCCTGAGCATCTTGAACATGCGCCAACATACTGGCCGTTGCCGGATTTAACCCCGGCAATGGCCAGAAGCGTTCATCGCTTCTATCCGGCGGCGGTCGCGGAGATGACCCGCTGCGAAAAACAATGATCGACCTTGATCTTGCTCGGTGCCGGCTAGCCGGTGAGCGCAAGACTCACATCGTAAATGTCCAGCTCCATCGGGTCGACCTTGACCTCAAACCCAAGCTCGCGACACATGTTTAGCATGACCGAATTCTCATGCAGGATTTGACCGGAGATGGATTTTAGGCCTTCGGACCTGGCGTACTCGATGATCAATTGCATCAACGCCCATCCCAATCCCCTGCCCTTTCGATCCGATTTGAGTAGAATCGCAAACTCGCCGGTTTCACGAGTCGAATCGGAATGAAGGCGAACCACGCCGACAATATCGCCTTCAGCTTCGTCGGAGGCGACAAAGGCCATCGCGCGGGAGTAGTCGAGCTGCGTCAGCTTCACGATGAATTCGTGTGAGAACTCCTTGATCGAGTCGAAAAATCGAAGCCGCAGGTCCTCCCGGCTGACACTCCGCAGCAGCGACAAGATCTTCGGCGCGTCGTCTGGACGGATAGGACGGGCAAAGACCCGCGAACCGTCCTTGAGGATCAGCACCCGTTGCCAATTCGATGGATATGAACGGACCGCCAACGGAACCACCACTTTCAGGTGATCAGCGGGCGACTCTTGAGCCGGCTGCGACCACACGCATGTTACCAGCGAGATCGTTGGAACGGCTATCGATATCTGATCTTCAAGGGAGCTTGCGTGATGGAAAACACGTCGCTGGCCGGCCAGGTTTGAGTGGAACATGATCGGAATCCCGATTCAACGGTGCCTCTGGTCAACCCGGAAATCATTTCCTATTTCCCCTCCTCGATATTGGAGATGAGCCATGACACAGTCAGCGCTGGTCGTCGGGGCCACCGGGATCGTCGGCAACAACCTCGCGCGGCATCTACGCAAACGGGGCTGGCAGGTATACGGACTGGCGCGGCGGCCGTCTTCCGACTTTGCTGGCGTGCTGCCTGTGGCGGCAGACCTGCTGGATGCGGCGTCGCTTCGCACCGCCCTGCAAGGCGTGCGTCCGACACATGTTTTCATCAGCTCATGGCTGCGACAGAACACCGAAGCGGAAAACATCAGGATCAATCGCGCGATGGTGCGCAATGTGCTCGAGGTCCTGTCGCCTTCGGGCTCGGTTCGGCATGTCGCGCTTGTGACCGGGCTGAAACATTACCTCGGTCCGTTCGAGGCTTACGGCAAGGGTGCGCTGCCGGCGACGCCGTTTCGTGAAGAACAGCCGCGACTCGATATCGACAATTTCTACTATGCACAGGAGGACGAGGTATTTTCCGCGGCTGAACGCGACGGTTTCGGCTGGAGTGTACACCGTCCGCACACGATCATCGGCTACGCCGTCGGCAATGCCATGAATATGGGGGTGACACTGGCGGTTTATGCGACGATTTGCAGGAAGACCGGACGGCCTTTCCTGTTCCCCGGCTCTGCGGTGCAATGGAACGGCCTTACCGACATGACCGACGCGAGGCTGCTGGCGCGCCATCTGGAATGGGCCGCCACCACCGAGGCGGCGCGCAATCAGGCTTTCAACATCGTCAATGGCGATGTGTTTCGCTGGAGCTGGATGTGGACGCAGCTCGCCAATTGGTTCGGCTTGCAACCCGCGCCATATCCTGGCGAAGGCATTCCGCTGGAGCGTCAATTGGCCGACGCAGGCCCGATCTGGGCGGAAATCGCGCGCGAGCACCGTCTGGCGGAGCCTGATCTTTCGGTGGTGACGTCGGCGTGGCACACGGATGCGGATCTCGGCAGGCCGATCGAAGTGGTCACCGACATGAGCAAGAGCCGCAAGCTCGGCTTTCTCGACTATCAGGCAACCGATGACAGCTTTTTCGAGCTGTTTGCCCAGCTGCGTGATGCGCGCATTATTCCTTGAATCTTGCGGTCAGATGTCGCGGCGACGGGCGCGCTAGTCAATTCACCACTCTGATTTCGACGTTTGCGCCGAGGAAAGGACCGCCGAATCAGCCTCCTGCGTCGGTCCGTGACGCCGATAGAGCTCGGATATCAATGGCGCACCAGTATCGAAACGGACACGATAAACTTGCAAATTCTCCATGACGCGCTGGACATAGTTGCGCGTTTCGGCAAACGGAATGCGCTCCACCCAATCGATCGCATCGACGTTGGGATCGCGCGGATCGCCGTACTGCTTCACCCATTGCTGAACGCGGCCGCGGCCGGCATTGTAGCCGGCGAAGGTCATGATGTGACAGCCATTGTATTCCCGTAACAGCGCGCTGAGTTCGGCCGCGCCCATTTGGGCGTTGTATACCGGATCAGAAACCATCCGATCCCAATCATAGGTGACGCCAAATCTCTTTGCAGTGTCGCGCCCGGCTTCCGGGGTAACCTGCATCAAGCCAACCGCGTTGGCCGGCGACTTGTCGTGCTGATCGAACGCGCTTTCCGTGCGTGCCACCGAATAGATAACGCTGCGGTCGATTTCAGGACCGATCGGCCTGTGCTCCGGTATCCCGATCGTCGGGAAGGCGTAAAGATCCAGCGCCAACCCACGGCCAAGCGCCGTCTTCCCGATCTGCAGCATCGCGCGTGCATCGTTGCGGCGACCGGTCAACTCGCCAAGCGCGGCCAACGCCGTGGCGTCGACACTCTGTTCCGCGAGATCCGTCACAAAATTCAGGACGACGTCACGCTCGCCCAGCGAGTAGAGCATATCGGCAGCGTGCACGAGCTCATCCGGAAGCGCAGGCCCCCCCTCCGGATCGGCTTGCTGCGGGGCTCGCAGCTCAATTCTGTCAAGGCCGAGCTTGGCCCGAGCAAGCTGCCCGTAATAAGCGGTGGGATATCGAGCGGCGGCTTCATAACCAGCGCGCATGCCATCGTTGTCGCCGATGGCCTCGGCGGCGCGGCCTCGCCAATAATTCGCCCGCGCGAGCACGATCGGATTGACAGATCCATCGTCAATATGGGCGAAAAGCGCACGTGCTGTTGTGGGATCATTGAGATAACGCAACGCAATCCAGCCCGGCAGGAAATAGAACTCAGCCCGGTAATTTTCATTGGCCGGCGGCGCGGCGTCGCGCGCGACTTGATAGGCGGTCTGGAAATTACGGAGATCGAGCAGCTTGCGGGCGAGAACGCGCCGGACCCGCCACCACTCGTCGGTGTCCTGAAGCGCCATCGTCTCGCGCGGCGCGGCCAGCATCAGGCGGGTTGCGTCAGCTACTCGATCGTGACGCTGCATCCAGTCGATGCGGCATAGGGTATAACCCAGGTCCTGACGGGCGTCGATCGAAACAGCGTCAAGCAGATCGAGTGCCTTGGTTTCATTCGCGGTGACCGCGGCACAGGCCTTCACGATCGAAAGATCATCGCTGCCAAGGTGATGCGCTGCGCGCATCGCGCCTGAAAAATCCTTGACGCCGATGCGCCTGTCCATGCGCACCCGATGATCTTCGCGCGTCAGAAGATCGCGGAACATCTCGAACGCGTCGGCTTCAACGCGTTCCGACAATTCTGCCGACCGCCAGGCCTCGCGAACCTGACGTCCGGCGCCGTCACGGTCGCCTTCGGCGAGAAGGGCCCGCGCGAGCGCGAAGCGGCCCTTGGCGCTCGCCGGCTGATCATCTGTAAAACCGTGAACCGCGCTCGCGTCGATCCGCTCTTGCCACAATAATGCTTCCGCCCGCCGGCGCATCAGGCCCCTGCTCGGCCAGCCCGGGTTATCGGCGAGGAATGCCGCATATCGGCCAAAATTCGCGTCCGCGTCCGGGTGCCGCAGGATGAACCACTCGACCAGTTTCTGAGCCGCCGGATCGCCGATAGTCTTTTCTGCAGCGGTCGCTTCGCCGATTTTACCCTGGCGCACCAGATCGATCGCATTCTTTACGATCGCAAGGTCGCCCGAAAGCGGAACGGTTGCCGTCCCCTGAGCGGGCACATTGGCAGGCGACGCCTCATGGGCTGCCGCGACATGCGCCGCATGCTTGTCTTTCTCATGCTTGTCTTTTTTAAGCGCGGTTTTGCGCTGATGCCGCGACCCCGTCGCCGCATCCGCCTTCTTCGCATGTTGCATTTGTTTATGGCGCGTCAACGCGCTCGCGTCATTCGAAAACCCGGCGAGCATGGCCAGGGTAAAAATATAAGCTAGCGGCCGGAAGGGCTGGTTCATTCCGAGATCCCCCGCGAACCCGCCGGCACGAACCATGAGATCGCATGATCCGTCCGGTTAGAGCTGTACGGAGGGTATCACACCGCCGACTCCCAACTGTCACGTTTCAGCAACAGCGCAAGGGAAAACGCAGGGCACGGCGGGAACAAAAACGTTGCTGGTAGGCCCCGTCCGAACGGTCGCCGTCATCTCCGCAACCGGGCAAGGCCGACGCAAGCGGCTTTGCGCTCACGCCAAGTAACAAGTAAGAAGACCGCGAAATTACGAAAAGGATGAAATCCCTGGCCTCGAACTTGGCTTTTCACGCTCGCGGCACGCGTCGCGTATTGACCTGCACAGAGTCAACTTCCATATGGCTGAACAACACGGATGACGTCTCCCCCCTTTTCGGACGAGCGTGAACGCGGCCGGGCATCTCGGGCGACATCCCACGCGATCGGATTCACTCGGGAGAACTCGTGACAGCACTTTCCATCCTCGATCTTGTCCGCGTCACTGAAAACACGGATGCGCGCGGCGCGCTCGACAATGCCCGTGATCTTGCGGCCCATGCGGAGAATTGGGGCTATCGCCGCATCTGGGTGGCGGAGCATCACAACATGCCGGGCATCGCAAGCGCCGCGACGTCGGTCGTGCTGGGCCATATTGCGGCAGGAACAAAGACCATCCGGGTCGGCGCAGGTGGCATCATGCTGCCCAATCATGCGCCCTACGTCATCGCTGAACAATTTGGGACGCTGGCGCGACTGTTTCCGGGCCGTATCGATCTCGGGCTGGGCCGCGCGCCGGGGACTGACCAGCTCACACTGCGCGCCTTGCGCCGCACGCCCGAAGCAGCCGAGAACTTCCCGCAGGACGTTCTTGAAGTGCAGGCATTCCTCGCTCCGGCCGGTCCAAATCAGCGCATCCAGGCCGTGCCGGCGGCGGGAACGGAAGTGCCGTTGTGGATTCTCGGATCGAGCAACTTTGGCGCGATGCTCGCGGCCGAACTCGGGCTTCCCTATGCTTTCGCCTCGCATTTTGCGCCCGAACTTCTCATTCCCGCGCTGGAGATCTACCGCAGTCGCTTCAAGCCGTCCGAACAGCTTGATCGGCCCTACGCGATGGTCGGCGTCAACATTATCGCCGCCACGAGCGATGATGAAGCTCGCCGGCTCGCGACGACGCAGCAGATGTCCTTTGCAAACATCTTCCGCGGCGCGCGCGGCCTTAGTCAGCCGCCGATCGATGACATCGAAAGCTACTGGTCGCCGACGGAAAAGACGCAGGCGATGCGGATGCTCGCCCGCTCCATCGTTGGATCGCCTGATACCGTTCGCGCCGGCATCGACGCGCTCGTTACGGAAACCGGCGCGGACGAACTTATCGTCGTGTCCGATGTCTACGACCATGCAACTCGACTGCGCTCCTTCGAGCTCATCGCCAACGCTGCCGGCATTCTTCCCAGCAGCAGTCGTCTTGCGTAGACATAACCACGTTCTAATGCAGGTCACTACGAGGCGAATCCAAGTCGCTTGCTGGTTCCTTGATTCAATTGACCTGAACCGATTCTCGTCGACGCTGACGGCAGACTGGTTTCAAAATACGGTCTTGCTGCACGCCGCAAGGCTCACTGGCCATTCGCATGATCAGGACTAACGGCGCGCGTTGCGTCAGCCTCGTTCCTGAAACGACCGGCGAGGCCGATATCCCGACACGAAGGGTAGACTTCCCGCACAGGTTTGTTCACGCCGGATACTCGCACATTTCGGGCATGTTCAAAGATTGATCCAGGACAAACCTCAACGCAAATAACTAATTCGTTCATATATTTAGCCGACAGCATCGTGCGAATTCGACAGTTCATAAGAAATTCACAACGATCGACTCGGGAATGGCCGCCGGGGCGTGTAATATAGCGGTGCATATCGCAAACAACGGAGTGCATATCGCAAACAACGGAGGCGGTCATGAAGGTACTGATGGTCATCACGTCTCACGACCAACTAGGTAACACCGGGCGAAAAACGGGCTTCTGGCTCGAAGAGCTTGCAGCTCCCTATTACGTTTTCAAGGACGCCGGCGCCGAGATCACGCTCGCATCCCCGAAAGGCGGGCGCCCGCCGCTCGACCCCAAGAGTAACGAACCCGAATTCCGTACTGACCTCACGCTCCGGTTCGAGAAGGACGCGGCTGCGGAAGCCCAGCTCGACAAGACCGTTCGCCTTGACAGCGTCAGGCAGGAAGACTTCGACACCGTCTTCTACCCGGGCGGCCACGGCCCGATGTGGGATCTCGCCGAAGACAAGCACTCCATCAAGCTCATCGAGTCTTTCCTTGCCGCCGGCAAGACAATCGCCGTCGTGTGCCATTCCACGGGTGCGCTGCGTCACGTCAAGACGACGGACGGCAAGCCACTGGTACAGGGCAAGGAAGTTACCGGCTTCACCAACGGCGAGGAAGAAGAGGTCGGCCTCACGAAGATCGTGCCCTTTCTGGTCGAAGATGAGATGTTGAAACTGGGCGCCACCTTCTCGAAGAAGGCCAATTGGGAAGTTCACGTGGTCAGCAACGGCCTGCTGATCACAGGACAGAACCCACATTCCTCGGGCCCAGCCGCGAAGACCCTGATGGCGGCGCTGAAGCAAAAGGGCAAACCGGCTGCCACCGCTCGGGCTTCGTAGATCGAAGAACTATCGAACGACTTCAGGTTTCCCATGGATGCGGCGGCCAGTTGCCGCTGGAGAGGCGCCTTCGATCGGCGCCTCTCCAGCACCGCAAAAATGGCAGCTCCATCGCGGCGCCAAGCTGGGCTCGGACGCCCGATCAGTGCGCGGGCGCCGAGAGCACGTGCGGTGACAGACCTCGGCATTGATAACCTCGATACGCTCCCGGCGGTTTGTTGGCGCCGTGGGCCGCCCGCGGACTCTACCGATGGCTGGTTGAGGGCAAACCAAACTCTATCTGCGCCATCCTGTGGACTGAGATTGAACAAGAACCAACGCATGGAGGCTCTGATGAACACAGCGAAAGAGAAAGCACAGATTCGGCTCACTCGCTCATCGACCGCCTATTGGCGAGTCACCTTCGACAATCCTCCACTGAACGTGATGGGCCCGCGGTTCGTTCGCGAGCTTAGGGAGATCGTCACGGCCGTGGAGGCCGACCAGCAGGTCAAGGTTCTGGTCTTCGACAGTGCCGTTGAAGGATTTTTCCTGAATCACAGTGATTTCAACGCCGATATGAGAGATCTGACCAGCATGCCTCAAGGGCCGACGGGACTGGAGGCATGGCCGGACATCCTCGTTCGTCTAACCCGCATGCCCGTCGTATCGATCGCTTTGATCCGCGGGCGCGCGACCGGGAACGGAAGTGAGATCGCCCTGGCGTGCGACATGAGTTTTGCAAGCCGCGAGAAAACACGTCTGTCGCAGTGGGAAGTGGGGGTCGGCCTGGTCGCTGGGGGAGGACCGATGGCGCGCCTGCCACGGCAAATGGGCAGACAGAGAGCCTTGGAGGTGCTCCTGAGTTCCAATGACGTCGGGGGCGACCTGGCTGAAGCTTATGGCTATGTGAACCGGTCGCTGCCGGACGCCGAGCTCGATGAATTCGTCGATGCACTGGCGACCCGCATCGCATCGTTTGACAAGTGGGCGATAGCGAACACGAAGCGCCTCGTGAGTGCCGCGAGCCTGCCGCCGGACGTCGAGATCGCCGCCGGCTGGGACGCCTGTATGGCCTCGATCGCTCGGCCAGCTGCGCAGCGCAAGATCAAGGCCTTGTTTGAGAAGGGCTTTCATCGGCCCGGAGACGCGGAAGATCGCCTGGGATTCTATGTGGGGCAACTCGGCCACGGAGGCTGACGCGCCCGAAGGACGCGAGCCTGAATTTTCCCTTCCGCGCAATGCTCATCAGAAAGGACACCGACCATGGATTTGCTTGCCTTCGCGAAGAATATTGCGGACCGCGTCGAAGCGCAGTCAGCACGCGCCAACGTACCGGTTGCCGTTTGTGTCATCGATATTCACGGCAACATCATTCTCAAGCACCGCATGAGCGGAGCGCCGACCTTCTCGATCGAGCTATCGGAGCGGAAAGCGTACACGTCCGCGCTGGTGGGACTTCGAACGGCCGATCTCTCTCCGCTCGTGCAGCCTGGGCAGGAGCTCTTCCCTCTGATGGGGCTGTCTGGGGGACGATTTTGTTCAATGGGCGGCGGAGCGCCGCTCACCAGCGAAGGCCAATTGGTTGCGGGCGTCGGCGTAAGCGGTGGCACCGTCGAGCAGGACGTCAACATCCTTGAATCGGCACTCCGAGAAGCCGTTAGGCCTGCCCTCACCGCAACATCGTGAAGCAGCGCATTACGTTTTCACGGAAGTCACCGCGCGACTGACCGGACACATCGAGGCGGGCGACACAAGCTTCACCCCCGAACTTACGAACGTTGTCCGACGTGCGGCAGCTGGTAAGCGTCGTGGCGACGGCACGGTGGATTTGGGTTGACAGCGCAGCGCTGTGTTCTATCACGGCGGTTGGCGGCGGAGGTGTCGACGCGGTGCTTCGGACGGGTGGCAATTTCTGATTACATCAGTTCGCCGCATTACCCGACGATCAATGCAGTCGTGATCGATCGCTCATTACGCGATTACTATGCCGTGACCGTTTCGTCCGTCTCGTTTCTTTATGTCGGTTCGCCTATTTTGCAAAGGTTGTCGCTCGACTCTGCTTCTCAAGCTAGATCGTGCAGCAGGCGAGCACATCATTGAACCGACAGTCGCGTCGCGGGCTGCTCGAAGCGGCACCGAATGGTCGTAGCCGGCGCCAAGGGCGTCAAACTGAGGCTGCAGGTGCAGCGCCGCGGCCGTGGTCGCGCGGCAGCCCCGGCGAACTGCGGCGATACGGCCGGTTAATACGGCCGCCTAACCTGCGGTCATCCTCCTGCCGGAGCACAGCGTCCTGGTCGCCTGCGCCATCGCAAAAACGTGCTAGTCATGAGCCAGACACAAGAAGGAATCGGCAAAGGCCGCATCATGGAAACTAGATCACCCATTCCCCGCGCCATCCTCATCGGCGTCCAGCTTCCCGGCGTGGACGACGTGGCGCATGCCGCCGATATCGACGAGTTGGGCCGTCTGGTGAAGACACTCGGTTACGAGGTCGTCGGCACGATATCGCAGAAGCGCGACGAGATCGACGGCGCGACGGTGCTGGGCAAGGGGCGGCTTGCAGAACTCGCGGCGATTACCGGCGGGACCGGTGTCGTCGGATCGATGGCGATAACGCGGAAGTCGAAGGCTCGCGACCGCTTTGAAGACGCCGACGGGAATAAGCCGAACGCCACGCAGACAGAGCCTGACCCGGAGAGGCAGCCGGGGCCGGAGTTCGTGATCGTCGATCATGAAATCTCACCAAGCCAGGCCCGCAACCTTGAGCGCGCCACCGGTGCGCAGGTCCTTGATCGGACCGGCGTGATCGTCGAGATTTTCCATCGTCATGCGCATAGCCGCGAGGCGAAGCTGCAGGTTGAAATCGCGCGGTTGAAGTACGTGTCGCCGCGCCTGCGGGAGTCGCCGGGCGGCGGACGGCAGCAGGGGCCCGGCGCGGGCGAGTCCGATCTCGAACTCGATCGCCGCAAGATCCGCGATCGCCTCGCGGAGCTGAAACAACAGCTGGATGATATCCAGCGGGACAGCGACCAGCGCCGGTCCGCGCGTCGCGATCAGATTCGGGTCGCACTAGTCGGCTACACCAATGCAGGTAAGTCATCGCTGATGCGAGCGCTCACCAGTAGCGAGGTGCTGGTCGAAGACAAACTGTTCGCAACACTCGATACCACGGTGCGCGCGCTGCAGCCGGAGGCGAAGCCGCGCGTGCTCGTCTCAGACACGGTCGGGTTCATCAAGAAGCTGCCGCACGATCTCGTCGCATCATTCCGATCCACGCTCGCCGAAGCGCTCGAAGCGTCGCTGCTACTGTTCGTCGTTGACGCGTCTGATCCGGCGTATGAATCGCAACTCGAGGTGAGCCGCAACGTGCTGCACGAGATCGGCGCGGACGTCGTCCCGTCGCGCCTGCTCCTTAACAAGACCGATCGCCTGAGCGAGGCGGGTCGTGCCGCGCTGCGCGAAAAGCATCCCGACGCGATTCTGCTGTCCGCAAGATCCCCCGAGGACGTTGCCGCGCTGCGTGAGACGATTATCGCGTTTTTCGAAGCTGCGATGGTGGATGACCAACTGGTGCTGCCCTATGCAAAGCAGGGGCTGCTGAGCAACGTGTACGAGAATGCGCGTGTGCTCTCCGAGGACTACGACACCACCGGCCGGATCATGAAGGTGCGCGGCCTGCCAGGCGCGATCGCGCGGCTGCGAAGGACTCTTGCCGCCTCGTGAGTTCGAAGGCGCCCGCGGCGGTGACGAGTCCCCTCCGGACCTGGAACTCCGTCCTTTCACAGCATTTCGTGGCTCGTCGTCGGACCGTCGAGGGTGAGGCTACGCAGGATATCCGCGGCAGGGCGAGAGCACCCGACGCAGGAGGCCCGCAAGTCGGCGGAATTCGACAACTTCACGGCAAATTGACGCGCGTTTCCCGACAAGCGCCCGAATCGCGCAGGCAAGAGGGTCCCTCGGCTTCAATGTGACGATGGTTCGGTATGCTGGGAAGTTCTACGCGCTGGTGGCGACATCGTCGATCGACAGGCCTGATGATTTTTCCCGTTCTGCTACTCGCGCTGGTGCGCGGGTCGGTTGCGGATACTGGTATGGATGCCAAGGTTCAGCACATCGTAACGGCCTATCTGGCTCCGGAGGCCGTGGGGAAAGCGGGCGGTCTCGCTGTGGCCGTCTACGCCGAGGGCTACACACAGTTTTTCAATTACGGCTTCGCCGACGGATCGACAAAGCGGCCAATCACTTCGGACACGTTGTTTAATGTGGCGTCAGTGCGCAAACCGTTTGAAGCAATCCTGGTCGCGCTGGGTACGCTTCGTGGCGAACTGAGTCTGGATGATCCAGTGAGCAGGTATGTCCCCGAGTTGCGCGGCGACTACATCAAAAGCGTGACGATCGGTGAACTGGCAACGCATACGTCCGGACTGTTGCTGCCGACCGATCACCCGCCATGGCCGAACGATTCGTTTACGCTGCAGCAATTCTTCAATATGCTCAACGCATGGACGCCGCAGTCAGGCGAGCAGCCGGGGAAGCAGCGCATCTATACGCATGCAGGATATGTGCTACTGCAGCTCGCGCTCGAACGTCGCTACGGTCGGCCGATCGGTGAGCTTATCGAAGACCGTATCTTGAAACCCCTCGGCATGAACCAGACGTTCCTCCCCGAGCGCGGGCCAGACAATCGGGCCATAATGGGACCGGAGCTGTTGAAACGCGTCGTGCAGGGCTACTCTGATACGGGCATGGTGATTGGTCCGCCTGGAAACCAGCAGAGTTATTATGATTTCCCTGGGACTGGTCAGATGTTCTCCTCGGCGCGTGATCTGGCCACCTTTCTTGCTGCCTGTATCGATGGCGAGGCGATCGATCCGCAATTGCGGCAAGCATTGCAGATGACGCAGCGTGAGACATTTCATGTGACCGAGAAGTTCGGACAGGCGATGGCCTGGGAAAACGTTCATTTGAACGACGTGGACGTTGTTGACAAGCCAGGCGGACTTAATAACGCATCAGCCTATGTCGGCCTTGTGCCGGCGCACAAAACCGGCATCGTCCTGCTCGCCAACCGCGGCAATTTCCCGCATGAGATCGCCCGCTACCGCGTGCTTCCGGAATTGGCGCGAGAAGAATAAGCCGTAAATGTCGATTGGTCCGCTCAGGTCGCCAGCATTGGCTGTTACCCGACCTCGCCAATCGCTAAATGTCCGCTTTGCACTGCCGGCTCAACCGTTCGAGTCTGCTTGACCCATCACGGACACAGGCCGGATTGTCGTCGCGTCACTCAGGGAGCCCCGCCAGTCGCAATCCCTCCAGCACTCTTTCCATCTTGCCACTGAATGCGGCCGTTCCGATCGTTGGCCCGAAGCTTTTCAAAGTGGTATTCGGCCACAGCTTGAGATAGTGATCCAGCGCCTCGCGTGCCTCTTGCTCCCGGCCAACCAAAGCACAGGCCGAGGCCAGATAAGCCACGGGGTGTCCCGCATTCGGCGCCTCAAGCGCCGCGCGCGACAACCACTCGATTGCTTTCTGATCCTGCCCCTGCATGAGATAGACCAAACCTATTCCCTGCTGCCAACTCCAGCGCAACTGCGAATCCGGCGCCAGTCGATCGGCTTCGAGGAATTCGGCAAGAGCCTCGTCGAGCTGGCGCATCGCTCGCAGGATTTGGCACTCGGCGCCGCGCACCCTCATGCTCCCCGGTGCAATCAGGAGCGCATCCTGCAGCGCGAGATCAGCCGCGTGAAGGTCGGCGACCGCATCATCTGACCAATGGTTCAGCACACCGGTCACGATTGCGAAGGTCAAATTTTCCAGCGCTTCTGCATTATGATGATCGAGGTCGACCGCCCATTGCCGGAGTGCGCGGGCAGCTTCATAATCCTCCCGAGAAGTTATATTAATGCTTTGGGAGATGTGGGTCAGCTTTGCTGCTGTCTCGATATTCGTCCTGGTCCGCTCGGATTGGGCGGATCGCGCGAGATAACTCCACATTAGAACCCCGAGACATAAAACGCTTATTGCCGCACCGGCTCCTACGGCCGCTCGCGAAAAAAAATGGCGCGACCCGAGCGGTGCGGGCATTATCGCGCGTACTCGCAATTCGAGCTTGATCAGCAGGGCTAGTCGATGTCCTCTACGCTCCGATAGCGACCAAATTCCGTATCGTCGCTGGCCCGGAGAGGCTTGCATGCAAACACCCACACACGACACTCTCGCCCCAACCCGGATCGAAGTCTTTCATTTCAAAGCCGCCATCAGGGAGCCGATCGTCACCTCGTTCGGCTCGATCCCCGCGCGCAACGCGCTGCTGATCAGGATCGAGGACCGGGACGGCGTTTTTGGATGGGGCGAGGTGTGGGCAAACTTCCCGCCTTCCGGAGCTGAGAGCAAGTTGAGACTGCTCGAGACGGTCATCCTGCCGATGTCGCTTGGACGCACCTGGACCAGTCCTGCCGCAGCCTGGATCGATCTAACCCAGCGCATGCGACGCAACGCCATTCAGAGTGGCGAGCCGGGCCCATTCGCGGCCTGCATCGCCGGGATTGAGATTGCGCTCTCGGATCTCGCCGCGCGTAAGGCCGGGCTGCCGCTCTGGAAAATGCTCGGCCGATCGACAAAGCCCGAGCCCGTGATGGCGTATGCCAGCAATCTCAATCCCAAGGGTGCGCCCGAATACGTCGCCATGTGTCGCGAGCGCGGATACCGTGCCTTTAAGCTGAAAGTTGCCTTCGATATGAAAAGCGATCTGGCCAACGTGCGCGAAATCGCTGCCGGCCTCGGGGCGGGCGAGCGATTCATGATCGATGCCAACCAGGGCTGGGACCTCCCGACCGCGCGGCCTTCGGTCGAGGCGTTCAGCGAATTTCCGCTGGATTGGATCGAAGAGCCGATCCCGGCTGACGATCCGCCCGAACACTGGGCGGAGCTTGCCATGCTCTCGCGCATCCCGCTCGCAGGCGGCGAGAATCTGATTGGCTTTCAGGCGTTCGATGCCGCGATCGCTGCCGGCCACCTCGGCGTGATCCAGCCAGATATCTGCAAGTGGGGCGGAATTTCATGCTGCGCAGCTGTCGCGCGGCGAGCAATCGCCGCGGACCGTCGCTACTGCCCACACTGGCTCAACTCAGGTATCGGCCTGCACGCGGCCGCACATGTGCTGGCCGCCGTCGGCGGTGACGGACTACTTGAGCATGACGCCATGGAGAACCCTCTCCAGGCTGTGCTTGCCGAACCCTTCCCGCCCCTTGTCAACGGCCGCTTCGCGCTGACCGACGCGCCTGGACTTGGTGTCACGCCCAATCTCCTGGAAGCCAGGTCATTTCTGGTTCACCAGAGCGAGCATCGAAAATAATCTGGGTAGTAAGGCTCATCATTCGGAGCCTCGAGCGCTTTTTCATCCCAAGCCGCGCTCTTCATGGTCATGGCACTTGGCCGACATCGCCACTTGGCCGAATGCCGCTGTGTGCAGATCGCCGAAGCTCCGTCTTTGCCCCAAGCGGTCATCGGCGAGTCCGCCACACACCTCACGGAAACCTAATTCGGCCGATTATGTATTGATTTTGACAGTGCCGGTGAGACAATTGCCCGGTTACTTGGTCGAACGATGTATGCGTTTCGCGTGCGACTAATTTTCGACGGGTACGTCGCGCCGCCGCGCTGCATCGATTGAACAATTCTAACTTCAATCACAGCGGAGGAATGAGCATGACGAGAATTGCGTCCTGGCTGATGGTGATCGTTGCGGCAGTGCTCGCCGTGTTGGGCGGCAAGGCCATTTCCGCGCAGGACAAGTACACGGTGCAAGTGCCGAATGGGCTCTCGTTCTCCGAGTTCAGGGGATACGAAGACTGGCAGGCTGTCGCCGTCAGTCAGACTGACGAGGCGATCGCTGTGATCCTCGCCAATCCCGTGATGATCGACGCCTACCGGGCTGGCGTTCCCGGCAACGGCCAGCATTTCCCCGACGGCTCCAAGATTGCGAAGATTCATTGGAGCCCGAAAAAGAGCGCGGACGCCCCCGCCGCGACGACGGTGCCGGGCACCCTGCATGACGTTGATTTCATCGAGAGGGATAGCAAGAAATTTCCAGACACCGGCGGATGGGGATACGCCCAGTTTAACTATGACGCCACGTCCGACACGTTCACTCCCGACGGGACCGGCACCGATTGCGGGTACGCATGCCATACCATCGTGACAGCGAAGGACTACATTTTCACGGCGTATCCGAAGAGGTGAGCGGAGCGGCGATCGCGCCACCAGCCTGATACGAACTGATCGACATCTCAGCTTTGCGGCAGCTGCGGCTATCGCCGCTGCCAAGACAGCATGCCTGTCTCGCACCGGCCCACGCTGTTGGCACCGACCAAAGACGCGCTCGCTATCACCCCGCCATCGCCCTGCAAGCACCCGCCGCACACATATTTTTGTTCGTGATTGGCTGCGATTTGTGACAGAACTACTACAGTCAAATGTCAGTTCGGTTACACGCGGAGCGGTCCATGAGTTTGGAATGGCGGGCGCGGCCAAGTTCCGTATCAAGTTCTCTGGCCTGGTCAAATCCCCTGGCCTGGTGGTGGAGTCTGCTGACGCTGGTCAGCGGCGCCAATATCGCAGTGTGGTTCGTGCTGTACCGCCAGCTCCACGAACAGCCGACTGGCAGTCTCGGCGGCACATCCGGCATCGAGCTCATGCTCCTGCTCTGTGCGGCCTATGTTTTTGGCTGCGCATTCAGATCGTTCCTTCCGCGCGCAGATGTTCAGCGGATCTGCTTGTTCGACACCTGGCTGTCGAGCGTCGTCGTCGGCCGGTCGGTGGCAACCGTGGCCGAGATCTGTTTCGCGGCGCAGTGGGCGATGATCCTGCACCAGCTGGGCACGATGACGGGAGCGGACACGACCTTGAACGCCGCGTGGGTGATCGTGCCGTTGATCCTCATCGCGGAATGCTTCTCATGGTATGCGGTGCTGACCACCAATTATTTGGGCAACGCCATCGAAAATTCGATATGGGCCGTTGCCTTCTTCGTCGTCGGGATTAGCCTTTGCCGATTGCTGCCGGCTTTCGATGGTCCGGTTCGCGTGGTCCTCGCCATCGCGATAGCAGGGATTGCAAGCTATCTGGCGTTTCTCATGACCATCGACGTCCCGATGTATCTGAGCCGATGGCGGACCGAGGTGGCCGATGGCAGCAGCAAGCGTCTCCGACCTCTCGAGGGTCTCCACGACGTGAGCACGCGTTGGATCGTGACGCACGACCTTGCCGAGTGGAAAGACGAGATTGCCTGGATGTCGCTTTATTTCAGCATGGCGGTCTGGGCCAGCCTCGCACTATGCGTGTTCTACTCGCTTGGAGATTATCTGCCGCGCTACCGCACCGAAGCGACGGTCGCAAGCTGGTCGTCCGACGCGTTGGCTGTCGTCGGCAAGCAGCAACCGGGAGCCGCGCGCCACAAAGTTTAAGTGCGCATACCGGCAGATTGCGCCGAGCATCCGAACCTTGCCGAGATTTTCGGCGCGCCGTGGCGGCACGGCACGGCTTGCTCTAATTGCCTTTGTTCCGCGGATCGTCCTTCGAGTCCATATATTCAAGGCCGAGCGGCCCAATCGCCGTCACTTGTGTGACGTACTCACCCGATTTTGCCCAGTGGAAGTGGGCGGTATCTCCCGGCAGGATAACCACGCTGCCGGGCGGATAGGCTTTCACCACGTCACCGTCGAATTGGTCACCGAGACCGATGTAGAAAACGCCGGACATGACGGTGTAGATTCGATCTTCTGGGTGTCGGTGTGGCATCAGCTTCACACCGGACGGCACTTTGACTCTGACGACGTAAGGTCCGGGTTGACTGGGATCTCCAACGAGCACGGCCAGTCGGACGGAAGGTGGAAAGGCCGGGAACGGCTTCCAGTCGATTTCTTCAGGCAGGATCGATTTGAAAACGGCTTCGCCTGGTTGGTGGGTGCGAACCATCGCGTCCTCCTCATCTTGACGTGTCAGCCGACCGCTCAGGTCAACCTGGCGTCCAATGTGATCGCTGCGTTGAGCACTTTTGAAACTGGGCAGTTCTTCGCTGCGCCGCCGGCTCGCCGGGCAAATGCGATGCCGTTCAGGTTGGGCACGCGGGCGCGTAAAGTCAACGGCGGACGGCTGATGCGAAATCCCCCGCCCTCCGGCTCAGGGGTGACAGCGGCCTCGGTACTGAGTTCCGGCCGAGTAAAGCCTGCGCCCGGACGCTTGATGGCGATTCATAACCAGTTCCACGATCAACGGCCGCTCAACACAGCCGGACCAAATTCCGCAACAGTGAGAAGAACGACAAGTGCGATTACCACCAACACCAGGAGTTTGATGGAAGACATACGCATGGTCATCATCCAATCCGGAGGTTTGAAAAACGGCAGCCATCTTGTCTTATTACGCCTCAGTCACAGATCGACTGGCCGGCAGGCAAGTCAGCTCCACGACCGATGCGGTTCAGACCGGACTGATGGTAACGTCCATGTTGCCGCGTGTCGCCTTCGAGCAGGGACAATGACCTGCCTTGGCATCCGGACCTCGCCGAGACACAATCGCGGGTGTAAGAGTCATCGCTTCCAACAAAAGGGAGTTGACCGTCCGGTGAGGAACCTGTTCGAAGCGGGGAAACTGCTGCTTCTCGACATGGCGTCGACGGTTTTTTTCCTCACCTTTTTTCTAGTGACCAAGAACATTCCCCTGTCGGTAATCCACCGCCCGTCGCCATGGACGTGGTTCCAGACATCGCGTTCATGTACGGCTTCGTTTGGTCAGGGCTAGTGTTCTTCTCCGCCGCATTGAATGTAATCATCGCCCTTAAATTTCAGCGTGGTGGTCTGGGCGTCGTTCATGTCGATCTACGCCGTCGGGAGCAAGGCCGCGCTGTTCGTGATCGCTTGTGCCACCATGCGTTACATCGGCGTCCGTCGCCGTCGCGCTCTCATGACACCAGCGCCGCCTTGATTGTGGTGACCTGATGGCCTCACCGAGGTGACCGAATGAAAGTGACGACTTCCGGTGCTGGCTCTCAATTGACGTCGGCAATTGTCCGATGTCGCTTTGCGACTGAAGCGGACATTGCTACACCTAAATGGTTTCGGCTTTTGGAAAGCTAGCGCAAGAACAGGGCACGCGCTGATCAGACATTGAGCTATCTCGAAGCTAACTTTCCCTTTTCATACAACAGCTTTACCTCTACGACTCGACAAGTGCAATTTCGACGAGGTGATCCGATGCTCGCCGGCGCAAGGAGCTTGGCAGAGGCGACAGAACACTACGAAGCGATCGTACTCGGCGCAGGCGTCAGCGGACTGGTATCGGCATCGGTACTCCTGGCTCAAGGCTATCGGCGCATACTCGTAACCGACGCATACGACCATGTCGGAGGCAACCATATCGACTGGTCGACAGGTGATTACACCTTCGATGCCGGCAGTTTTATTTTCCAGGACGACTCGCCTTTACTTCGACATTTCCCGGAGCTGTTACCCCGATACACGCCGATTTTTCCGGATTGGGGCAGGTTAAACCCGCAAGGCGTTGTGACCGCGTATCCGATCTCCGTGAAAGACGACATTGTGGGCGCAGGGCCGATGGGGTGGATTCGTATATTTTCTTCCCTGCTCTATGCGCGTCTGTTTCAACGAAAAATCCGCAATGCCAAGGAATTTGCCCGATACTGGATCGGGGGTTACTTGCTTCATTCGTCCGGCCTGGAAGCCTACATGAAGCGGTTCTACGGCGTGCCGCCGGATGAAATCGACATCCAATTGGCACAAAAGCGCATGCTTTGGATTAGCGAGCACGCATCTCTCGCGAATTTAATCCGCCGCTTGCTACCGCAATCGAAGGGGCCGGCCAATCGCCAGTTGATCCGGCCGAAAGAAGGTTTCAGTCATCTCTATAAGGTCGCCGCCGAACGGCTGGAAGAAGGCGGAGTCACGTTTGTTCTCGGAGCGAGCTTTCAGGCTCTCGAGAAAAACGACAAAACATTTTGCCTGCGGATGAACGACCGAACGGTCTCTTCTGACCGCGTCATATCGACGATCCCGATCAACCATGTCGAGGCGATGTGCGGGTTCGAATCAGAAAAATTGAACAGCATCACGTTGTTGAGCCTGTTCTTCAGTTTTTCCGGACAACGGGGTTTTTCCCAGTCGATCCTCTATAATTTTTCTCACGAAGGCACATGGAAGCGCCTGACGATGCATTCGGACTTTTACGGCCGCGTCAACGGCCGCGAATATTTTGCTGCCGAGGTCATCGCCAATGACATTGATTTTTCGACCCCGCTCGCCGAGCAGAACTTCAGGAAGCATGTTCAGGCAAATGGCCTGTTCGAGGGCGATCTGAAGCTGGAAGGAAGCATGATCCTCGAAAACGCCTATCCGATATATACTGAGCGATCCGGCGCACGCGCAGCTGAAGCGATCCGTTCTCTTAAAGCCTTCGGAATCGAATCTTTTGGACGCCAAGGCGGCTTCGACTATCAGCCCACCGCCAGGGTATCCACGATCGAAGCTGAGTCTGCATTGAACCGTTGACTTTCGAGCAGCGGCCAATTTTGAGCGCTCAAGGTGACTCGTTCCATCGCCGCATGGACGCAGCGCTGCATCAACTGTCGCGGTGGCGCCGGAGATGTTCGGCTTCCGCTCCCGCCCTGGAGAAGTCGATCAGCCTGCGTTGAACAACCGTGAAAACAGCCCGGCTCACCAATCCCAGAAAATAGCTGCCTTGGAGGATTGCCTGCGGAACCATGATGACCAGTGCGGCATCCCGGAAGCCGTAGCTGCGGGACACCGACAAGATCAACGAAATCACCAGCAGCAGCATGATGACTCCGAGGAGAAACCTGAACCGGAAGGTTACACCGGTAGTCCACCCCAACATGGCGACCGCGACGGCGGCGTATTCCATTTGGCGTCCTCCTCGTCTGCAACGGTCGGTGTTCGTGCAAGTTGAGGATCCAAAACCTCCGCTACGGACGACCTTGTTCACTCGACCGGTTGTTTTTGTTCCGCCCGCGGGGCGGAAAGCTTACACATGCCTTACTGGAACACGGAGTCTCCCGGAGTTCCACAAAAAACGGTAACAAGTTCCATATGGTATTGTCATCCGGGAGACGCAATCGGACGAAATGGTATTATAGAACCGCGACATTGCCGATATAACAGCCGCTTCGCTCTATATTCCGACACCGCGATCGTACCGATGACCCTTGCGAAGGCGCCCGGACGGTCCCGCGCTTTTCGTGGGGCTCCGGCGATTGATCAGATGAGCGGCATTCATGTTCCCTTCGGCCGGCTCCCTAGCGGGTGAAGCGCCGCCTTCCCCACATTGAGCACTCAATCAAAATGTCTTCGGGGTTGGTTCCAACTTCCCGCTCTCGACGTCGAACCACCGAGATCGCCTTGAGCGCCGAATAAGGCAGGCGAATTATCCGACCCGAAAATCCAACCCAAGCGAATTGCCGGCCGATCTGAAGAACGCAGCTTTCCGCGCAAGTTTTCTTCAACGCTGCGAGATGATCTATTGCTCAACCCGCGATCTTTCGGATGTCGCTTCCGAACCCGATCGAGGGAGACCATGTAGGCAGCCAACCCCGGAGACATCGATTACGCGAGAGCATCTTTTGAATATGTGTTTGGAGAGAAGTTCGAACCTGTCGACCTTCTCCAGAAGCGTTCATTGAAAACCTTGTCGCCTAATTGTTAGGCTTGCGAAATCATTCGCGGAGCGCATCTTGGCGAGAGTCCCAGATGCTCTCGCCCTAGAACCCGAGTGGCGCTTGAATGAGGATCGCGATTGTTGCAAACTAGGCAAGCCATGCCCAAAGGTTCAGACTTGCCCGATAGAACCTGTCCTTCATTTTATCCGAAAATCCGGATGCGACAGGTCTCGCGATGCGTATTCTGCAGCTACTGAATCACACTAGGCGATTGAACGGACATGTTCATGCCGCGGTCGATCTCGCCTGCGCTCAGGCTAAATTGGGTCACAGCGTTGCGATGGCAAGCGGAGGTGGCGACTTTGACGCGCTCCTCGCTGCCAACGGAGTTGAAACCAGATTGGTGAATCAAGAACGCCGGCCCGCAACACTCGTGAAAGGGCTAGGCGTTCTCTACCGCCTGGTTCGCGACTGGAAAGCGGATGTGGTGCATGCCCACATGATGACGAGCGCGGTTCTGGCCTGGCCAATCTGCAAATCGCTGGGCATTCCGCTCGTCACGACGGTTCACAACGAGTTCGAAAAAGGCTCAATTCTGATGGGCCTCGGCACGCGCGTGGTCGCGGTGAGCGCGGCCGTTGGTCAGTCAATGCAGAAGCGGGGCATTTCCAAATCCCGGCTCAGTGTCGTACTAAACGGAACGATAGGATCGGCCCGGTTCGAAGGTAAGGATCGAACGCCGCGTCGTCTTGAATCTCCTGCGATCATTTTTGTCGGCGGCCAACATCCCCGGAAAGGGATTCCAGACCTGCTTGCGGCCTTCAACATCGTTCACAACAAAAATCCTGCAACGCGACTATATGTTCTTGGTGACGGTCCATATCTCGACACCTACGTTAATCAGGCAAGCACAATGGAATGCGGCAGCGCCGTAACGTTCATGGGTGCACAGGACGATCCCTTTCCCTTCCTGCTGGGCGCAGACATCTTTGTGCTGCCCTCACATGCCGATCCGGCGCCTCTCGTATTGTCGGAAGCTCGCGAGGCTGGTTGCGCGATTGTTGCAACGGATGTCGATGGAATTCCCGAACTGTTAGAGGGCGGAAAGGCCGGCATTCTCGTTCCCGCTCGGGATCCCCTCAGGCTGGCGGAAGCGCTCTGTACGCTCGTCGAAAACGCCGAAGCGCTCCAGGAGTGGCGAAACAAAAGCCAATTCAACATTGAGCAGTTACGCATCGAACGGGTCGCTCGTCAGACGCTGGAGGTTTACGCGGTCGCCCGTCGTCAGATTCGCGGACAATCTTCCGAGCCAGTTTGAAATACACGTCGAGCGATTATCGAGACGACTCAAGGCGTAGACCCGATAAATCTGGCCCATCCGTTGCGCGACCGGTACACATGCTGGTGCAGCGGCCAGAAGAAAACGCGGGTTCGAGTAGTGATGATCATATCCCGGACATGACCAGACCTGACACCGAGAGTCATTCGCAAAGCGCTCAGTCGGAAATTGGCGCGCCCGACAGTCCGAAGCTGGCTGTGGTCATTTCCTGCTATAATTACGAGTCTTTCGTCGGGCGCGCCATTGGAAGCGTCATCGATCAGGGCGGTCACGATTGCGAGCTCGTCGTCGTCGATGACGGGTCGACAGACGGTTCCTGGGACGTGATTAACAGCTTTGGCGTGACGGCCTTCAGGGTCAAAAACGGCGGTCAACGGGCGGCATGTTTGTACGGCCTCGACCGGACCCGGGCGCCGTTCATCCTGTTCCTTGACGCTGACGACGAGCTCAAACCCGGCGCCCTTGCCGCAATTATCGATCGGCTGGATCCGGAGGTCGCAAAGCTTCAATTTGCTCTCACACTGATCGACGCAGATGACAATCGGATCAGCGAGGCGGCTTCGCCACTCGAGACGTTCAGAGATCGCGATGGGCTCGCTCGACGGGTACTCAGAAGCGGGGTCTACAAGACCCCACCAACGTCCGGGAACGTCTTTCGCAGAGACGTATGCGAACTGCTTCGGGAAGCCGATTATGACAAAGCGGTCGATGGCGTCATTCTGTTTGCGGCACCATTGATGGGTGACGTTGTCAGTATCTCCGAAGAGCTCGGGTGCTATCGCATCCACGGCCGCAACGATTCGGGCCTCGGAAGCAAACCTGACGCCAGATTGCTCGAACGTGACATCAATCGCTTCCTCGCGAGGATGGAGCATCTGCGTAGGATCGTGGATCGGCTTGGATTCGACCAGGAATTGGTGGACTCCCGTGACGCGTTTTATTTTCGCGAGCGCAAGCTATGCCTTGATATCATGTCCGGGCAGCGGCCGCGATTGACCGCACTGCCAAGGCTACTCGTCAAACTCGCAGATGAGCCTTTTTCGGCAAAGAACAAGTTTGCCATGGGCCTTTTTTTCTTTCTCTCATCGGTGCTGCCAAACGACAGAGCCAAGGCTCTTCTCGCGTATCGGCTTAAAACGGGGCATCGCTCGATGCTCGGTTTTGCAAAGGAAATAGTCGGGTGGAGAGCGCCGCAACGGAACTGATCGGTTACTATTTGGCCAAGACCAACAAGGAATAACCGCCGAGCAACCGCACGGCGAAATCCGCGTTGAGCGAAAACATCAGGCGACGCGGCAAGCGCATCATGCGACTGCTGAAAGCTTGGTTCGGCAGTTCCAGACGGCTGGCCGTATAGCAGTGGTCGACAATGGTGTATCCGCAATCTTCGAGCGTCGCGAGTGCGGTCTGCTTGAAGAAATACTGGACATGACCCACGTTACGCCTGAGTTCCGCGATTGGCCATGCCCGCAAAATGGACTGGGCAGACAAGTCCAGCGGGATATGAAATATCTTGAATGTCCCGAATTCCTTTAGTTTCTTGATAAACGATATGTAGTCCTCGACGTGCTCTATGACATCTATCGCGAGCACGACATCAAAATGCAGGTCACTCTCCGCCAACAAATCCTTCAGATAGAATTTGGTGTTCGGTGTTTCCTTGGGCGCTGCGCGGCGGAACGCTTCCGGCGAAATCTCATATCCGGATAAGGAAGTCGTCGGAAAGGCTTTCTCCAGGGTCAAAAGTATTTCGCCGGTCCCGCAACCCACTTCACATATTCTGTCGCTAGGTATTTTGTTTCTCTTGATCATCCGCTCGATATGGCCGGCCTTCCAGGCCGAGTCTTCCTCGTGCCATGTCGGATTTTTCTCGCCATAAAGATCGCTCTCGTACATTTCCTTCATATTCGCCGCCTCTCAAAAATGTCTGCGCGCCGCCTTGAAAAGAGTTGAAAGCACGACGAGGTTGTCGCGGGGAATATACCGACATTCCCGTGACTTCTCGCGCGCTGCGTAAAAAATCCGGTTCCGTCCGTCCTGCAGCTTCTTCGCCAACGGCGCCAACTATGTGCGAATCCGCGTTCAATCATCGATGAACGCCGTTCTGCTGAACAGACTGGCGCAACGAGTCTGCCAATTGTGAATACAAGGCGCGCGTATTGTAGTGCGTCCGTACCGTCTCGGACGCAGCTTGGCCCAGTGATTCACGCTGCTCCCAGGCACTCATAATTCCGGCGGCCAACCCCTTCACGTCGCCAACTGGAACGAGGCGACCGTTTGTGCCGTCGGTGACGAGTTGTTCGAATGCGCGAATTCGGCTGAGCACCACGGCCGCGCCGCATGCCATCGCCTCCAGCGCCGCCAAAGCCACGGCTTCATTGGCCGAAGGCATCGCATATACCCCGCAACGGCGGAGAAAATCCCGTACTTCGGCACGACCGACAAAACCGTGAAACCTTACACGGGATGACAGGTTCAGGTCAGCCGCAAGCCTCTCCAGCATGGGCCTGTCTGGCCCGGTGCCAACGATATCCAGGCTCCATTCATCAGGTAATTCCGCCATCGCTCGAATAAGGTCGCTCGTGCGCTTCTGCTTATTGGTCAGACGGGTTACCGTCAGGACGGTTTTACCGCGTTGTGCAGCAGGGTCAGGAAAGAACTGCGAAACATCACAGCCGTTAGGCTGGAGCCTGGAACGGCCGCCGTACTTCTCGATGATCCGGCATTCGTTCTCGGTTTGCCCGTAGCACAGCGCAGCCTTCTCAAAGGCCCTCGGCTTGAACAGCTTCACGACCCTGTCCGAGACCCCGCCGTGATCGGCGCCCGTTACCGGCACGCTGACGGCGTTCACGATGTGGTCGAACCTTCCACTCCAATATTCCTGGACATACAACAGATCGATATTGTCCTGCACGAGCGCTTCCCGAAGAGATCGCATAAAGGCGACCGTATTGATGCGCTCCTCGGCGTACAGGGACCAGCGTGTCGTCCGGCTGAGCCGTTTGAGCCATACCTGCTCGAACAAGCCATACCAGCGATCGAGCGGAAGAAATCGAACAGGCACTCCCACATCCGTTGGATACTTTCCGGCCTCTCTCAACGCGGGAATGTAGAGTGTAGGGTTGATGCTATTTTCCAACAGGCCGCGGGCATAGTACCACGCCCAGTCGTTGCGATAACTTTCGAGGTAACTTTGCCGGCTCTGCCCCTGTATCCATCCGAAGAACCCTTCGAAGGAGCTGCAGCTCAGCAACATTGCGACGTTCATCGTTTTCTCGATACGCTACTAACGCTCTCGCCGAAGCTTCCTGGAATGCACCGATCCCGTTCTTCGCTGGTACCAAACCGGGAAGATGCGGCAGTTGTGTTACAGATCTTTGTAGCCTCCCTGCAGTAACTGTGCCATCGACAGGCTGGGATCGGGAACCATGCGCCGCCGTATCCGTTAAAAACGCGAGCCTTGACGCCGTCGCTCGGCCTTCACGTACCAACCGTCCCACTGTGAAAACTCCCTGAACACGCGACTATAACCTTGGCTGGTCAACAAGTCCTCGATCTTGGGCTCCGTGTGTCTGTTCTGCTCTACCGAAATGAGATCAATCGTGTGACGCGTAAAATCAAAGTGCGATAATATGTCATACTCGCTGCCCTCGGTATCGATAGAAAGATAGCCTATCTCAGCGGGAGCGTTGTGCTCCAGGAGCAACTCGTTAAGGGATACGGTTTCTACCTTTATCTCGACTCCTTCGGCGCGCACGCCCGCAAAGTGATCCCCACTCGCGAACTCCGCAATCGAGCTTAGCTCCGGATCGGAGGCATCGGTCGTCAGGAACGATGCAATTTCTCCAGTCCTCGAGCTGACGCAACGATGATCGATTGCGGATTTGCGGTTCTCCCCGAGAGCGGAGTGCCACACCGGATTCGGCTCAGCGAGAATGCCCTTCCAACCATACTTATTTTCGAGCAGCCAGCTATTGCTGTTCACGACTCCGTTGGTCGCTCCGAACTCGACAAAGAAGCCCCCTTGCCGTTCACCGAGTTCGTAGGCCACCCAAAGATCCTGCAGGATCTGAGATCTCGATTCGTGTCGATTTAAAAAGCAATAAGCCAAAAATCTGCACTCCTCCATGCCCATAAAGCGCTCAGCTTCGATCCGTTTCAGACGGATTGAATTAAACAGCATTCTCCGGACCGAGGCGCTCTTGACTGCCCTGTGGGCAGCGTAGCCCAGCGCAGAAACACCGTGCTTCGCCACGCGCTGCATTGCCATTCTCCGACCGATTTGGATCCAGGTACCCGTCTCGATTTCTCACAGCACTCTTCCAACGTTCGTCAGATGCTGCCATCGGCCGCTCCTTGCGGCCTGAATAGAAAGTGCAAAGTCAAAGAATATCTGTTATGAAATAACTTGCGTAACAATTATGCAAGTATAGATCATGGAGCCCACGTCCGAAAGAGAGAAAAGGACGAAGCATCTCTGAATATACTTCATATACTTTCTGTATCATTTGCTGGTAACCGGAGTTCGCGCGCGATTTACGATGAAACGAAACAGCCTTGCTGATTTGGTTAATGCGGTCGGTCAGATCGATGTGATCTCCACCGACGTTTTCGACACGCTGCTCCTGCGTACGAGCAGATCGGAACGATCGCGGATTGTGAAGGGCGAGCGATTATTTTCAGATCTGCTCGCGCGCCATGGCTGGCACATCAAAGCTGATTTTCTGGCAGACACGCGGTTCCAGGCGCAGCGGCTTGCTTTCCGTGAACTAAGTGTACGGGGACGTGCGGGCGAGGTGCGGCTTGTCGATATCATCAGTCGCCAATTGAGCATGCTTGGCCTTCCATCTTCCCTGCTTGCCGAGCGCCTGCGGATTGAAGTGCAGATCGAAAAGGCTTCGCTCGTTGCCAACGAACCTCTCGCAAACATCCTGCGAGCCCACCGGCGCGCCGGTACGCGGATCGTTGCTGTTAGCGATACCACTCTGCCGTCCGAGGCGGTCAGCGAACTCATTCAACATTTCCACGGTCCTGACCTTATCGACCGCGTGTATAGCAGCGCCGATCATGGCCTGACCAAACGCGACGGAGATTTGTTCCCCGCCGTGGCGCAGGCCGAGAACGTCTCACCCGAAAAAATGGCGCATATCGGCGACGATTTTCTCGCCGATGTGCAAGCTCCTTCGGCCAAAGGCATCGCTGCTTATCATACGCCACGGCGGCCATATCACCGGTATGTTCGCTCCGCCAACGGCGCATTGACGGAAGCTGGACGCTTCGCGCGCCGGCGGGCGCGGGCCGCGAAGGCGACAACGTCATCTTTCGACAATGCCAATTTGTTTGGGCGCTATGTGCTCGGCCCGATTGTGACCCAGTTCTGCCTGCTGGCCTGGCTCTATGCTGTTGAAGCCGAAGCTTCCGACAAGGCAGTCCTGCTGTTTTGCGCAAGAGGCGGGGTCGGCATTCGCGAAGCATTCGAACGTGTGCTGGCAAAGCTTTGCCTTCCACTTGGCATGCGGCGTGAGAATATAATGATCTCACGCCTGGTCGCGGCGCGAGCAGCGCTGTTGACGCGGAGCGATTCAGTCGTTGAGGAGCTGGACCGCGAATTTCGCGGAGGCGTCCTCGCCGACGTCGCCAAAGCCCTTGGTGGGCGAACCTATGAGCTCCCGGAAATTTGGCGCCGCCCGTTTTCCGCGCAGCAGTTCGTCACGCTCCTGTTCGGCAGTTCGGGCGCCGAAGTGCTCGCAGATATCGAGAAGCAGAATGCGCTGTTTACGCGCCATTTCAGGCAGCTCGTTGGCGACGCGGACCGGATCATACTGTGCGACACCGGGCTCTATGGCAGCACGCAGCGTCTACTGGCGAGCGGGTTCCCTGAAATCCGGGTGGAAACCATTCAGTTCGCGCGCTCGAATTACAAGGGTCATAGCGAGGAACACTTTCCAAAGGTGAGCGGCCTGGTGGTTGAGCAGAACTTCTACAGTCCGTTCAATGTATGCTCATGCGTCTTGCGATATTGGCATTTGGTCGAAAGTTTGTTCGAGCCGGCGGTGCCTTCAGTACACTTGTTTACAGAGAACGAACTGGGCCAGACGGAAGCTAACTGCGGAGACATAACTTTCGGCGCGATCGATCCGTCCGTGGGCAACCATCTGCTCTCCGGCGCTCTCGCCTATATTGAAGCTTTGCCGGCCAACGGTGGAGCAATTGCGCTCCAGGATGCAGAAATCGCCTGGCGACGCCTTAAAGACGCGATTACTCAACCGACCGAGGCCGAACTGCGATGTCTTGAAGTCGGCGGCCGTTCTGTCGATTTCGGGCGCTCGGATGTCCTTCGCGTCGTCGCGCCCGGGCAAAACATGACATTCATAAGAAAGTTAATTTCCGTGAAGTCACAGCTGTGGCGTGAAGGCGCCATTGCGCGCGAGTTCCCGTTCCTGAAGCACGCTTTGTTACCCATGCTGGGTTCCATATTGTCGCTGCGAGGATTGTTGGCTCGCCAACACGGCTGAGGGATCGGCCAACGCGGCGCCCACCTCGATCCTGCGGACCTTTTCGCGCGGTCCGCATTTTCGGTAAGCCATCCTCGAGTCTGGCACGGATCGTGCAGAGCAGATCGGCTGCAACGACTTGAGAGATTTCAATAAATTGCAACGTGCTGTGGAATAATGTTAGCCCGAAGCGGGCAAGCGATTGGGCTCGGGTAGCGATGATGCGGATCCGGTCAACCTTAGCAGCGTCGGATATTGCACGATGAGTATCGAGCCTATCGGTCTGCTGACAATCATAGCCGGCCTGCTAGGCCTGCTGCTGGGATATCGCGCCGCATTTGCAACGCTCGTGGTCGCAACGCTGTTCGGAGCTGCCGCCGCTGTTCTGATTGGTCCGGCCAATATCCAGCCTGCACATCTTCTCCTGGCTTTCGTCGCCGCAACCGTGTTCACGCGGAACCACGAGAGGGCTGGCGCCATCGATTCCATACGTTTCCCGAAACCAGGTTTTTGGCTCATGTGCCTGGTGCTGTACGGTGTCGTCAGCGCCATCCTCATTCCCAGGTTCCTGGCCGGCGACGCGCAAATCATTCCGCTTGGAGCTTCGGAATATGCCGCCACTGGCTCAACAGTGCCGCTTGGCCCGGTATCCAGTAATTTCACACAATCGGTCTATATGATCGCCGATCTGATCTGCTTCACCATTGCTGTAGCGGTCGCCTCGACACAAGCCGGCTTCGCGGCAATCACCGGCGCGCTTTTGGCTTATGCCGCGGGTAACGTTCTGTTCGCGTTGGTTGATGTCGTCACCTACTCCAGCGGCACACAATGGCTGCTGGAGTTCATGCGGAACGCCCAGTACACGCTCCACAATGAGGAGGAAGTAAGCGGGTTAAAGCGTATTGTCGGATCCTTTCCGGAAGCGTCGGCGTTTGCGCGCACAACGCTGGGGGCGCTCGGCTTCACGGGGACACTATGGCTGTGTGGGCGCAGACCGGCATTAACCGGTGTTCTGGCGATCGCTTCACTGGTCCTTGTTGTCTTGTCGACGTCGTCGACAGGACTTGCCGGTACGGGCCCTGTACTCCTGATCCTGTATGCGACAGCTCTGCTTCGCTCTGGATTTCACCCCAATAGACCTTATCGCTCGGCAGCGGTGCTGTGCGCGCCACTCGCGGTAATCGCGGTGGTCCTTGCCGTATTACTCAATGACGCGGCGTCGGAAACGGTACGCAACTACATCGACCTCTTGATCTTCAACAAGGCTGGTTCGGATTCCGGCGTTGCGCGCGATGCCTGGAACGTCTATGCGCTGCAGAACTTCTTCGATTCCTATGGGCTGGGTGTCGGCCTCGGCACGGTTCGGACTTCGAGTCTTCCCTTTGCGCTGGTGTCAAATGTTGGGATACCGGGATCACTCTTCTATCTGCTCTTTATCGGGACGGCATTCTTGCATGGCCGCGGCACACCGCGGACGTTCCCTTCCGACGTCCGCCTTGCAGCGCGCAATGCTTGCCTGGGTCTGATAATAGGCGACGCCCTTGCGGCCCCGACCGTTGAGCAGGGGTTGTTATTTTACGTGCTAGCCGCGATGGCCTGCGCGGAACCCGAACGGACGGCTGAAGAACCTTTCGCCGAATCCAGCCCACTGACCGGAGCGAGAGCATGAGCGCGCGCTCGTCCTTCCGTTTCAATGGCCGTTTTTCGAAGTATCTCGAGACAGGCATCCCGTACTGTGCGCGGCCCATGATCGCCGCCATGAGACTAACCGCGATTTGCAGCCTCATCTTCGGCGGCGCCGCACAGGCTTCATGCCCTGCACCGCGGGCGGGCCAACCATTGCCGCCGCAGGCGACCGCGAGGCCTATCGACGAACTGCCGGACTGGCGCCCCCGCGTGGACGAGATCGAGCACCAACTCGCCAACTCCGATCTTTCGCGCGTCAAGTTGCTGTTCCTCGGCGACTCCATCGTTGAGCGCTGGGATCCCGACCTCTTTAACCGGCATTTCGGCTCCATGGGAGCTCTGCATCTGGGCGTGGCACGCGACACGACACAAGGAATGCTGTGGCGGCTGCCGCGCATGGGATTGGGAAAATCTCTGCGTCCCGATCTGATCGTGATGTTGATCGGCGCCAACGACACCTACCCCGGAGGCAACCCCGAAGCGGTGGCAATCGGAATCGGAGAGATCATCCGGTCAATCCGCAACCTTTCTCCGAGCAGCCGGATTCTCCTGCTGGGCCTTCTGCCGCGCGGAGCGGCCCCGGATGATATTTGGCGGCAGATGGGAGACCAGATCAATCGTCGAATAGCGGCATGTGCCGATAACAAAATTATTTTCTATGCCGATCCGGGAGCCACGCTGTCGCCTGCTGGCAGCGGCATGTCGCGGGATCTGGAAGATGACTATCTGCATCCCACGCCGCTCGGCTATCGCATATTGTCGGATGCATTGGATGACGAAATCACGCGTTCGTTGAAATAGCTAATCAGGAGTGAAGCGGATCGCGAGGCGCTATACCGACGACTTATCGATTTAACGAATACTTACATACGACGCCGGGGAATTGACCTGCTGTTCCAACTCGAAGCCGACCATAAAATTCCCGCAGCGTCTGCAAGTTATTTCAGTGGAGGCAGTATGTTGCGTGGACAGGCTTTATTTGACTTCATGGCGTCGCTTCCTCAACGCATCGGGCGACCAACGACGCGCACGGCGTATATCCCACAGATCGACGGCCTTCGCTTTCTGGCGATAGCCATCGTCCTCTTGTGGCACGTCTCACTGCGGGCCGACCGGTTCGTCGACTACCTCAATCTTGATGGGCAACAGGTTTACAATCTGTACCCGTGGTTTCCTCACGGCGAAGTCGGCGTCGCGCTGTTTTTCTTCATCAGCGGTTATGTTATCGCGCAACCATTCCTGTCGCGCCCGCCGGCAACGTGGCGCATCGGACGGTTTTACCTGCAGCGGCTTCGGCGGATTTACCCGCCATATGTCATTGCTATCACGATCTGCCTGCTCATCGTCGCGGCAGTCGGGTTCGGCTCGGCAACATCGAACCTGCCAATCTCGCACAGCTGGCTGGCCAGCCTGTTCTATCTTCACGGGCTGGTCTATGACACGTCATCTCGACTGAACCCTCCAACCTGGTCACTCGAGATCGAGATCCAGTTCTATCTGCTCGCCCCTTTGCTGATCTGGCTCCAGATGCGATCACGCCACGCGCGCCTTCGCACTGCCGTAGCTTGCGTTTGCATTGTGTTGTTGATCGCAGCGGCCGGTCTGTTTGACTTTTTGCGGCCATTCGACGGGAGATTTCGATATGGCCTTTTGGCGCACATGTACTTGTTTGTGGCCGGGATTGTCACGGCGGACTTCGTCCGGATGCGAACCGCGCTCTCGGAAATCGTCTCTACGCGTTTCGACCTGCTATTCGCAGCCGGGGTATTGTCGCTGTTGTTGATAGGCCTGTACTTCACGCAAGTTGACGCGAAACCCGGCGGTGGCTGGTCTGACGTCTTTTGGAATTTCGCGCTCTTATCGGCTGTGCTCGCAAGTTATTTCGGCGCGATGCATGGGCGTATCAGCCGCAGACTCATGGGTGCACCTTGGGTCGCGTTGATAGGTACGATGTGTTATTCGATCTATTTGGTTCACATCGTTGTGATTGAGGGTGTTGCGTCTGTATTACTCAAACACATTCCATTGCATCATCCGGCCGCAATCTACAGCCTGTATATTGTTGTTCTGATACCGGCATCGCTCTTTTTCGGCGCCTTGTTTTATGTCGTCGTTGAACGTCCATTCATGTCGGCGTTCGCTTTTGAGTCCCGGCTAAGTCCCCGCCAGGATAGTTCCGGCCGGGCGCAATAGTCGGAGCGAGGACAATGAGCTCAACCTCCCCCTCGTTTGGCGTCAATGGCCGTTTCCTGACCCAGCCCGTGACAGGGGTGCAGCGCTATGCGCGCAATGTGCTCACCGCCATGAACGCCGTCCTTTCGGACGTGAAGGCCAATGCGCCGATCGTCGCGCCACCGTCGGCTCCAGATCCGGGCTTCTCGGCGATGCCACTCGTTAGTGCTGGCCCGCTCGCCGGGCATTCCTGGGAGCAAATCGTTCTACCCGCGCGCTGGCATGGGCGTTTGCTCAATCTGTGCAACACGGCGCCCGCCGTGAAGACCGATCAGGTCGTGTGCATTCACGACGCCAACATATTTGTTGCGCCCGAAAGCTATGGCTCCGCATTTCGTACGGTTTACCGTACGCTTCAGCCGCTTCTCGCCCGGCGCGCTGCGAGAATTACGACGGTTTCGGCCTACTCTGCGCGCGAGATCGCCCGTTACCTTCCGGTGCGGGCTGCGGACATCATGGTGCTTCCTGACGGCCACGAGCACGCGCTCGCCTGGGATCCTGCACTCGCGCGCATCGGCCCAACGGTTGTCGCCGAGGCACATGAACGTTCCGAACACGGCTTTGTGCTCGCGCTCGGATCACACGCACGTCACAAGAATCTGCAACTGCTGCTCGACGCCGCACCCGAGCTGGCTGAAATGGGCCTCGACATCATTGTCGCGGGCGGAGGCGCTGGCATCTTCGCGCCGGAGACCTTGTCCTCCGCGCCAAACGTCAAGGTGGTCGGCTACGTCACAGATCATGATTTAGCTTACCTGATGGACCGGGCTCTCTGCCTGCTCTTCCCGTCCTGGACAGAAGGGTTTGGCCTTCCCATCGTTGAAGCGATGGCGCGCGGTTGTCCGGTGGTCTCGTCGGACCGCGCAAGCATGCCCGAGGTGTGCGGCGATGCTGCGCTGATGGCGCCACCTGACAATCCCGCCGCATGGGTTCATCACGTGCGCGCGCTCGCGCAATCATCTGGTCTCAGGCAGGACCTGGTTGGGCGCGGTCGTGAACAGGTTCGCCTGTTTTCCTGGGCCGATACGGCCGCCGGCTATCTCGAACTCATGCGTGAGCCCAAGACGCATTCGGCTTCGCTCAGCGTTGGAGATCGTCCCATGCCCAAGGTCGCGGTCGTCGTCGCAACCCTCGGCCGTCCCAAGATTGTAACTGCTACGCTCAATCACCTGCTTGAAACCCAGACCCTGAAGCCCGCAACCATCATTGTGTCGTGTGTGGTCCGTGAGGACGCCGGCGAGGCCGCCGATCTGCCGGCTGTCACAATTGTGACGGGACGGCCCGGATTGGCAGCGCAACGAAATGCGGCGCTGGCGGCGCTTCCGGCAGAAATTGACGTCGTGGTTTTCTTTGATGACGATTTTGTAGCCGATGCCGACTGGTTGGCCATGGCGGCCAGGACCTTTCGCGACGAGCCGCAGGTTGTCGCCTTCACGGGTCACGTTCTCGCCGATGACATCAAGGGACCGGGGTTAAGCTTCAATGACGCGGTCCGCATTCTGGACACCGGCGATCGTTCGACCTCCTGGTCGCGCATCGAACCCTACAGCCCTTACGGCTGCAACATGGCGTTCCGTTTGTCCGCGATCGGCGGCCTGAAGTTCGATGAACGTCTGGTGCTCTATGGGTGGCTCGAGGACCGCGACTTCAGCGCAGCTCTTGCCAAGCGCGGGGGCGAACTCATCAAGTCCGCGAGCGCCTGCGGCGTGCATATGGGCGTCAAGAGCGGCCGGGTATCGGGCGATCGCCTCGGTTATTCGCAGATCGTTAATCCCATCTACATGCTGCGCAAGAAAACAATGACGGTTGGGCAGGTTGCCGGGCAGCTCTTTCGGAACATCACGAGCAACATATTGGGAGCGGCGAAGCCAGAACCTTTCATCGATCGCAGAGGCCGGCTGCGAGGTAATTTTCGTGGGTTTGCGGACGTGCTGAGGGGGCGTGTGGAACCTGAGCGCGCGATCGCAATCCGCCCCGCGGTTCGAGACATCGCAGTGTCTCGTTCTGGAGTGGTGTCTCGGCCTGATGGCCCAAGCGATGACAAGGCAGCCTCTTGAACTTCGGACGCAGCCACTCGTTCTGTGCCGGCGCTTGCCCGTTCGGACGGCGGCATTGCCGTCAAGCCGGCAACATGTACGAACGGCTGCAACGCCCAGTTCGCGGTCAGTTGAACCCGGGGCATGCAGAGGGGTTGCGCGATTGAGCACAAATCCGGGACTGCAATAATGCTGACAATGAAAACCCTTCTGGGGGCTGGCTGGACGGTTTCAGCCCGTCTGGCAGGCCGCCTCATCGACTTCGTTACGGTTCTTGTCCTGGCCAGAACGCTGACCCCGGCGGACTTTGGCCTAACCGCGCTCGCCATGACCCTTACGGTGATCGCCGATATGGTGCTTGAAATTCCGCTCATTCAAGCACTGACGCGCCTGGATCGCCTCAAGAAATCCCATCTGGACACGGCCTTCACGCTGGGCGCTCTGAGAGGTCTTGTCCTCGCCTTGGTCGTGCTTCTGGCGGCGTGGCCATTTTCCCGCATTTACAACGACCATCGTCTCTTCGCCTTGGTCGCCGTTATTGTAATCGGGCCGATCGCCCGCAGTCTCTATAGTCCCGCTATGGTGAGGTACATTCGGGACATGAGTTTTCGGCAGGTATTTATCGCCGAGATCCTCGGAAAAATCGCAGCCTTCATCGTGGCAGTCTCGGTCGTATACCTAGGAGGCGGCTACTGGGCCATCGCGGCCAACAGCATATCGGCTCCTGTCGCCGCGATGTTGATTTCATATCTCCTCGCGCCATACAGGCCGAAACTTTCGCTGGCCAATCTCGCTGACTTTTCGACATTTCTGGGATGGCTTTCGATGGCGCAACTCGTTGCCGCCTTAAGCTGGCAATTTGACCGGATATTGCTCGGCTATTTCGTCACCAGATCCGATCTGGGCCGCTATGCGATGGCAAGCGATTTATCGGTTTTGCCGACGCAGAGCTTGATAGGTCCGGCGATGCAGCCGGTTATGGCGGCGTTCTCGAGAATCAATGACGATCGCGAGCGGCTTCGAAATGCCTACTCGAAGGCCTCACGCTTTACGATGCTGCTTGCGGCTCCGGCATGCATCGGCATGGCCATGACTGCAGATCTTATTGTCAATGCGCTGTTGGGCGCCAAATGGAACGACGCAGCGATTTATTTGCAGTGGCTGGCTTTATCGAGCGTTCTTAACGCCTTCTATCAACCCCTGCATTCCCTCGCGCTTGCGACGAACCGGACGAACCTCGTATTTCGGCTGAGCTTCATCGAATTGTGTTGCAAGGTTTCTTTGATGTTACTTGGATTATATTTTTATTCCCTGATGGGAGTGATTGCCGCGCGCGGAGCGGTTTCACTGATCATGTTTGTTTTGTCGCTGCTGACCGCGAAGTATCTGGTGGGCACTAACGCAGCTGCGGAGATCGGTCACCTCTGGAAAGTCGGAGCAGCGTGCGCCGTGATGGCCCTTTTTGTCCTGATATTACAGCGTGAATTTGCCGGGCATCACCTCAACGGAATCCTTGAGCTGGGAGTTACCTCCGCGCTTGGCGCCGCGGTCTACATCGGCGCACTTTTCGTCCTTGGAATCCGGTTAAAAACCATTTCGGCGCAGATTGCGTGATCAGCGCCGTGCTATTCGGGCCTCTCACATCGGAACGGCGGTGTCACGCAGTGCTCAATGTTGTGACGGTAGATCTATTTTGCTCCGCGCGGAGCGCGCACATCGCGTGATTTCAAATGGCTTGCCATGGCGATTTGCCCCGGCCAACATGACAGACGGCAACCATGTCGATGCTTAAATTAACGCCATGTTGATCTCATCGAGGAGCGTGCCAGATGAATAAATTGTTGCCCGGCTTCCTGGCCATCGCTCTGGTCGCTTTGAAGGTTCCAGTTGCATACGCGGCTTCGCCGGAAACTTCCGGCTCGTGCGAGCTCCATCCTGTCATGATCGAGGATTTCGACGAGGAAAGCATTTCCGCCCATCGCATCGGCCCGGCACGCTGGACCGCACACACGCCGTGGAGCGGTGATTTTGGTGACGCAAGATTTGCGGATCCGGGACCGCGCGGCCCGTTCAAGGTCGAGGACGGAATTCTTTCCATCACGGCCTCCAAGGACCGCGAGGGGCGATGGGCTTCGGGCCTCATCGCCGCAGCCGACGCGTCAGGCGCGGGCGCTGGAACACGCTACGGATATTTCGAAGTGCGGATGAAGATGCCGCCGGGGCCCGGTACCTGGCCGGCCTTTTGGCTGGCCGCACTAAAGCCGGTGGCTGGCTCCGATCGCAATGTGGAAATAGATGTCATTGAATATTATGGCCAGTTCACGGACGCTTATCGAACCGCACTTCATATCTGGTACAAGGACACGGCCAAGACGAGAGCCACCGGCGAGAAGATCACCGTTCCCGACGGCTCCCTGGTCCAGGACTATCATACATACGGAGTCGACGTGTCGCCGCAGGCCGTCGCCTTCTTTCTCGATGGCAAGCAGGTCTGGAGTCAACCTACTCCGCCTGAACTTGATGGCCCGCTGTATCCGCTCGTGAATCTTGCGCTCGGCAGCGGCTGGCCTATCGATCAGACACCAAACCCCTCCACGCTCCTGGTCGACTACGTCCACGTATACGGACGGGACGCCGGCCCGCCGAACGGCTGCCCCGCAGGACCACCGCCTAAATCGCGCTGATACGAACCCGCTCCGAAGCGACGCCGCCCATTGCCTGATGTTCTTGCTTTTCCTAATTCTTCTTGCTTTTCCCAATTCAATGAAAGGGAGTCGATGAAAGTCGCCATCATTCACTACTGGCTTGTCGGAATGAGGGGCGGTGAGAAGGTGATTGAAGCGTTATGCGAGATGTATCCGCAGGCCGATATTTTCACCCACGTTTACGTTCCGGAGATGGTTTCCGACAGAATTCGTCAGCACCGCATCATTCCGACGTTCATCAATGCGCTGCCGCGCGCCGCCAGGATGTACAAAACCTATCTGCCGCTGATGCCGCTGGCACTCGAACAACTCGATCTGCGCGGCTACGACCTCATCATCAGCAGTGAATCAGGGCCGGCCAAGGGCATCATTGCGCCCTCTGATGCGCTTCACGTTTGCTACTGCCATACACCGATGCGTTACATCTGGAACATGTATCACGACTACCGGCAAAGCGCCGGCTGGGTAGCGCGACAGATGATGCCGCTGCTCACTCACTATCTGCGAATGTGGGACGTGACGTCGGCCGCGCGGGTCGACAGCTTTGTCGCGAATTCAGCAACGGTTGCCCGGCGGATCCATCGATACTACGGAGCGCCTTCCGTGGTTATTCATCCTCCCGTCGACACCGAAGCATTTTCGCCCGCTGCACCTTCCGAGCTTGGCGATTATTTTTTGATGGTGGGTGAGCTTGTATCTTACAAACGGCCGGATCTCGCGGTGCGCGCCTTCAACGAGATGAAGCTCGAACTCGTCGTAATCGGCGGCGGCGAGATGCTCGACGAAATTCGCGGGCTTGCCGGCCCCACCGTCAAGGTACTGGGTTCGCAGCCTTTTGACGTCTTGAAGCAACATTACGCGAGATGCCGCGCATTGATCTTCCCGGGCGAGGAAGATTTCGGGATGGTGCCGGTCGAAGCAATGGCGAGCGGACGTCCCGTCGTCGCCTATGGCCGGGGCGGTGCGATCGAGACAGTTGCCAAGGGACTATCGGGCGTCTTCTTCGAGAAGCAAACCGTCGAGGACATCTGCGCGGCGGTCCGGAGTCTTTCCGATATCGAAATCGATCCCGAAAAAATTGCAGCCCACGCGAGACAGTTCGGCCGCGATCAATTTTTCCAGAAGATGCGCGCGCATATCGACGAGCTCCTGGCTCAAAAAGCGAACGCGCATACTGCAAGCAAGTCGCAAGTGGAACCCTGATACGCGCGCTGCCTCTAAAGGGCTGGAGGTATCGGTCACCGATACGGACCTATCCTCGATCACCGGGGCCGACTAATCACACAGGCGCCAGAGATAGGTATCCGGTTGCGGAACGCTCGCCCGAGCGCATAAGGGACGGAAATCTTGCCAACAGATCATCAAACTTAGGAACGTCACAAATCAATGAACGCAGACCAGGCCCCAATCTTACTTCGAGAGTTCCTGCGCAAAGTATGTGCACATGCGTCGCGCCTGAGCGGCGTTTTCTCGAAAAAGGTCAGGTCGTTCAACCTTTTGAAGGCCGCCTGAATTTTGAACGGCAGCCGCGATTGATATGCTGTTCGTTCTCCTATACCTTGCAGGCATCAATTCTCGATGAGAAACAAGTAGTTGAAGCGTTCGACGGCCAGGTTCCGTTGGTATTGGCAGCTAATAATCCGAACTCATATCCAGGGTCCACCGTGACACCTGGTGTCGTTGGAGTTGCACGCCCTTTTGTATCTGCTGGCCTCAGTATCAACACAACTAACAAGACACAGCTACTTTGGCGGATCGCGGAATGCGACGCGCTGAATTGCGCCCGTGGATACGAGGTGACGCCGCTGAGATAAGTCCACGTTGGTTTGAGTACGCGTTAGTTTAAGGAATGGCAGATGAACATAGCCGGCCAGTTTCCGCCCTTCACGCCGCTGACAGACAACGAATCCCATTCCGGAACGTTGTCTATGCTTCAGCTTCGCGCTTTCCTGGGCCGCGAGTGGCGTCTGATCGCCGCGATTACCGCAGTGGCGATTTTCCTTGGCGCCGCCTACGTTCTTGCTTCGCCGTCGCGGTATACCGCCCGAACCGACATGATCATCGACACCAAAAAGATCGTGTGGGTGCAGAGCGAAATGTCATCCGAAAGCCGCGGTGTCGACGACTCGGCGGTTGAAAGCGAGCTAGAGACCACCAAATCGGAAAAGGTAGCCACCGCGGTTATTCGTCGATTGCACCTGAACGAAGACCCGGAGTTCATCGGATCCGGCCCGGGACTGAGGCAACGTACCTTCTTGTTGTTCAAATCTGCCATCGTCAAGTCAGGCGCATCCAAATGGCCCGGATTTAAATGGGCCGCCGAACCGGAAGAGAAGCCTACCGACGATGACCTGATGCAGAGCGCCATCGGCACTCTCGCAAGCAATCTGCGCGTTATCCGCCTGGGGCGCAGCTATCACGAGGAAATCGCGTATACCTCGCTCGATCCGGTCAAGGCGGCGAAGATCGCCAATGCGTTCGCTGACGCCTACATCGAAGACCAGTTGGAAGCAAAGTTCGAGGCGACCCGCCGCGCCAGCGAGTGGCTGCAGCAACGAATAGGCGAGCTGCGCCAGCAGGCCAGCGACGCCTTTAAGGCGGTCCAGGACTACAAATCCGCAAACGGCATCATTATCGGGGTCGACGGCAAGCTCGCCAGTGAAACCGAGCTTGATCAGCTTGGAATAGCCTTGGCGAAGGCCCGCGCCGACACCAGTCAGGCGCGTGCAAAACTTGACCGCATATCGCACGTTCTGGAGCAACGATCGGACAAGGCGAGCTTTATCATTCCCGATCCTGTCGTTACGGACGCACTGAGCAGCCCCGTCATTACGAAGCTCCGACAACAATTTCTCGACGATCAAAACAAGGTAAGCGAGTGGAGCGCCAAGTATGGGCCCACTCATACGGCCGTCCAGAATCTGCGAACCGACATGGCGACGCTGCAACAGTCAATCTGGGATGAGGTCTCCCGCATCGCCGAGAGCTACAAGAGCGAATACCAGATCGCGAGAAGCCAGGAAGAAGCCATCGACAAGCGCATGACCGAGGTTTTCCAGAAGTCTGCCGCGACGAGGCAGTCACAGGTCCACCTGCGCGAACTCGAAACGGCCGCGACCAGCTACCGCAATATTTATGAGACATTCCTGTCGCGGTTCACCCAATCGGTACAGCAGCAGTCGTTTCCGTCTACGGAAGCCCGAATTGTCACGGAGGCATCGCCGCCGCGCAAGCCAAGCTCGCCGAAGATCGGATTAACGCTCGCGCTGGCGGCAATTTGCGGATTGATGCTTGGCGTAACGTGTGGAATCGCCCGCGAACAAATGGACCGGCAGATCCATACGCGCGCACAACTTGAAAAACTTCTGGGAACCACCTGCCTTGCCGTTCTGCCAGCTTTCTCCAAGCAGAAGACCCTGGTCGGCAAGCCGCAAGCAAGGCGGGATTCGACGGCATTTCGCCAGATCAACGAGGTATCGCCGTTTTCCGAAACCGCGGAGGCCTTGCGATACATCAAGGTCGCGATCGATCTTCATCCGACCGGAGGCAAGGTCATCGGGATCGTTTCAGCACTCCCCGGCGAAGGAAAAACGACCGTCGCAGCATCGTTTGCGGCATTTGTGGCGAAAACCGGCGCGCGCACCATGCTGGTTGACGCCGATCTGCGAAACCCTTCGATGACCAGGTTGCTTGGCTATGCGGCCGAGCCAGGTTTGCTCGACATGGTCGCGGACAGATTGAACGTCGACGACCTGCTCATCCCGGATTCGAAGTTCAAATTTGATTTCCTGCCAGCTTCGACGAAGGTCGCGTTTTCCAACAGCTCCGACGTTTTGAATTCACCGGCAGTCAAGGACATGTTTAAGACGGCCAGGAACAATTACGACTATATCCTGGTCGACTTGCCGCCCATCCTGCCGGTGGTTGACGTGAAGGCGGTGGCGCATCTGTTCGACGCCTTCGTTCTGGTTGTTGAGTGGGGAAGCACGTCGACCGATGAAATTCTAAAGGCGGTTAGTTCATCGCCTGTTTTGACTGATCGCCTGCTGGGCGCGGTCCTCAACAAAGCCGATGAAGCCGTCATGCGCCGGTACGAAGGCTATTCGGATCGGCGCTATATGTACTACACAAAGCCGAACGCTCAAGCGTGAGCTGGAGCAGCGCCAGGGGTTGCGGGCGCTCGCGCGCAGCGGATGATACGTCTGAGTTACAAACCAATCGACCGGAACCGATCCGACAGCATGGCGGTAACAACAGCTGAAGCCGCGTAACAGCGACCAGTTACGCCTACGCGGATTTGGGAACAGCACGAACGGCAAAAAAAACGGACGCCGCGGCGGGTTTGGGCGTGTGCTTGCGATCCATGTGCCTCGTTATCGAGCAGTCCCGGATCAGACCTTGGAACTTTAGCTGTTCGCGAAAACATCGCGGGGCTCTTAGTTGGGAGGTGCGTTATGCTGTACCGCCACATAAATGTGATCGTTTGTGATCGTTCCAGTCTTCGCTCAATATTCTCAAAATGGCGCGTGCCGAAGCCGTATCCCTCGGATTAGCTTGATGAAAACTAACTCGCGATGTTTAAAATGCTGATCAAAATTTTGCCCAAAAATGCCTAGAAAACAAGCTTGCGCGAATTGTGCACCGCACGATATCCTTAAAAAAGGGTAACGTTAAAGGAGACAAATACCTTTCGATCTCGTCCATATTTGTAGGAGTACCCGAATGCCCGGTTTGGTTGATACACGTGGCAAGTTGCGGTTTACTTCTGTTGAAGCACCGCGTCCCATAGGATTAAGTCCGAAGAGAGCGATCGACATCTTCCTGGCACTCTCCGGAATTATTTTACTCGCTCCATTATTGATTATTTGTTTTCTGGCCGTCGTCGTCACCTCTCCTGGACCAGCCTTGTTCCGTCATCGGCGCGTCGGGTTCAACGGAAAGCACTTCGATTGCTTGAAGTTTCGCACAATGGTTACGGACGCTCCGGAGCGATTGCAGCAGCTCCTTGACTCCGATCCGCTGGCGGCGGCCGAGTGGGCGACCAATTGCAAGCTGCGCTACGATCCAAGGATAACGCCGATCGGTCCTCTTCTGCGCAAGTCCAGCCTGGATGAGTTGCCTCAACTGTTTAACGTCCTTCGAGGCGACATGAGCATTGTCGGACCGCGACCTGTTACCGAGGAAGAACTGGTCAGGTATTCCAACGCCGTAAACGCCTACAAAGCTTGTCGCCCGGGCATTACCGGCCTTTGGCAAGTTAGCGGTCGTAGTACGACGACATATAGCAAGCGCGTCGCATGCGACACGTTCTATGCGCACAACTGGTCGATAACTCTCGACGCAAAGATATTGATCGTCACGATACCTTCTCTTTTGCTTACCGACAGCGCTTATTGAAGACACGACAATCAAAATCTGAGACGGCTGGCGGAACAGGCGATCATTGGCTGTTCCGGTTTGAACTATCGATGTCGGAATTTTCGACAAAATTAATAAATGACATTGGACAGCTGAACGCCAGCTCCCCGCCATCCTTGCGGACAAAGCGTTCGATCCGCCGCGGTTTCGATTGATAGATTTGGATAACGCATGAAAATTATGGTTACAGGGGGCGCCGGCTATATCGGCTCCCACACATGTATCGAACTGATCGATGCCGGCCATCAGGTCGTCATTTTCGATAATTTTTCCAACAGTAATGTCGAGGTTGTCAGGCGCATCGAGCGCATCACGGGCACGGCACCCCTCGTCGTTCGAGGAGACGTTCGAGATCGCGATCTGCTTACGACCGTGCTGGCGACGCATCACTGCGAAGCCGTGATCCATTTCGCCGGGCTGAAATCCGTCGCGGAATCGGTAAGCCATCCCCTGCTCTACTATGAAAACAACGTGCTCGGCTCGATGAGACTCGTGCAGGCCATGAAGGACGTCGGCGTCAACAAGCTCGTGTTCTCGTCATCGGCCACCGTCTACGGTGATCCGATCTTTCTTCCGTTGACTGAAGATCACCCTAAGTCGCCTTACAGTCCCTATGGGCGCACCAAGCTTGTCGTCGAGGACATGCTGACAGAGGTGGCTCAATCCACTGAGGACTTCAGGATCGCGATCCTGCGCTACTTCAATCCCGTGGGATGTCACGCCAGCGGCCTGATCGGAGAAGATCCACTTGGCGTTCCCAGCAATCTCATGCCCTTCATCGCTCAGGTCGCCGTTGGACGGCGCCCCCACGTCAATATCTTCGGCAACGACTACAGCACGCCGGATGGAACCGGCATCCGCGACTACGTTCATGTGACGGACCTGGCCACCGGCCATCTGCGTGCGCTCGAACATCTCGGCCGGCAGGACTTCCTCCAGGTCAATCTGGGAACGGGCCGCGGCAGCAGCGTCCTTGATCTTGTGCGCGCCTTCTCGAAGGCGTGCGGCAAGGACATTCCGTTCGTGTTTTCAGCTCGACGGGAGGGCGACGTCGCGAGCTACTACGCCTGCACCGACCTCGCACATCAACTCCTGGGCTGGCGCGCGACACGAAAGCTGCACGACATGTGCGTCGATACGTGGAGATGGCAAAGCCGGAATCCAAACGGATATGACATTGCTCCGAGCCAGGCCTCGGCATAACCACGAGCGCCCCGCTGGGGCGCGGCCGGCCGTTATTTGGCGGCTATGCAAGCTGGGTTCTTCATCGCATTCCAAATCGCTTTCAGGTGCGGCGCATTCTGATTTTTATCTGCGCCTTTCGCGTCGGCGCCCTGATGAAGATAGGACGTGCACTCTCGTCCGTTGTCCAGGCAAACCTCGGTCTGCCGATGCAACTGCCGCTGAACCAGCGACGATTCCCACCAGCTCATTGAGAGCGTCCTGTCCTGATCGGGCCAAACGCGAACCTGGATCACGAGATCTTTGCAATCTGGAATGGCCTGGTGCAACGCCGTTTGCAGTTCGGCGACGCCCAACGTACCGTGAGCAGTGCGAGCATTAGCGAAAGTGGTGAGCGAAGCGGTGGCATCCGTGACAAATTCGCTGCCGTTGACGGCGGGGCGTGGCGGACTTGGAAGATTCGACCTGGCGTCATCGCTGGGAGCGAGCACGTCCGCTGGATCGTTCGAAATCACGATCACCAGCGGCTTCAACCTCGGTTCCACGGCATGCACGGCCAAAGCGAGCTCTTTCGCGCTTAGCGCGCCGTAGTTCTCGAAATAACCGCCATCGACGATACGATCGACGATCCTCTGGTTTTGATTCTTGTCCAGGATCTGATTCCGGATCGAACCGGGCGGGGAAATGAACGGAAAGCGCGCCGAATTGTGCGCGGCCGTGCTCAAGCGCACATCATCGCCGATAGTGCTTCGCAGGCGATCACGCTCGAGGAATCCCAGCCATCCCCACCAGCCGACGGGAGGCACGGCGTGTTGCAGCAGTTCATGAAAGCTGTCGGCCTGGACAAATAGCGGGCACGGCCCCTGCCCGGTAGCCGTGGGGCACGGATTCACCTCCGCCGCCTTCGGCGTGTAGGTCATGGCCAAGGACGTTGTCACGATACGGCGACCGGTCGCTTCCGAAGCGCCATTGAGAACAAGCCAAGGAATCCAATGACCCGGTCGCGGCCGTAGCGATAGAAATGGACAGTCCAGGCCCTGGCACTTGGGCGGCGTCGCCGATTTGTTTGCGGCAGTGGCGACGCGCTTATACCGCGTGCTCCAGCTGTCCTCCAATAAGGCAGCTCGGTCACGCCCCGGGCCGAACGGCAGCATATCGTTGAAGGCGAAGCCGAGGAAATCGGCCGTCAGAAAGTCGCCGCTGGTCAAGGCTTCGAAGCAGTCGCGCCAATTGCCGACGGTTTGCCCCCACCATTGGTCGACGGACGAGTTAATGCAGGGATGATCGTTCGTGTTGGTCTCGGCGTTGAGCGCCACCGTGACCATCACAGCTCCCATGGAGCCACCCGAGACACTTGAAATGGCGAACAGCCGCTGGCGCACTTTATCGGGATCAAGGCCGTTGCCGGACGCTTCCTGCATGAAATAGCCGATGATCGTGGCCATGAAGAAGCCCGCGCGGCTCGCGCCACCGGCCGCGGCAACGATGACTGGCCGTGGGCAGTTCGCCACTCGCGTCTCGTCTCCGCCTTGTGGCTCGCACTGGTTCTCCTTCATCCACTGCATGAGCGCATCTTGCAGAGGCACAGGGTTCTTGTTGACGGGCGAACCGGCCGCGGCGTCCGCCTCGATCACGCGTACGGAATGTTTGTCGCCCAAAATGAAAGTCAGCAAGGCGACGAACGTGAACAGGCCGACAATCAATGGTGCGCGGAATTGCCGGCCGAGGCCCGCAAGGTATGCAAGGAACGGCAGCCATCCGCCAAGAATGAAAGGCACGGCCATCGCACGGGGAAATATGCCGGCAATTCGATCGGCGCCGAAACAAAAAACGCTGACGAAGACGGCAAAAATCGCAGCCAGGAGAAATCGACCGACGTCACGGCTCCCTTGGCTGTGGGATCCATGGACGCGTCCCGGCGCAAAATATTGCCAAACAATTCCCAGTTTGCCGTTTATCGATTTGAGCCAGCTTGGCAGCATCAAGCTCCGCGGTCGCTTAATGACCCAGAAGACGAAAGCCACGCTGGCGGCCGCGACAAGTAACGCCACCTCGATGAGCGCCCAGTTGACTGCGGTGGTGACATCGCCTTCGTCCAGGGTCGGCAGATTCAGGTAAGACCGCAGCACGGCAACCTCGACCGCGACAAAGGTGAGGAAACCCAATAGGCGCGGCACAACCTTCGACGATCGCTTTAGACAGGCCGCTCGCCCCAGCGCGCGTTCATCTTCCAGCGATTGCAAGAAGCGTGAATCGGTATTCAGCAGCAGCCGCGCCGCGTAATGCGTCGGCATGGCCCAGACGGCCGTCAGCACAAAGACGAACCAAACCATCAAGAGCGTTCTGCACCAGAACGGTGGATGGGCGAACTCGACCAGGAGATCCTGCGCCTGCGAGGTCACACCGAGCAGCAAGATTCCGAACGTCGTGGTCACGAGCGGCACACGCACGACCCAGAGCACCAGCGCCAAGCGCAGCACGCAATCCCAGCAACGCGCTGCGACCTGGCGAATGCAGTTTAAAAAAGCTGGAGCCCGCGACGACGCCATGTCAGCGCGATCCGGTGACGTCCCGGTGGAACGATGGCCCGATCCTGGCATCGAGCAGCCCCCCTTACGATGCGCCCAAGCCTAAAGCTCCGCGAGCGTCAATTCAATTATAACTTGTATTAGGACGTGCTCTCGATCGCTACGGCATCGCTGAGCATACCGCGACTGGCAAGATCAGCAAGCTCGACGGCGTGTCCGTGCGCTGCAGCCGCTCGTATCGCGATCGCCGGCCGGACGTCGCTCGCGCGACATCTCGAACGGCGAGTAGCCAGAAACACTGGAACTTCGAACCCTGGGGAAGACACGCGTTTTCAAGAATTTCCGGCGTTTTTGAATATTGTCGTGCATACGTGAAAGACTCGGCGGCAACGGCTTCATAAAACCCCGGTAGTAGCGGAGCCAGCCTGCCGTCAAGCGCACTTGCATTCTCTTCCAGAGGAGTTGGAGCATGAGCGACACCCGCGTTGAGACCGACAGCCTGGGAGACGTTGAAGTTCCCAAGGACAAACTATGGGGCGCACAGACTCAGCGATCACTGGAGCATTTTAGCATCGGCAAGGATCTCATTCCGCGAGAGATGATCACCTCGTATGCCTTCCTCAAGAAGGCTGCGGCACAGGCCAACCATACGGGTCACCGGCTGGGCGACAAGCAATTCAATCTTATCGTCGAGGTCTGCGACGAGATCCTGTCCGGAAAACATCACGACATGTTCCCTCTCCACGTCTGGATGACCGGCAGCGGCACGCAATTCAACATGAATGTGAACGAGGTAATCTCCAACCGCTGCTGCCAGTTGGCCGGCACGGCGCTTGGCAGCAAATCGCCGGTGCACCCGAACGACCACGTCAACATGTCACAGTCCTCCAACGACTCGTTCCCGTCTGCGATGTACATCGCCGCGGCGTTGGGCGTGACGGGACCAGATCATAAAGCCGGACGTGAAGCGCGGCGGCTCTCTGGAATTCGGGACCGAGCTGGTCGCAGCAGCCGATCGTTCCCTGGTCGCGCTGCTCGGTGCGTCGCCGGGAGCTTCGACCGCGGCCTCGATCATCATTAACGTTCTGGAGAAATGCTTCCCGGACCATCTCAACAAGTCCGGCTGGCTGCCGAAACTGCGCGAGATCATTCCGTCTTACGGTGTCTCGCTGATCGAAGACGAGGCGATGACCCGTCAGATCCGCGCCGATACCGCAGCTGTTCTCAAGATCGAGAACATCTGAGCGGGGTCAGGGAAACGATATGCAAAACGGAGACGGCGGCTTGCCGGTTTCGGTTGCCGTCAACAAGACCCTGGAGGCATCCGAGATCCGAGACGCCCTGCTCTCGGTTGCGACCTCGCTGTTCGCAAACGGTCAGACGACGGAGCGAACCAGGTCGGAGGTCGAGCGGCTAGCGGCGGCACTTGGCGTCAAGTCGACCGTATTCATTCGATGGAGTGATATAACCATTATCGCCGATGACCAGTTGAGGGGGCATCGGTTCACCGCAAATGTCGAACCAATCGGCATCGATATGGGAAGGGTCGCCTCGACGGGTGAACTCGTCGACGATTTCTGTCACCACCGGCTGGATTTCGCCTCGCTTCTGCAGGGCTTGAAGGAAGTTCAAAGCCGGCCTCCCGTCGGCTTTTTTCGATTCGTCCTGCTTGCCGCCGCCGGCGCGGCTGCGCTCGGCGTGATCTTTGGCGTGAGCGAGATATTTCCACTGCTGCTGATTGCCTGCAGCGCGGCGATCGGCGCCGCGGCAAGACGCTGGCTGGCTACCGTCAGTCACAACCCGTTCATCCAGCCTCTCGTTGCGTCGCTGCTGGCCGGACTATTTGGCGCCGCCGCGATCCATCTGGGGTTGAGCGTATTTGCACGGCTCATCGTCTTTTGTCCCTGCATGGTGCTGGTACCTGGCCCGCACCTCCTTAACGGCGCCATCGATCTGGTCCGGGCACGCATCACGCTTGGCGTCAGCCGGCTCGTTTATGCAAACATCATCGTATTGTCGATTTGCATTGGCCTGCTCGGAGGCCTCGCCTTCGGCGATGTCCATCTGCCGGGCGCCGGGCCGGTTCCGCCAGTCCTGCTGTGGAGAGATGTCGTCGCTGCCGGCGTCGCCGTCGCGGCTTACGGGACGTTCTTTGATTTACCGTAGCGAACACTGCCCATTCCGATCGTCATCGGAATGCTCGCCCATGCGGTGCGGTGGCTGTTGATCTTTAAATTAGGCGCAAATGTCGCGCTGGGAGCGTTTGGTGCTTGTCTTCTTGTCGGGGTAACCGTCGCCGCCATCAGCGATCGTCTGCGGCTCCCGTTCGCGGCGCTTGCCTTTGCGTCAGTCGTTTCACTGATCCCGGGTGTATTCCTGTTTCAGGCGGCCGATAGCCTGCTCACTTTAATCTTCGACGGCGCCAATGCGTCGCCTGCCCTTGTCGTGCGCACGATTTCCTATGGCGGCACCGCTTTCATGATCTTGCTCGCGATGACGCTCGGACTCATCTTTCCGAAAATGCTGATCGATAAAACCGATCCTTATCCGACAGGCCAAAAGCCGGAGCCCGCTCGCGACGCCCTCCATCGTGAAAGGAACGATCGAGGCCCATAATTGATGCTTCCGTATGCACCGCCCATCGCTAGAATGAGAAACCCCATACCGATCTTCACTTGGGATTATGTCGGAGGCAAATATGCGCGTGAATACAGTATATGCCCGCCCTCTCGTCCTGGTACTGCTGACCGCGGCCACAGCATTCCCAACGGGATCTGTCACAGCCAGAAGCGCATGTTCGGCCGATCTCCATCGCACGCGTATCGCCGTCAACAATGCTCTCGCTCAACACGCAGGCACAGAGCCATTTGCGCCGGAGTCGACATTCGCGAAACTGGGCCATCAGCCAACGCCCGCGACCATAGCGCGAGCAGAGCACAAGTTTGACAATTGGCCGAATGGGAGCGAGGCAGTCGCCGCCCTGCAACGCGCCCGTCAGGCCAACAAGGCGGGGGATTCTCAAGGCTGCCTGGATGCGCTCCGCGAGGCCCGCATGGCCATCGGTGCAAACCCTTAGCTCCGACAAAGAGTTGATCGATCAAACGGGCTGGCCTTGTCGTTCAAGACGCCAACGGTAAGGGGTATTGCCGACGACCTTCTTGAAAGTCGTTGTGAAGTGGGCTTGGGTCTGAAATCCGAGTTTCAACGCGATATCAACCAAAGCGTCGGAAGTCGCCAGCAGCAACTGCTGTGCCCGCTCGATCCGTCGACGCAAGACATATTCGTGCGGCCGCATTCCGGTCGCTGCCCGGAAACGGCTTGCGAAATACATGCGGCTCATCGAAGCCACCGAAGCCAGGTCTGCGAGGGTAATGTGCTTCGACAGGTTTTTCTCAACATATTCCTGAACCCGCTTTAGACGCCACTTCGGCAACGGCGCCTCGAGTCTCTTTTCCTGCGCTGGGCCGCGCACCCGCAAATTGAAAAGGCTCGCCACGACGGCGAGCCGAATGGCGTCTTCGGCGCTTCGATCAGACCTTGCAATTTCTACTCCGGCGGTGCCGAGCGCTCTGCAAAACCGTACCAACGCCGGATCCACATTGGAGGCTCCATCCGAAGTCAAATCCAATCCCTGGAGTTGGCGAACGACACTATTTCGCACCCGGATTTGGACAATCTGTTCCTCGCCAACAGAAGGCTGTCCGGCAGAAAATGAGCGAGGGTCGGCATCGCGCCGGCTTTGCCCAACCGCAACGGAGTTACCGTGCACCGGGGGTCCATGACCGATGCCCTTTTTGCCCGCACGATGGATAAGGTGCAGCGTTCCATTGGGCACATTGGATATATCGTTTTGGCGCGACGACGAGATTTGAAGCGGCATTTTCGAACCTCATTGTTCGTTTTTAACCTGCTTTCGCGGAGCCTGGGGTAGACAGCGCCGTAAGGTAAGTCTTCTGCTATTTCGTTCCACCATACGTCGGTTGTACCTGCTGGACCGTCTGTCCAGAAGATAGATAGCGGACGTCGAGATCACAGAATCAAAATACGCCAAGTGCCAAGATCGTCGAGCGGATGCGATCGGCCAATTTTGAAAATGCCGGATCTCAGGCCACCTCGAGCCGGATTTCGACCAACCGGTCCGGCATGTCGATCATGACATCGTGGCCTGACGGCACTTCATATGTTTTCCAGCCGGGCGTTGTCTTCAGCTTTGCCAGAGTCTGATCGAACACCGGGCTGTCGAAGCTTGATCGAATATAGGTCTTGCGCGCAATCTTCTTGCGGCCCTCGGCGGCGGTAACCTTCTCCACCACGGCGGCAAGTGGATGGGGCGTGCACCAACACCGCCACCGTGCCGGGTACCATGCACGAGCACGAACGTCTTTTGGGTGGTTTGAGCGTGCGCGGTCTGGATTGCGCCGCTTGTTGCGAGTGCACTCAACGCGACGATTGCGCCGAGCGCTGCCCTGCGAGTCGTCCCCGGCTTTTCCGACATTGGTAGTCTCCTCGGCCGAGGCCTTTTTTGTCGTCAGGGCATTCCTCACCTTCCAGGCGACCAACGGGGATCAACTGGAGGCGTGACGATACCGAGCGGGTGACGATCGTCTAGCTCAGGGACATCAAGAGCGAACGGATTCTGAATCCTGCCGGCTTTCACGCGATTGGCGCTCGTGCTACCCTGATAAAAAAACAGGGAGGATTTCGATGACGATGTCCGTTTGGAATAGCGGCCTCATCAAGGTGACGGCTGCCACCGCACTGTTCATCGCAATCGCTCAGCCGAGCCATGGAGAGGACTTAAAGTACAAGCCGATCAGCGTGAAGACGCCTGATGGCCTGACCATATCGGCACAGGAATGGGGCAATCCGAACGGCCCGGAAATCCTGTTCATCCACGGTTTCTCGCAGAGCCATCTGTCGTGGATGCGCCAGGTCGATAGCGACCTGGCCAAGGAGTTTCGCATCGTCACTTACGATTTGCGCGGCCACGGCAATTCCGACAAGCCGCTGGATCCAGCGCTTTACCGGGACTCCAAAGCCTGGGGCGATGAGGTGCAGGCGGTGATCGATGCCGCCGGGTTCAAACGTCCGGTGCTGGTCGGCTGGTCCTATGCCGGCCGAGTCATCTCCGACTATGTGGCAACCCATGGCGCCGGCCAACTGGCCGGCATCAATTTCGTCGATGCCGGAATCAAGGCTGATCCAGCACTGGTCGGTGAGAATCTGAAGAACCTGCCTATCATGGCGTCGGAAGATCTCGCCACCAACATTGCAGCAACTCGAACCTTCGTGCACGGCTGCTTCTCCAAACAACCAAGCGCCGATGATTTCGAGGTCATGCTGTCGTTCAACATGATGGTCCCGCCCAAGGTTCGCGCCGCGCTTGGCGGCCGCCCGCTCGACGCGACCGAGAACATGTCCAAGCTGAAAATTCCTGTCCTGGTCACGCACGGCGGCGAAGATCGCAACTCGAAGGTGGGCACCGCCAAGTATACCGCCTCGGTCATCCCGGGCGCCAAGCTTTCGATCTATGAGGGAATTGGGCACTCGCCGTTTTATGAAGACGCCCCACGGTTCAACACCGAACTCGCCGCATTCGTGCGGGAGGCGAACAAGACAAACTGACACCCTTCAACGAATGGTCTCGGCCGGCCTTCGAATCGTGCATCGGAGGATGTGAAATGCGGGCGCTTGATGTCCGCGGTTCCTTCGAATGCGGGTCTGGACGGAACGCCGCAGAGCGGCGTCCGGCTTCGTCCGTTAAATCATGTATTTAAGAGCCCATCGAAAAACAGGCTCTCGGGGCTGACTTTCGATGGTATCAGCCCATCCGCAAACGACCATTCGATCATCCGCTCGATCACCGAACGATTTGATTTGAAACCCGCCGCCCAATAATTGGCTCCCATGATTTCGGTCGTCCGCCTGACCTCGCGCGCCAGCCAGGGAAGCGCGATCTTGAGCGCCTGCTCGAGATGAAGGTCTTCATTGGCCATGTCCTGCGCCGCCACGAATGCACGGAATATCTCTGCCGGCAGTTCGGGATTAGCGTCCGCAACGTCGCGGCGAACGCCAACCAGATGCATGATCGGAAATATGCCGGTCTCCGCAAAATACTGTTCCTCGACGGTCTCCGGATCGGGGAATAGCCGGGATACCCTCCGATCGGCTGCCTTGAACGGCGCGATCGGCTTATAGGCGAGCAAAGCGTCGATCTCTCCTTCGACAAGCATCTTGCTCAGCAAGGCCCCCTCGGGAGCGACTTCAATGTCGATCTGACGATAAAGTCGCGGCAGATTAATCTGGTCTCGTTCCTTTTCGTCAACATCCCCCATGACCCACCGGATGTCTTCGGACTTGACGTTGAACTGGTCACGCAAGGCTCCCCGCGCCGCGAGAGCCGCGGTCATCGAATATTCGCGCACGCCAACGCGTTTTCCGATGAGATCCTGTGGTGACTTTATGCCTGCGCCGGTGCGGATGTAGAAAGCGCCGTGGCGAAAGCTGCGCGATGGAAATACGGGAATGCCGATATAAGGACATTTCCCGTCGACGCTGAGCCGCAGATAATTGCTGAATGACAGCTCACTGACATGAAACTCGGCCTTCTCGAACGCGCGAGAAAATATCTCCTCCAGCGGCGCGTCGATCAGGGTCATTTTGCGGCCCGAAAGACTGATGCGGCCGTCATACAAGCCCTGCGTTCTGTCATAGCGCCAGACCGCCACGCTGAGTGGTTCTTGCAGTTCCATAATCGCTTCCTCTTCAGAATTCCGATGACGCAGGGATGCTATGCGGATGTGAGGCCGGGGCCGGTCGAAACCGCGCGTGATCCCATCGCCTTTGCTTCGATCCATGAGATGAGCGTATTGAGCGCCATCATGGCGACCATCATGACGATCAGCATCGCGAACGTGCCATTGGTGTTATACGATGTGCTGTACATGTTGAGGCGATAACCAAGCCCGCTGGAGGCGGCCAGAAACTCTCCGACGATGACGCCGATCAGCGCGAATGGCAGGCTGAGCCTCAAGCCGTTCATGATCCAGGACAGCGCGCCCGGTAGCTGAACCTTGAAGAAGATCTGTCGTCTGTTGGCGCCCATGACCCGCGCGACATTGATGATCGCCTCGTCTACCCCGCGAATTCCCGCGAGCGTACTGAAGAACATCAGGAAGAACACCAGCGTCGCCGAGAGCACGATCTTCGAGCTCAGATCGATACCAAACCAGATGATCAGAAGCGGCGCGAGGGCAATCCGGGGAATGCTGTTCAGCGCGACGAAGAACGGGTTGAACACATCTGCAGCGAACCGCCACCGGGCAAACAGAGCTCCGAGCGCAATGCCGGAAAAGGCGCCCAGGCAATATCCAAGTCCCATTTCAATTCCGGTGATGCGAAGGTCGCGATAGAACTGCACGTCTTGCAGATCGTGCAGCAGAACCGTCGCGATCCCCTTGGGACTTCCGAGATAAAACGGATCGAAAAGGACGCCACCGCCGACCTGCCAGATTGCCACGATGCCTAGCACCAGCGCCAATTGCGCGACGCGAACACCTGTCCTGTATTTAAACTGCTCATGCTTGATGCGGCGCGATTCCGCATACGCCGCTTCCATGCTTTTTTGCGACTGGAGTTGAAGATCAGACATCTGAAGGTCAGACATGTGAGGTTCAGACATGGGACCCCTTCACCTGTCGCTCCAGCTCAAGCCACAACCGGTCGTAAAGTTCTCTGAACTCCCGGCTGTCGTGCATCTTGAATACGTCTCTTGGCCTCGGGAGCGGCACCTGCTCAATTCGAGCCACGCGTCCGGGTCTGGCGCTCAATAGAACGACGCGGTCTCCCAAGCCGATCGCTTCCTGCAGATCGTGCGTGATGAACACGATCGTGACACCGGTTCGCGTCCATAGATTGAGCAACAGGTCCTGCAGCACCACGCGGGTTTGTGCATCAAGCGGACCAAACGGCTCATCCATCAGGATGACCTTCGGTTCATAAATCATCGTGCGGACGATATTGGCTCTCTGGCGCATCCCGCCCGACAGTTCATTCGGATATGCGCCCTCAAAGCCCTCAAGTCCGACCAGCCTGATAAGCTCGCGGGCCCTGCGATAGCGTTCGGGCCGCGAAACGCCATCGATCTCCAGCGGAAAGCTGACATTGTCGATCAAGTTTCGCCAGGGCATCAGGTTTGGCTGCTGCGTGACGTATCCGACGTCGCGCGTCACTCCCCGAAGGATTTTACCATCGACGATGGTCTCGCCCTCGGTCGCCGGCATGAGTCCGGAAATGATATTCAGGATGGTGGACTTCCCGCACCCGCTCGGACCCACCAGGGTAATGAATTCGCCCGCCGCGACGTCGAGGGTTACGCCCTCGATCGCCGTTGTGATTTTGTCGCGTCCGACAAAACGCTTCGATACATCATTGATGCGCAGCATGATGTCCGGTTCTACGGCTTCGCAAGGAAGGAGTTGTCCGTCACGGCATCCCAGGGAATTGGCTTGCTCAGCACCCCAACCGAGATGAACAGCTTCTCGGCGGCTTCCACGGAGCGCTGCGAGATTTTGCCTGACGGTTCGATCGCCGATTGGGTGTTGGTCAGCGCGTCCCGGAGGATCGCCGGATCCAACTCGCCATATTCCTTTTGGAGCAACGTCAACTGTTGATCGAATGGCGTATTGATGATGTAGGCGTTTGCCTTCTGCAATGCCCTGATAACCTTGCGCACTGTTTCAGGATTGGCCTTCGCATAATCGGGCCTCACATAAAGGACCGCGAAGAGAAACTCCTCGAATTCCTTGTCCCATCCAAGCGTGTTGTTCATGAACATGATCGATTTGCCGCGCGAAACGGCAATTTCCGGCGTTGGGCTGGCGATGCAGCCGACGTCGATCTGCTTGTTCTCCAGCGCCGCCAGCATCGCCGGACCAGCGCCAACACCAATCACCCTTGCGTCCTGCTGCGGCACCATGCCGCCGCGCTTGATATAATCGGCCGCAAGCAGATTGGTGAAGGCGCCCGGTCGGGTGCCTCCGATCGTCAGCCCCTTGAGCTTCTGGAATTTCTCGGCGATCGGCGTGCTCTCGGTCACGCCGAGAGCATCCGCCTTCTCCTTGTTCATGAAACAATTTATGGCTATCCGCTTGCTGATCGTCATCACCCCGAGCAGCGATTTGCCCTGCTCATAGGCTGTGAGCAGCCGGTTCGGCGTCGTCGCCGCGAACTGGACACTTCCCGCAATCAGGGCATCGACGTCGGGCCCATCGCCCTGCGTGACGACGATGTCCATGTTGATGCCCTCCTCGGAGAAATATCCGAGGTCCTTTGCGGCAAACACCGGATAATAAAGCAGAGCCTTGACGGGAATGGTGATCCGAAGGTCGGCCTGCTCAGCCAACGCCTGTTGAGGGACGACAAGACGGGCAAGAGCGAGAATTGCAACAGAGAAGATTGTCTGCATAAATCTCATCGGTAGCTCTCCTTTGGGATCATCAAGCGAAGTCTTTTCTCGCGCACTTCAGTTGTAATTGATGACCAGGTGCTTGATTTCGCTCATCTCGTGCATGGCGTAACGCGTGCCTTCGCGCCCAAGGCCGGATTCCTTCCAGCCGCCGAACGGCATGTTGTCGATCCGGTAAATCGGTACATCGTTGACCATCAATCCGCCGACATCCCAATCCTCCAGCGCTCTGAAGGCCTGCCGGAGATCGTTGGTGAAAAGTCCACCCTGCAGGCCGTACCGCGTGGCATTCGCCCGGGTCACAGCTTCGGAGAATTTGCTGAAGGGATTGACCGTCAGCACAGGGCCGAAGACTTCCTCGTCCTCGATCGTCATCCCGGCCCGGGTGTTGCCAAGCACGGTTGGTTGAACCACCGCGCGATCCCGTGTGCCTCCCGCCAACACCGTGGCGCCCATGGCCTGCGCCTGGTCGACCCAACTCTGGATACGCTTGGCCGAACCCTCGTCGATCACCGGTCCCACGTCGACGCCTTCTTCACCGGGATTACCGACGCGGCACGCGGCCACCCTGTCGAGCAAGCGGGCCAGAAAATCATCATGAACTTCCTGCTCGACCAGAATACGTTGCACACCGATGCAATATTGACCGCCATATACGACCCCGCCGCGGACGCAACGCGTGGCGGCCAGATCAAGGTCCGCGTCCTTGCACACCAGGACCGCGGCATTGCCTCCCAGTTCGAGCGCGACCCTTTTGCGTCCTGCGATGGCCTTGATATGCCATCCGACCTTTGCCGATCCGGTGAAGGTGACCATTTCAAAGCGCTCGTCCCTGACCATCTTCTCGGCCAGCGGCACCGGGCAATGAACGACGGTCAGGGCGCCTTCAGGCAACCCCGCTTCCCGCAAAATATCCGCCAGCAGCAGCGACGTAAGCGGTGTTTGCGGCGCCGGCTTCAACACCACGCTATTTCCTACCGCCAGCGCCGGTGCAACTTTATGCAGCACCAGGTTCAGCGGAAAGTTGAAAGGCGCAATTGCCAGAATCGGACCGATCGGAAACCGACGGGCGATACCGATGCGGCGGGATGCGGCCTGTAATTGTTCGGCATCTGCCTGGCTCAGATCGATGCGCGCACCACCCGCGCCGGTGGTCTGATATTCGAAGATCCCCGCATCCATGTCGAGCGGAACTTCCTCGCCGGCGATCCGCCGCGCTTCGGACGCCGCGTTGGAAAGATTGAATATCGCGCGCGAAACTTCGCCCCTTGCATCAAAAAGAGGCTTGCCTGCCTCCGAAGAGATCACCCGCACGACTTCGTCGCGTCGCGTGCGCAAAATCTCCGAGGCACGTTGCAGGATATCGGCGCGTACAAACCGCGGCAGCCGACGCATTGTCTCAAAGCCGCGCTGGGCTGCAATAATTGCAGCTTCGATGTCATTCTCATTCGCGATCGGCATCTCGCCAACGACGGCGCCGTCGTACGGCGATCTGATCAGATCAATCTGCGAGTTCTGCGTATTCATCAACGTCATCCCGATGTCTTGAAGACTGGCCGCGGAACGACGTTGGGTGAAGGCCATCGATCTTGCAAACAGAAAAAACAGAACTTAGTGTTCTCATAATTCGAACAGAGGCCGGTCATGTTCAATCCGCTGAAGTACTTCGTTGAAGTCGCCCGTTCGGGATCGATCCGCGGGGCATCGGAGCGGCTCCACGTGGCCGCCTCGGCCATCAGTCGTCACATCCAGATTTCCGAGGAAGATGCCGGCACGCCGTTGTTCGAACGACATGCGCGCGGGATGGGACTGACCGCGGCCGGAGAGATCTACCTGCGCTATGCGCAAAGCGTGCTGGCGGAAGGCGACAATACGCAACTCGAGATCGATGCGCTGAAGGGAATAAAGCGCGGACATATCCGCATCTGCAGCATCGAGGGAATCATAGCGGGTCCGCTGTTCGATGTGCTGCTGGGCTTTCGTCGGAAATTTCCCGAGATTACTTACAGCGTAAGATCGATGGGCACCCATACGGTGATGCAGGCGGTGCGCGACGGCGAAGCGGACATCGGTATCGCCTTTCAATCGCTGCCGGTCGCGGGCGTCCGTATCGCGCTTCGGATTCCGGATCCTCTCAACCTGATCTGCACCCGACGACATCCGTTGGCCAAAAGCCGGGTTTTGACCTTACGGGAGATTGCCAAGTACCCGCTGGCGCTTCCTGAGCGCACTTTTGGCATTCGACAGGTCATGGATGCGGCCTGTCATGTCGACCAGTTGCGCGTCAACATCGCACTGGAGACGAATTCCATCGAAGCCATGCGTGCGTTTGCACGTGCAGGATCGGGCGTCACCATCCTGCCTTCCCTCGCCGCCAAATCGGATATCGAGGCCAAGCGGGTCGTCGCCATTCCCGTGTCGGATCCGATGCTGTCCGCATCGTCAGTCGACATCTGCACGCGCGAGGGCCGTGTATTGCCCGGCGTGGTTTCGGAATTTCTCGACACTATCCATGCCGGCTTCAAGGTAGCCTCGCAGGGTTCGCGGCGATAAGTTTTCGCTTTGAGCAAGTGCAACCGAGACCGCGATCCCTGAGGCGAACAAAAGTTGAGAGCTGCGCGCGAGACCCGCTCTTGAAAGCGTATCTTTCCTCCGGAAAACCACAACGCCGCCCAAGCGGAGTATGATCGCTCGGCCGCTCCTCGTTTCGCTAGGTCGACTTAGCCCGGCTGGTTGTGGTCGCGCTGGCGTTTGGGGTGCATATTCCCAGCGCAAGTCGCATTTGACCCGCGTCCGTGATCGCTACGTTTTCCGAGGCTTCCTGCGAGGATTCCTGCGAGGATTCCTGAATGTAGCCGAGTTCAAGCAGGTGGTCGCGATGGTCCTTTGATATAGGCCGTTTTTTACCGTCCCTGATTGCTTCAAGGGCACTAAATTCCGCGGTGGTGAGATATTCGTCAAGTCGCACCATCAAAGCAATATGCGCCGCGAGCCGTCCGTTTTCCAGTCAGCAAGGCTGCCACAATCAAAGCTTGGGCACATCGGCTGGTAGCCCAGTGAGAGACTGGAACTCCCGACGTCCTGCTTCCCGGGAGATAGCCGGAGCGAACGGCGGGTTTGAACCTTGAGCGTGTCGCGCCGACTCACTTACGGCGGGCAATCTCTGGGAGGGTGTTATGAACCACTGGGATGACTCCATGGTCGGCAGACCCGAAACGAACGGGCCGGGCTATGTGACCGGCTGGACCGTCAGCGGATTGGCGGTGCTCGGAGCCATTGTGGCGGTTTGGCTTCTTGGAATTTAATCCGCGCCCTTATCCTCGGCCTCAACCTGCCCGACGCCAATGCTGAGTTGGGACGGTGCGCTGGTGACATTGGGAGCGTGAGATGGCCCGTTCCCGAACCTGCCTTGATGACCGAATTGAGAATGCGCCGAGCGCGACGTTCAGGCAACCCGGCAATCCGCGTCCGATCAGGGCGTCAGTTTGGGCGCATCGATGGACGGCCCCGCCGCAGCCGCCTGCTCCAATGCCGGAAGCGATCGAGATACAGATAGACAACGGGTGTGGTGTAGAGGGTCAGGATCTGGCTGAGAACCAGCCCGCCAGCGATCGCGATGCCGAGCGGCTGCCGGAACTCGCTGCCTTCGCCCATCCCGACGATCAGCGGCACCGCGCCGAGCAAGGACGCCATGGTGGTCATCATGATCGGCCGGAAGCGCAGCAGGCAGGCTTCGTAGATTGCATCGGCCGGTGACAGACCGCGCAAGCGCTCGGCGTCGAGCGCGAAATCGATCATCATGATCGCGTTCTTTTTCACGATCCCGACCAGCAGGATCACCCCAATCATCGCAATGATGTCGAACTCGGTGTGAAACAGCATCAGCGCCAGAATCGCACCGACACCGGCCGAAGGCAGCGTGGACAGGATCGTCAGCGGATGGACAAAGCTCTCATAGAGCATCCCGAGCGAGATATAGATCGTCGCGAGCGCCCCAAGAACAAGAAATGGCTCACTGCTCATCGATTCCTGAAAGTACTTGGCGGCGCCTGCGAATGAGCCGACGACCGTCCGGGGAACCTCGATCCGGCGCATGGTCGCCTCGATCGTCGCAACCGCCGTGCTCAGCGAGACGCCGGGCGGGAGATTGAACGAGATCGTGTTCGCGACCAGGCCGTCCTGATGGTTGACCACGAGCAATGTCTGGCCTTGCCCGAACCTGGCGACGCTCGACAGCGGAATCATTCGCTCTTCGCTGGTGCTGACCGCTGTCCCGGTCGACGACCCGCTTTTGCCGGTGGCGCCGATCGAGTTGGTCGCAAGATTTCGGACCGCACTGGCCGCAACCGAATTCACCGACTCGGCGTTTGCCGACGACACGACGGTGCCGGGCACGGCATTGGTAGTTTGCGAGCCGCTTGCCGATCCACCAGAGGTGCTGACATAGACATCCTTTAGCGTCTGCGGATTCTGCCAGTACTCGGGCGCCACCTCCATGATCACGTGGTACTGGTTGCGCGCCACATAGATCGTCGAGACCTGCCGCTGACCGAAGGCATCGTAGAGCGTGTTGTCAATCTGGCTGATCGTGATCCCGAGCCGCGCGGCGGCATCGCGGTCGATAACCAGATTGGCCTGGAGGCCCTTGTCCTGCTGGTCACTGCTGACGTCGACGAGGGCCGGCGCGGTCTGAAGCGCAGCGACGATCTTCTGCGTCCATTCATTCAGCTCTTCGAACGTCGATCCCTGCAGCGTGTACTGATACTGTGCGCTGCTCGATCGTCCGCCGCCGCCGAGATCTCCCACCGCCTGCAGGAAAAGCGTGGCACCCGGCACCGCGGTGAGCTTGCTCCGCAGCCGGCCGATCACCTGATCGGCGGACAGCTTGCGGTCGCGAAGCGGCTTCAAGGAGACGAACACGGTGCCGGAATTAGTCGAGCCCCCGCCCGGCCCCACGCCGCCACCGGTGAAGCCGACGGCGGTATCGACCGCCGGATCGTCTCTGACGATGCCGACGAGTTGGGTGAGCTTTCGCTGCATCAGTTGAAATGAGATGCTTTGATCGGCCTGGATCGAGCCGACCAACAGCCCGGTGTCCTGTTGCGGGACGAAGCCCTTCGGAACGACCCCGTAGAGATAGAAATTCAGGCCGAGGACCGTAGCCAGAGCCAGCATCACCGAGCGCGGGTGACGCAGCGCAACGGTCAGCGTCCGCCGATAGCCGCTCAGCATCGCCTCGAAGATGCGTTCGCTCACACGATAGACCCGTCCGTGCGGCCGGCCGCGCTCGCCGCGCAGCAGCACCGCACACATCATCGGCGTTGTGGTCAGCGAAACCACCAGCGAGATCACGATGGCAACGGTGATCGTCACGGCGAATTCACGGAACAGCCGACCGACGAGGCCGCCCATCAGCAGGATCGGGACAAATACGGCGATCAGCGAAACACTCATCGACAGCACCGTGAAGCCGACCTCCCTGGCCCCCTCCAGCGCGGCCTCCAGCGCCGACTTTCCTGCATCCAGATGGCGGGAAATGTTTTCCAGCACGACAATGGCGTCATCGACGACGAATCCGGTCGCGACCGTGAGCGCCATCAGCGAAAAGATGTTGAGGCTGTATCCGAGCAGATACATGACCGCAAAGGTCGCGATCAGGGATACCGACACCGCAACCACCGGCACCAGCGTCGCCCGCCCGCTGCGCAGAAATGCAAACACCACGAGGATGACCAGAATCACGGCGATGATGAGCGTGATTTCGACGTCCCGCAGCGAGGCCCGGATCGTGATCGAGCGATCAACTGCGAGATTGATGTCGATCGCGGGCGAGACCGATGCCCGCAATTGCGGCATCAGCGACTTCACGCGATCGACCATCCCGATGATGTTGCTGCCTGGCTGCCGGTATACGATCATCATGACCGCCAGCTTGCCGTTGGAAAGACCGAGATTGCGCAGGTTCTCGACGGAATCGAGCACCTCGCCGACGTCCGTCAGCCGCACCGCGGCGCCGTTGCGATAAGCGACCACCAGCGGTTTGTAGTCCGCCGCCTTTGTGGCCTGGTCGTTGGAATAGATCTGATAGCGCTGGTCTCCGGCGTCGATGCCCCCCTTCGGACTGTGGGCATTGGCGCTGCCGAGCGCAGCGCGGATGTCTTCCAGGCCGATGCCGTATTTGTAGAGCGCTTGCGGCGTGAGCTCGACGCGCACGGCCGGCAGCGATCCACCGCTGACGCTGACCTCGCCGACGCCTTCGACCTGCGACAGCTTCTGCGCCAGCACGGTCGAAGCGGCGTCATAAAGTTCGGCGGGCGTCAGCGTATTCGATGTCAGCGTATAAATGAGGATCGGTGCCGAGGCAGGATTGAACTTGCGGTAGGTGGGATTGCTCCGTAACGCGGTCGGCAAATCGGCGCGCGACGCGTTGATCGCCGCCTGGACGTCGCGCGCGGCGCCGTTGATGTTGCGATTGATGCCGAACTGCAGATTGATGCGCGCGGAGCCGAGCGAACTCGATGATGTCATCTCGGTGACATCGGCGATCTGGCCGAGATGGCGTTCCAGCGGACTCGCAACCGTGGTCGCTACATCTTCGGGGCTTGCACCTGGCAGGGTCGCTTGCACCGAAATGGTCGGGATATCCACATCGGGCAGCGGCGAGACCGGCAGCTTGAAAAACGCGACAACGCCGGCAGCGACCAACCCGAACGTCAGCAGCGTTGTAGCGACAGGCCTGCGGACGAACGGGCTTGACAGACTCATCAGTGAACTTGACCTCGTCCACCTTATACTGCCGTAACGTGATCCGTCCAAGGATCAGGGATTGCCGAGCCTCGCCCGCGTGCCTCCCAGCAGAAGCTGACCCAACGCAGGCTGCGCGCCCGCGAGTTCATAGTTCAGCCGCATTTGGCCACAAGACCAATAGCCTGCTGTTGCTCATAGCGGAACAGCGGCAGATGGGTATTCGAAATCCAGGAAAATCTCGCCGGTTGGGTCCTAATCCGCCTCCGACGGGATGACGTTTTGCGGTCTGTTGTCGATCAACACGGCTCGCATCGTCTCGGCGGATTTCCGCTTGATGTCCTCATACGCCTCCGGCGAGGCGAACGCGCTGTGCGGCGTGATGACGAGCCGGCCTTCCAGCCAGGGTTCGCGGGCGCGATAGGCGCGCAGCAGTTCAGGCAGCGGCTCGACCGGCGGTTCGACCGGAATCACGTCGAGACCCGCACCCGCGAGATGGCCGTTGCGCAGCCCCGCCTCGACCGCCGCAAGATCAAGCACCGGGCCACGCGCGGTGTTGACGATCACCGCGCCTTGCGGCAGCAGCGCGATTTCACCGGTGCCGACCATGCCACGGGTCTCGCGCGTCAGCGGCACGTGCAGCGAGAGGATGTCGCTCTGGCGCAGCAGATCCGCCAGCGTCGCGGCGCGCGACAGGCCGAGCGCCAGTTCGACGCCGTTCGGCAGATGCGGATCGAAGAATACGACGCGGCAGCCGAACGCCTTGAAACGAAGCGCGGCGGCGGTGCCGATGCGGCCGAGGCCGACAATGCCGACGACCATGGATGACAGACGGCGCACCAGCGGATCGTCGATCGGCGTCCAGGCGGCGCTTGCCGCGCGTCGTTGCGCCTCGTGGTGCAGCAGCACGCCGCGCCGCAGCGTCATCGCCAGCGCAACGGCATGATCGGCGACTTCCGTCGTGCCATAGTCCGGACAGTTGCAGACCGTGATCCCCCGCCGCGCCGCCTCGGCGCGGTCGATACGGTCATAGCCGACACCCATCCGAACCACGACTTTCAGCTTCGGAAACCGCGCCATCTGTTCGGCCGGGAAGAAGTGCCGGAACAGCATCAGGCCGTCGGCACGCGCGCAATCGGCGTTGTCGAGATCGGCCAGCGCGCCGACATCGCGGCGGATGATCTCGACGTCCGGCCCGAACAGGCCGCGCTCATAGGCAATGTCGGTGAAAGCAGCTTCCGGATAGAGAATCGTCGTCATGATCTGACTTTACCGGATGACCCTACTTGGATTCCAGTAGTTCGATCAGGACACCAAAGGGATCGCGCAGATAGAGGCCGCGGATGCCCGCGGCGGCGCCCTCGGTGATCGTGGTGATGCGTCCCGCGAGCTTGCCACCGCCGGCAAGAATGCGCTCCACCGTGGCATCCAGATCCTGCACCTTGAAGCAGACGTGGCCGGTGCCGGCATTATTGGCCCTCGGTTCGCCAGCCGCGCCACCGGCCGCCCCGAACTCGATGAATTCGAGGTGGGTGCCGTGTCCGAATAGATGCGCGATCTTGAGTTCGGCGCCGGGCACCCCGGTGAACGGCGCGACCCAATCGCCCTTGCGCTCGACGCTCGGTTTGGGGTCGAAACCCATCACCTCTGACCAGAAGCGGACCGAGCCTTCCAGCGACGGCGTGATGAAACCGGTGTGATCGAAAACGACTTTTTCCATAGTTCTTCCTCGATATAAGCGCGGGCGCGGATCAGGCGCGGAGCTTGGTGTTGCTATCCGCGACCTTAATGCCCTTGAAGCCGCGGCAGGCCTCCTTGAGCGCCTGCTCGATTGGAATCCGCTCGATGCTGGAGGCGGCGACGAAGCCGACGGCACCGGTCCTGAGATTAGCAAGTTCGGCGTCGGCCATGTTCGACAATGGGCCGCCATGCGACAGCAGGATCACGTCGGAATTGGCCCTCCGAACTGCGTCGAAAATGCCGTTCAGCATGTCAAAGGCCTTCTCGAGCGCCATCGCATTGGTCGAACCGACGTCGCCGCCGACCGTGAGGCCGCAATGACCGACGATCACGTCGCAGCCGGCATCAACCATCTGCAGCGCGTCCTCCGGCTTGTAGACATAGGACATGGTCAGCATGTCGTCGGCGCGGGCGCGGCGCACCATCTCGACCTCGCGGCCGAAGCCCAGCCCGGCCGCCTCAAGGTCGAGGCGATATTGCCCGTCGATGCGGCCAACGGTCGGGAAGTTGATGACGCCGGAGAAGCCGGCACGGCGCATGTCCTCGAACAACATGCCCATGTCGCGGGTCGGATCGACGCCATAGACGCCGCCGATCACCGGCACGTCGCGCGTCACGGGAATCACCGACTTCGCGCCGAGTTCGAGCATGATCTCGTTGGCGTTGCCGATCGGCAGGTTGCCGAGCATGCTGGGATGACCGTTAAGGCGGAAATAGCCGGAATTATAGACCACAATCAGATCGGCGCCCGCGTCCTCCGCGCAACGCGCCACCAGGCCGTTGCCGGCGCCGACGACGAGGAGCGACTTTTTCGCCTCGATCTGCGCCTTCAGGCGGGTGAGAACTTCGTTTCGCTTGAATCTGCGGCTCATGGTGCCTCGAGACGGTTCGAACTGGAAATCATCGCGGTCAACAGCGCCGTGGCACGGTCGATCACGGCGCGGTCGTTGATGTGGGCGTCGATGCGCTCGAGCGGGATGGCCGGGTCGAGCTTTGCGGCCAGCGCCGCGCAGAAGGCTGCATCCGCATCCGGGTCGAAGAACGGGCCGCCCACGATGTCGTAGGCCGAAAACCCGCGTAGCGGCAGCACCACGGCGACCGGCCCTCGCGCACGATTAAGTTTTGCGGCGATGAACTCGCCGATGGCAGCGTTTTCTTCCGCCGTGGTGCGCAACAGCGTGGCGTGCGGCGTATGGGAGGTGAAAATGCGGCCCTTGAACCGTTCCGGCACGGTTGCGGGAGGGCCGAAATTCACCATGTCGATAGCGCCGGGCAGCACGACCTGCGGCACGCCGGTCTCGGCCGCTGCCGACAGCCGGTTCGGACCCGCGCTACAGATTCCGCCGACGAGTTCATCAGCGACTTCCGTCGTGGTGAGATCGAGCACGCCCTGGATCCGCCCTTCGCGCACGAAGGCCTCCATCGCCTCGCCGCCGATCCCGCGGGCATGGAACGCGAGCACATCATAGTCGCCGATCAACTTGTCATGCGCGATCATCGCGCCTTCGGTGGTCGAGCCGAAGGTCGTCATGCCGATGCAGGGCCGGCCTACGCCAACGGCCGCGGCTGGCGGCGCGGCGACCAGTGCGCAAAACGCCGTCACCGCCCGCACCAGTACATCCTCGAGGAAGGCGTTGAGGCCGAGGATATCGACGACGGAATGCACCAGCATCACGTCCTTGATGCCGACGAACGGCCGCGTGTTGCCGCAGGCGACCGTCGAAACCAGCATCTTCGGCACGCCGAACGGAAGCTGCGCGAACGCGGCGGAGGCCAGCGCGGCATTGGTGCCGCCGCCGAGGCCGAAATAGCCGGCGACCTGTCCCTGGCTCAGCAGATTGCGCAGGATGGCCTCAAGGCCCCGGATCATCGTCGGGATCGCGCTGGCGCGGTCGCGCGACGCGCGCATGGCCGCGAGATCGCCGCCGCCGGCACGGGCGACGTCAGCGCGCGTGAAACTCGCCGCGGTCCCCGCCTCGCCGAGAATGCCGCAATCGATCACCGTCACGCCGACGCCGCGCCGCTCGAACTCGCGGCGCACGAAGGCAACCTCGACACCTTTGGTATCGAGGGTCGCCGCGATGACCACCGTCGGCCGGCTGTCCGTCATCGCCGCCTCCGCTGCATCGTGTCGCTGGCGATCGAATCGTTACGCAAAGGAGCCTTCCCTGGCCGCGCGCCAGTCTTTCTTGATGTGCTCGGGAATTTCGATCTTGACGACCCGCTCCTCGAGGCCGGCGCGCACCAGCCCGTCGAGCGTAAAGCTGTTCACCACGGACTCGACCAGCAGCGGCTGCGAGTGCTTCGCCTGACCGGCGACGACTTTCGCGAAATTCTCCAGCTGCGGCCGATAGGCGTGAAACGACGGCAGGTCGTCCTGCACCGGCAGCGGCGACTTCACTGCGTGCGTATGCTCGCGGATATGCGAGAATTTCAGTGCCTCGATCTCGACCACGGTGCCGTCACCCGGCATCGTGAACGGCGTCGCCAGCCGATAGATGCGGTTGGCGCAGGTGACCTGCACCTCCTGGCCGAATACCGCCGTGTTGCTGCTTTCGATCAGAGCGACGCGGCCGTTCTCGTAAGTGACTTCGCCGTAGAGGCGGGTGATGGTGCCGAGCTTCTCGCTCACCGCCACGGTCGCGGCGACCTTTACCGGCAGCGCCTGCGCGTAGCGCGCGCAGATGTTTACGGGATAGCAGGTGCGGTCATACGGCACCGAGCCGCCGGTTTCCTTGCGCTGACGCCAGGTCAGCTGGGTGCCCTCCGGCTCCGGCAGGAACATATGGAAGCTTGCGCGCACGGAATCGATCGCGCCGCTGACATCGCGATGAACCAGTTCGTCGAGCTTCGCGATCGCGGGATGGTGCGTGTACATGAAGCCTTCGACGATGGTGACGCCGTGCTTCTTCGCCAGATCGTAGATCTCGACGGCTTCCGCACCGGTCAGCGCCATCGCCTTTTCGCAGAGGATGAAGCGCGCCCCCGCCTTGATCGCGGTCTCGATCTGCTCGCGGTGCTGTGCCGGCCAGGTCGCGAACACCACGCCGTCGAGCTGCTCCTTCTTAAGCATCTCGGCATAGTCGGTGTAGAAGGAGTTGCTGCCATAGGTGGTCGCAAAATTGCGCGCCGCATCCTCGTTGACGTCCGTGCAGGCCGAGAAACGCAAGCCCTTGCCGATGCGCTGCGCGGCGATGCCGTGCGCGTGGGAGATACGGCCGCAGCCGACGATGCCTAGTCGCAGGTCCATTCAGTCCTCCTCGGGGCAGACGGCTCCACGATGGCCGCCGCTCGCAAATGTTGCCGGATGCGCAAGCCGCCTTGCCGTGCTCATCCTTTCGGGAATTTTCCCGTGACGATCCGTTCGCTCTTCAAGGGCTGGCGCGGCAGGAAAGACAGGCCCTCGCCGCGCGCGATGTGGTGCAGCCGGGCGAAGTTCAGCGCGTAGTCGCGCTCTTCGTAGAAGTGCTCGAGATAGCAGGTCATGTCGGAGTCGAGCGTCGTGATATGGCGCAGATAGGTCGCGATATCCATCGTGCCCTCGCCGAGCGGCACCTCGTTCCAGCGCAGGCCGAAATGCGCGCCTTCCCACTGGATGTCCTTGATGTGGACCGACACCACATCGTCCTTCAGCAGCGCGAAGGTTTTCTCGATCATCGCCGTCGTGTTGTAGAACGAAGCGTGGGAGATCATGTTGCCCTGATCCATGTGCAAACCGAAGCGCGGATGCCCGACCGAGACGATGAACTCCATGATGTCTTCCGGTTGGTAGAAAAACGTCGTGTACCAGGGCTCGATGCCGTATTTGGTGTTCTTGAGTTCGAGGCCGTCGAGGATGCGCAACACGATCTCGCGAAACTCGGCACGGCATTCCTTGGTAAAATTGTAGGCGTGCGGAAACAGCGGCCGGTCGGAAGCGTGCTTGGTGCCGACCAGCGTGTTGGCGGAGCGGATCCCGGCGATGTCGGCGTTGCGCAGCAAGCGCCGGAACCGCTCGATCCGGTTGGCGCGCAGCTCCTTGTCGTCGGTGAGGAAATTTTCCCACAGGCCGGTCTCGCCGACGACAAGGCCAAGTGCACGGGCGCGCTCGCCATAGGCGTAAGCCTCATCCTCGGTGAAATCGCCGAACGTCTTCGGCGCAATGATCGCGGACAGGCCGTAGACGTCGAGCGTCTCGGCCATCGCGTCGAGCTCCGCCAGCGATTGGGGGGCGAGGAAGATACAGCCGAGCCGCATGTCACAACATCTCCGAAGCGTTTCCGGACGCCTGCCTGACGGCGCGATCCGTATCGCGGCCATCCAGTCGGCGGCGCCGACGCCTCGCGCATGCTGCGGGAAATCTCGGGATCCCTTTCCGCGAGGCATCCAGGTCGACCTACGGCACATCGGCGAAGATGTCAACTAACTTGTAATTTTGGTTTCGGCGCGCAGGCCGGCATTTCCGGCCGCATATTGCGGCATTTTCGCATGGTCGGCCCCGATTGCGATTTAACTTATTGACATGCTGCTCACACTTGTCCAAGATTTTATTACATCTAGACTATCAAGTTAGCCGCAGTTGTCTGCCGAAGCGGCCAATGCATCCCGTCTTCGGCGACCAGAACACCCGGCGCCGGAGCCGATGCGCCAATCACACGCAGGGGGAACGCATGGCACCAGTCACCATCAAGGGCTTGAGAAAGCGCTTCGGCAGTTTCGAGGTGGTCAAGGGCATCGATATCGACATCGCCGACGGCCAGTTCGTCGTGCTGGTCGGTCCCTCCGGCTGCGGGAAATCCACGCTTTTGCGGATGCTGGCCGGCCTCGAGAACATCAGCGACGGCGAAATCAGGATCGGCAGCAAGGTCGTCAACGATCTGGCGCCGAAGGACCGCGACATCGCGATGGTGTTCCAGAACTACGCGCTCTATCCGCACATGAAGGTGGCGGACAATATGGGCTTCTCGTTGAAGCTCAAGAAGATGCCGCAGAGCGAGATCGGCCCGCGCGTGGATCGCGCGGCGGACGTGCTCGGCCTGCGGCAGTTGCTCGATCGCTATCCGCGCCAGCTCTCCGGCGGCCAGCGCCAGCGCGTCGCGATGGGCCGGGCCATCGTGCGCGCGCCGCAGGTATTCCTGTTCGACGAGCCGTTGTCCAACCTCGACGCCAAGCTGCGCGTCGCGATGCGCGCCGAGATCAAGGCGCTGCACCAGAAGCTCAAGACCACGACCGTCTACGTCACGCACGACCAGATCGAGGCGATGACGATGGCAGACAAGATCGTGGTGATGCGCGACGGCATCGTCGAACAGATCGGCACGCCGCTCGAGCTTTACGACCGGCCGGCCAACCTGTTCGTCGCGGGCTTCATCGGCTCGCCCGCGATGAACCAGATCGAGGGCACGGTGCGCGGCGGCATGTTCGAGGCCGCCGATGGCATCCGCCTGCCGCTGAGCGGCATCCCCGCCAATGCCGACGGCCGCCCCGCGATCTACGGCGCGCGCCCCGAGCATTTCATGCTGTCGGACAAGGGCCTGCCGGCCGAGGTCACGGTGGTCGAGCCGACCGGTTCGGAAACCCATGTGATGGCCAATCTCGGCACGACGCCCGTGGTCTGCGTATTCCGCGAGCGGATCAGCGCGGCGCCCGGCGACACCATCCGCATCGTGCCGACGCCCGAGGTCGCGCATCTGTTCGATGCCGGTTCCGGCCGCGCGATCCGCGCAGCCTGACCGGCCGAAACTTCGCGCCGCGCAACGACAAGACAAGAAAACATGAAGGAGGATACCATGACGAGATTTTCAAACCGCCCGCCGAAACTGTCGCGACGCACCTTCCTTGCCGCATCGGCCGGCGCTGCCGGCGCGCTCTATGCGCCCGCAATCAGGGCGCAGGGCGCCGTCACGCTGCGCCTGATGAACACCGAGACCGCGATCGCCAGCATCGAGACGCTGAAGAAGATCGTCGCCGACTACAAAACGCAGACCGGCGTCACCGTCCTGTTCGACAATGTGGCGCCCGCCGACGAATATCCGAAGCTGTCGAGCGGGATGCGCTCGGGCTCGCCCTACGACATGGCTGCGCTCGGCTTCATCGGCGACGTCATCCTGCTCGCGGACCAGAACCTGCTGGTGCCGATGAACGAGCTGGTCGACCAATATCAGTGGGGACCGAAGATCCTGTTTCCCTACAACGGCAACAAATACTGGCTACCCTACGATTACAATTTCTGCATGATCTACTACCGGAAGGATCTGTACCAGGCGAAGGGACTGAAGGTACCGAACGACTGGGCCGCGTACCGCGATAACGCCGAGAAGCTGAAGACCAGCGAGATGGCGGGCTGCTTCCATCCGACCGGCAACACCGGCGCGACGCAGTGGATGTCCACCGGCTTCCACTTCGCCGAAGGCGTCCAGTTCCTCGACGACAAGCTCGATATCGTGTTCGACAAGGGCGACAACGGCCAGAAGGCGATCGCCGCCCTCGACTATTTTACCTCGCTGTACCCAACCATGCCCGCCGGCATGGCACAGGCCAGCTGGGCGCAGTCACTCGGCCTGTTCTCGAGCTCGCAGGTCGCGCACGCCACCTATTCCGGCCGCCTCATCGAGGTGCTGGAGGACAAGGCGCCGGACATCGCCGCAAAGGTCGGCGCCTTCCCCTACATGGACAGCACCGGCAAGCAAAAGGCGGTCACCCATGGCTATGACGGCTTCGTGGTGATGAACACGCCGCGCGCCGAAGAGAGCATGAAGTTCATGACCTGGTTTGCGAAGGAAAAATATATCGACTGGCTCCATGCCGCGCCGGTGCATCAGCAGCCCTGCCGCCTCGACATCTATGACGACCCGCGCTGGCGCAGCCATCCGATGCTGCAGAAACACGCGGACCTCGTCGCCGAGATGCGCGGTTTCATCACCCGCCCGGACGTGACCATCGCTTCGATCGATACCCAGGGCCCGAGCGCCAATCTCAAGGCGGCCAAGGTGTTCGAGTCGCTGGCGTTCAACGAGATGCTGCAGAACGCCACGCTGAAGAAGATGCCCTCGGCCGAAGCGGTGGGCATCGCCGCCGAGAAGATGCGGCGCGCCACAGCGGCCTGATCGCGGCGGACCGAACAGCGGATATCCGAAAATATAGCCGGGAAGCCTTCTCTTGAAGCCAGATGCCACCGTTCGGATATTCCTGCTGTTCGGCCTCGCCGTCACCACGATCCTGATCATCGTGCCGGCGATCCAGGCGATTATTCTCAGCTTCCAGTCGGTGAATTCGTTCGTCGCGGCCGGCAAATGGACGGGACTTGCGAACTACCAGCGCATCCTGGCGATGCCGGAATTCTGGCGCGATCTGTGGACCGGCACCTGCTACGCCGTGTTCACCGTCGCGCTGCAGGTCGTGCTCGGGATCGGCTCGGCGCTGATCCTGCACACGCCGATCAGGGGCCAGGCGCTGTTCCGGGCGATTGCGATCCTGCCCTATATCCTGCCGACCGTGGTGGTCGCGATCACCTTCCAGTGGATGCTGGACGGCAATGTCGGCATCTTCACGCACTGGCTGAAGGCGCTCGGCATCCACAATTTCGTCTGGTCGGATTCGACCCTCGCCGCCTTCGCCACCGTCGTCGGCGTCAGCGTGTGGATGTGGACGCCGTTCGTGACCATCTGCGTCCTTGCCGCGCTGCAGACCATTCCCGAGGAGCTTTACTCCGCCGCGCGCGTCGACGGCGCCGGCCCCTTGCAGAGCTTCCGCCACGTGACGCTTCCGGGCATCCGCGACGTGCTCGTCGTCGTCGTGCTGCTGCGCGGGATCTGGATGTTCAACAAGTTCGACGTGATCTGGCTGATGACGCAAGGCGGGCCGCTCGGCGGCACCGAACACCTGCCGGTGCTTTCCTACCACATGGCCTTTCGCCTCTATGACATCGGCGGCGGCGCGGCGGTGGCCACGCTATCGCTGCTGCTGCTCACGGTGGCACTCGTTGTCTTCTTCCGCCGCTTCCCGATCGAGACGTGAGATTTCCCATGCATTCGACCGTACGAACGCTGCTCGCCAGGACCGGACAATACGCGCTGGCGCTGCTGCTGGCGGTCTATTCGGCCTTCCCGATCTACTACATGATCATCTGCAGCTTCCGCGAACCGGCGGTGTTCTACACCTCGCATTCGCTGCTGCCGACATCGTTCACGCTCGAATATTACCGCACGCTGATCCGCCGCACCGATTTCCTGCTGCAGTTCTGGAACAGCATCATCGTCGCATCCGCGACGGTCGTCGTCACGCTGGCGATATCGATCACGATGGCCTATGCGGTGTCGCGCTTCAAGATTCGCGGCAAGAAGGCGATCATCGGCACGATGCTCTATGCCTACATGTTCCCGCCGCTGCTGCTGGCGATTCCGCTGACCTCCATCTTCGCCGCGCTCAACCTCATCGATACGCTGCCATCGCTCGTCGTGGCGCATTTCACCATGACACTGCCGCTCGCGGTCTGGTTCCTGTGGGGCTTCCTGAAGGCGATGCCGTTCGAACTGGAGGAAGCGGCGATGGTCGACGGCTGCTCGCGGCTCGGCGCGTTCGTGCGCGTGATTTTGCCGCTGTCGCTGCCGGGGCTTGCGACGGTGGCGATCTTCTCCTTCCTGCTGTCCTGGACCGATTACACGTTCGGCCTCGTGCTGCTTTCGAGCGATAGCAACAAGACGCTGCCGGTCGGCCTCGCCTCGCTGCTCGCCGGCATCGATATGCGATGGGGCGAGGTGATGGCCGGCGCGACGCTGATCGTGATTCCGCTGTTCATCATGTTCGCCTTCTGCAGCCGCTATTTCGTCGCCGGGATGGCCGCCGGCGCGGTCAAGGGTTAACAAGTTTGCCTCTGCCGGGCCAATGATGTAAACATGTAAACAATAGTAACCGAGACCGGCGGGATGCCAGCCGCCCGGCCACCGGAAACCAGAGGAGGGACTTTCATGGTCAACATTACCCGCCGCCAGGCCGTGGCGCTTGGTGCCGGCGTCCTCGCCGCTCCGCTGATCTCGCGACCGGCCCTGGCGCAGGACGCACGTATCGGTTTCCTTTCCTCGCAGAAGGCTGGCGCCTTTGACGCCGTGATCGCTGCGTTCGAGAAGGCCAATCCCGGCATCAAGGTCCAGGCCCAGAACGTTCCGTTCGACCAGCTCAACGCGCAGATCCAGGCACGCCTCGGCGCCGGCGATACCAGCGTCGATGTCTACACCGTCGACGAGCCGCGCGTGCCGGCCTATGCCAACAAGGGGTTTCTCGCCGACCTGACGCCGATGCGCGCCGAGATCGAAGCCGCCGCGGCGCCTGCGGCCATCGCCGGCACCTCCTTCAGGGACAAGCTCTGGAGCTTCCCGTTCTGGACCACGTCGCAGTTCCTTTTCTACAACAAGGATCTCCTGAAGAAGGCGGGCCTTGCGGCGCCCGATGCCGATCCCGCCAGGCGCCTTAGCTGGGAAGACCTGCTGACCCATGCCCGCACAGCGCAGAAGGCCGGCGCCAAATGGGGTTTCGCCTTCGACCAGAACGACCGCTACTACGAGCTGCAGCCGCTTTACGAATCGCGCGGCTTCGGGCCCGGCCTCACTGGCGAGGGCCTGCTGACCCCGGCCCTCACCACCGAAGGCTGGATCAAGACGACGGAATGGTATCGCGATCTCTACGCCAGTGGCCTTGCGCCGCGTGGTGTCGCCTATGAGCAGATGCCGGCGCTGTTCTCTACGGGACAGGTCGCCTACATGGTGGCGGGCGTCTGGCATGCGCGCGTATTGCGCCTCGCCAAGGAACTGAATTTCGGCATCGCCCCGATGCCCTACTTTGCCGGCGGCAAGCCGGTCACCCCGACCGGCTCCTGGACCATCGGCGTCAATCCGAAAAGCGCGCAGAAAGATGCAGCGGTGAAGTTCGCCAGATTCCTGACGCTTGACAGCGAAGGTTCGCTGCTCGCCAGCACGATCGCGCCGCAGCCGCCCGCGAACAAGGCCGCCTTCGCCGCCTACCTCAAGCGCGAGTCCGATGCCGGTGAGGAAAATACCGCCCCCTTCGCCAAGATCATCAGTTATGAACTGGCCAACACTGCGGTCAGCCGGCCGCGCACCATCGGCTATGTCGTGTTCGAGGAAATCATGAACCGGATGTACAGCGACATCCGCAACGGCGCGGAGGCGAAGTCCTCGCTCGAACGCACCGAAGCTGCGCTGAAAGCCGCATTCTCCCGACTGGAATGATGACCGCTCTCTCCCCCATCGGCAACACGGAGGCCGCCAGCAAGACCGGCCCCGTCCCCGCGCCGCGCCCAACCCTCAGCGAGGGCATGGTCGCGGCGATCTTCCTTGCGCCCGCCGTGATCGCGGTATTGGTCCTGCGCGTCTGGCCGACCGGCCTTGCGCTATGGCAATCGATCCATGTCGGACATGCGGGAAAGCTCGGCCTCGACAATTATACGTTCCTGTTTTCCGATCCGTCATTCCACGACGCGCTTGCCGCAACGTTGCTATTTTCGCTGATCGTCAATCCATTTCAGATCGCCTGCGCGCTCGGCCTGGCGCTCGTGCTGCATCGCGCGCTGCCGGCCGGCGCGCTGTGGCGCACGCTGATCCTGCTGCCCGTCGCGGTCCCACAGAGCGTATCCGCGATCATCATGGGCGTCGTGTTCCGACCCGACGGCCCGGCCAACGCGCTGCTCGCGACCCTTGGCCTGCCGGCGCAAGGCTTCCTCACCACGCCGGACCAGGCGCTCTACACCATCATCCTGATCGTCAGCTGGATCGGCGTCGGCTACTGGATGACCTTCCTGCTCGCCGGCCTCAAGGAAATCCCGATCGCGCTGTATGAGGCGGCGTTGATCGACGGTGCGACGGCGTGGCAGCAGTTCCGCTACATCACCCTGCCGCAGCTGCGCCGCCCGCTCACCTTCGTGCTGGTTGCCGACACCGTGGCGAATTTCCTGGTGTTCGCACCGGTGCAAATCCTCACCAAGGGTGGCCCGCAAGGTTCGACCAACCTCATCATGAACGATATCTACACCCGCGGCTTTCTGTCGGGCGACGTACGCGGCGCAGCGGCCGAGACCGGTATCCTCGTCGGCATCGTGATCATTGTCGTTGCCATCCAGTTCCGCATGATGACGAGCGCGAAACTGCAATGAGACAGAGACACACCATCCTGCTGCTCGCCATCGCGGTCGGGGCCGCCACCGCGGCCATGCTGCCGCTGATTTGGGCCGGCATCAGCGCGTTGCGGCCGAGTGCGGAGATTTTTCGCTATCTATCGCCGCTCAGTATTCACACCTTCGTGCCGACGCAGGTGACGTTCGACAACCTCATAGCGCTTTGGACCGGCCCGTTCGCACGGGCGATGTTCAATTCGGCGCTGGTTACCGCCATCACCGTCGCCCTCGGCCTCGTCATCTGCTCGATGGCGGCCTTTGCACTCGCCGCGCTGCAGTATCGCGGCCGTGGCGCGGTTTTCGCGGCGATGGTCGTCAGCTTTCTGATCCCGTTCGATTCGATCGCGGTGCCGTTGGCCCAGGTGTTCCGCGACCTCGATCTGCAGAACTCCTATGCCGGGCTGATCCTGCCCGGCATAGGCAGCGGCCTCGCCGTATTCCTGCTGCGCCAGTTCTTCCTCGGCATCCCGCGCGAGCTCGCGGAGGCCGCGATGGTGGACGGCCTCGGCTGGTTCGGCATCTTCACCAGGATCTACCTGCCGCTGTCGAAGCCCGCGCTGATCGGCGCCGGGCTGATCCTGTTCGTGTTCCAGTGGCAGGCCTATCTGTGGCCGCTGCTGATCGCGCCGGACCCGGACTATCACGTCGCCTCGGTCGCCATCGCAAGCTTTGCCGGACAATATGACGTCGACTACGGCCAGATGTTCGGCGGCGCCGTGTTGACGGCACTGTTGCCGATGGCCGTGCTGCTGGTGTTCCAGCGCTACTTCATCGCGTCCTTTGCCACCACCGGCAGCAAGGACTGACCGCGACCCGCCGGGAGCTTCGGTTCAGATTGAACCGAAAGCTCTGGATTCTTCTTTGACGCGTTTCCTTCACGCGAACCGTATCCACTTCGCTCGAAAACGCTCTTGATCCCTGGCGTCAGGTCCATTTGCCGAGGAACACCCGCTCCTGCGAGCGGGTGATGTGCTCGCGCATCCGGGTCCGTGCGCCGTCGGCGTCGCCGTCGCGGATGCATTCGAAGATCGGCTCATGGCTCGAGCGCACGGCGGCGGAATGGTTCGGCGACCCCAGAGCCGAAAGGCTGCGGGCGAGTTCGATCAGAAAGCGGATCTGCCCGCGCGACGCGTTCCACGCGGCGATAAAGAATTCGTTGTGCGTCGCCTGGGCGATGGCTTCATGGTATTCGAGATCTTCATCGATACCCTGCGTATTGCTCGCCACGCTCGACTTGATGTTCTGCAGCAGGCTGCCGATTCGCTGGATGTCTGCGGGCTGGCGGTTCCGCGCGGCGGCGTATGCGAGTTCTCCCTCGAAGGAGATGCGGTAGGCGTAGAACTTCTGAATCGCGGCGATGCTGTTGATATGCGCCGGCATCACATCGGATGACGCCTGCAACGGCATTTCTGCCGCCGCCATACTGATCGCGCCGCTGGCGACGAAACTGCCGGCTCCCTGCCGCGAACGGATCAGCCCTTCGGTGCGCAGTCGCTCCAGCGCCTCGCGCACGATCGGGCGGGACACGCTGAATCGTTCGCAGAATTCCTTCTCGGACGGTAGCCGCTGGTCCACCGCGAACCCTCCCGAATTGATCTGCTTCACGATGTCGCCATAGAGAACATCGCTCATCCTGACGCGCCGCGCACTCATCGAATTCGCTCCCTCAGCCGCATTGTAAAACGCTAGAGCGTCGGTTGTTCTTTGACAAGTAATCGTCCGGTCATCAACCGGAGGATGTTGTCAGTCCATCATCTGCTGACCGCCGCAGACGTTAAGTGACTGGCCGGTGATGTTGCGCGCGCGGTCGCTGGCGAGGAACGCGACCGCCTCGCCGATGTCGGACGGCTCCTGCCCGCGCCCGAGAGGGACAGCCGCAAGGCGCTGACGCCAAACATCCTCCGGCTGCCGTCCAGTCTCGTCAGCAATCCGGCGGCACTGATCCTCCTGCATCTTGGTATAGACGAGGCCGGGACAGACCGAGTTGACGTTGATGTTGTACGGCCCGAGCTCCTTGGCGAGCGACTTGGTCATGCCGATCACGGCCGATTTCGACGAGCCATAGCTGGCGCTGCGCGCGAATGGATCCTTCCCGCTGACAGAAGCGATGTTGACGATCTTGCCGTGCCGGCGCACCTTCATGTCTGGAATTGCCGCCTGGCACATCGCAAATACGCCGGAGACATTGACGGCATAGAGCCTCTCATGCGCCTCCGGCAGGAGTTCGTGGAACGGCGCCGAGAAATACAGACCTGCGCAGTTCACTAGAATGTCAATCGGGCCGCCGGCAAGCCGCGCGCCGTGCGCCAGCGCGGCCGCGGCCTTTTCCCACTGGGTCACGTCATGGGCGACGGCGAAACCGCGGCCGCCAGCCGCTTTTATGTCCGCCGCCGCGGCGTCGCTGATTTCCGCACTTACATCGGAGACGATCACCGCCGCGCCGTGGCTGGCCAGACAAAGCGCGACGCCGCGGCCGATGCCGGAGCCAGCGCCGGTGACAAAAGCAACTGCCCCCTCAAGCATCAGCGGCTCCAGTTTATCTCGACCAGCTCCGCATTGTCCGTCGCAACGAACTTCCGGGCTTTGTGCTTGTTATAATTTCTGTTATAAAAATTACAACATTTATAACAAGTTTTTCTGCGTGTACTTGCGCCCGCACGGACGGGCAGATCCCTCGCGACGGAAGACCTCATTCGCTATTTCGCGAAATGACTTGCCAACCGCAGCCGCCGATACCGACATTCGCTGATGCTGGCCATCCGGGACGGAGAGTTCGTTCCGGGCTCAACGGCGTGGCCCAGGGAGCCGAGGACTCCGCTGCAGGTGTTCAGCGACGGCTAGATCGAGAAGCTGGAAAGTTCGGCGGCCAGACTCCGTTCGGCCGTCCCGGGCAGGTCTGCGGCTTCGCCGGCGGATCGGGTCAGCCGCAAGTCGGTGTCAGTCCCGTCGGGACTGTGGACCCAGAAGCCGCGCGTCGAATACATCTCCCCGACATTTTCGTCGCCGGGAAAAGTGCTCGACACCTGATCCGATCTTCGCCGGGATGGCGGCGTCGTAGCGCGGCCAAGCATATCGTTGAAATGGGCTAACGCCGCTGTCTGCGTCTTCCCGGATCGGCCGTTCGGCAAATCGATCGGCTTCGCCATCATCCCCATTTGCATCAATGTTATCGTCGTCTCTCACATCCAGCAGTGCCGTCAGCCGGTGAGACAGCTTGGCCATGCCTTAACAAAACAGTCGCCGTGCATCGATGCTGTTCATGCTGCCCAGCATCGAGGCACTTCAAACGGTTTCTGCGATGAAGACTCTTGCAGCTTGTCGCACATTCGAGGGCCAACCGGATTTCATTTGCATGCATATGAGGGGCTGGTAGGCTGGCGCAGAGATGGCATGGGGACTGTGGGGCGATTGTTGATTTGCCGCACTTCACTCAACAGCACCGGAAGTGCGTTTTCCCGGACTTTCCAAGCAGGAGTGTCATGAAGAAACTTTCTCGACGGGTTTTTACTTTGGGTGTTGCGCCGACTCTCCTGGCCATGAGGGAAACCCGGGTCTTTGCCGCCGACACCACCAAAATCCGGGTCGGAAGTCTCACGCTCCCGGTGTTTGCATCCATTATCGTGAACATTATGAAGGCCCGGAACTTCGATACCCATAACGGGTTTGAGGCGGACGCTCACGTCTATCCGTCGATCTCTGCGTATTATGCCGGTTTGGCTACCGGCGAGGTCGACACGTTGATCGGCGGCCCGACTTATTTTCAGAAGTTATGGCTGGAAGGGGTGCCGCTGCAGATCATCTCGACCGGAGCAACGCTTGCCGACATGGCTTTGCTGACCCGCGATCCCAACATCCGGACGATCGCCGATCTTCGCGGCAAGCAACTTGCCGTAGACATGGGTTCCGGCCAGTTTCAGATCCTCTCGATCTACGCCAGTGCAAAAAAGATCGACCTAGCCAAGGACGTCACGCTCGTAAACGCCAATTTCGCGGTGGCGCGGGCACAGCTTGCCGCCGGCCGGGTCGATGCCGCAATGGTCATCGAACCGATCATAACGATGATGATGAAGGACGACCCAGCCCTCAAGATCATTTTCAACGGAGGGGAAGCCTGGAAGGAGCTTACAGGCGACACGGGTTGGGAACTGGTCTACGCGATGCGCGAGGATTTCATCAAGAAGGCCCCTGATTTGCCGACAAAGTTCATAGCCGCCCTTGGAGATGTTAGTCAGTTTCTGCGCAATGACCCGGATGCCGCCGACAGCATCGCGGCCGAGACGGTGAAGCTTCCGCCCGGCATTCTCAAGGAAGCGGTCAAGAGCGGGCGCTGGGATTTCGACGCCAAACCCGCGTGGCTCAGTGACCGCAAGAGTATCTGGGATATGTTCGAGCGCGCCGTCTCAGCCGGTTTCCATCCGAAAATGCCAGACGCCTCCATCATCTATGCCCCCTGACGATCACGCCGCTCCCTCGACATCGTTAGCGCGCGGACCGCGGGCATTCGCAAATTTTCCCCGCGAGGCGATCGTCTCGATCGCGATCTTCGCCGTGATCTGGGAGGGGCTGTCCTATCTTGCCCCCACGCTTGGCATCCCTGCTTTCGCAATTCCCGGCCTCGGGCGCATCGCCAAAAGCCTCACAACGATCACGCCGATCGACGTCGCGGTAACCCTGGCTCGCGTGCTCGCCTCCCTCATCATTTCCTTTGCAGCCGGCATGGCCGTCGCCATTTGCATGTACTCTTCGAAAAGTTTCGAAAAGTACCTGCGCCCGATGATACGGGTGTTGATGGCGGTCCCGGTCGTTTCATGGATTCTGTTCGCGATCCTCTGGTTCAGGGGCGTCGAGTTTCGTATCGCATTTGTCCTGGTCATGGTTTGCGCGCCGGTCTTTGCCGTCGATGCGCTCGACAACATGCGAGACGTTTCGCACGAGCTTAAGCAAATGATGCGCTCGTTCCGACCGACGCCGCTTCAGTTCCTGCACAAGCTGCTGCTGCCGGCGATCATGCCGGGTATCATCACCAGCTGGAAGATTGCGCTCAGCCTCGCGATCCGGGTTGTTACCATCGCCGAGCTGGTCGGAGCCGTCACCGGAATCGGCCATCAACTGTCGGTCGCCCAGGAGCTCTTTTCGGTCTCGGACGTGTTTGCCTGGACGCTGGTTTTGGTCGTGCTCTTGTTCGTAATCGAGACGCTGCTGGTGCGCTTCGAGACCCGCGTCCTCAGGTGGCGAGCATGAGCGCGGCGGCCTCGGACATCGAAATTTCACAACTGCGCAAGGAATTCCGCCAGACCACGACGGGGCAATCTGTCGTCGCCATCAACCGGTTGACCCTCAGCATCAAGGCTTCCGAGTTGGTCGCCATTGTCGGTCCGACCGGGTGCGGCAAGTCGACATTATTCGATCTTCTGATCGGCCTGGAGCATCCGACCGAAGGCAGCATCACTATTGCCGGAAAAACTCCGTATGGCGACTTCGCAAGCTTCCGCGGCCGCATCGCTACGATCTTTCAGCAGGACCGACTTTTCCCATGGCGGTCGAGCCTCGACAACGTGCGTCTGCCCCTCGAATTGATCGGCACGCCGGAAGAGGTACAGCGCGAGCGGGCATTGACCTGGCTGAAACGCCTTGGTTTGGAGAAGTTCGCCGACGCCTATCCGCGGGAATTGTCGGGTGGAATGCGCCAGCGCGTCGCGATCGCGCGTGCATTCGCCCTGCAACCCGAGATATTGCTGGCCGACGAATCCTTTGGGCATCTTGACGAGGTCACGGCCGTCGAGCTGCGAAGGACATTCGTCGAATTGGCCCGCGAACTCAGCAGCACCGCCATATTGATTACTCATCAATTGGAGGAAGCCATGGCCGTCGGCGACCGGATCCTGGTGTTTGGACGCGCCTGCGCTTTGCTCGCGGACATCCGGATGCCGCTGTGGAAACAATCTGAATATCCAATGCTCCGATCGGCAATCCAGAACACCTTGCAAGCCAATGAGGCCGACCTCAGACTGATGAGGTAGTGTCGGATGGAATATGTTGAATCAGGCGAGCTTCTTCAGCAGCCGCGCCAGTGTCCGCTGCTCGCGTTCGGACAGCGGCTTTAGCGTGTCGGCGGTAATCTCAGACGCCGCAGGAATTGCCGACTCCACGACTCGAGCACCTTTTTTCGTGAGCGAAATGGCACGCCGGCGGCTGTCGGCAGGATCGCGGCTGGTGCTGACGAAGCCGCGCAGTATAAGACGGTCGACCACTCCCTTTACCGTGGCAACGTCGAGATACACCAGCCTTCCCAGATGATTTTGCGAACACGGGCCCACCTCGTGCAACTTCGCCATAACGGCGAACTGGGCCTGGGTCAGATCCTCAATCATGCTCAACATGAAAATCGCGGTGTGCCGCTGCATGGCCACACGCATCAGAAATCCGACTTGCCTGTCGACGATATAATCAGACGACGGGTGCGAAGCCGAGCGTCCTGAAACAACCGTTGACTTGGTTTTCCGGTTCAACATCCCTGAAATTCCATGATGAAGAAAATCTAGCCCGATCTTCCCGGCAAGCCGATGCCACGAATCGAGCCTTTACATAGTCAGATAAGAACGCTGGACGCCAGCATTGTTCGCCAGCTCAGCCATAGTACCGCTCCATTGTATCTGACCTTTTTCCAGCACATACGCCCTGTCGGACACGAGCTGCGCAAAGTGAACGTTCTGCTCGGAGAGAAGCACCGAAACTCCCTCCTTCTTCAGCTCGATGATCGTGTCGGCGATCTGCTCGACAATGAGCGGCGCCACTCCTTCAGAAGGCTCGTCCAACAAGATCAGAAGCGGATTGCCCATCAGCGTGCGCGCTATGGTCAGCATCTGTTGCTCGCCGCCGCTCATCTGTCCCCCGGGACGATCCGGCATTTCACCAAGGTTGGGGAAAAGAGAGAGCAATTTCGTCTCGTTCCAGTGGGGAGCAGCCGTACCATCCCGAAAGGTTCGGAGCGGTTGGCGTCCGATATCAAGATTCTCCAGAACCGTGAGATCGGAAAAAATGCGCCGGTCTTCAGGCGTGAAGCCTAATCCCAGCCGGGCGATTTCAAAGGGTTTGAGGCGAGAGATATCGCTGCCATCAAAGTGAACGGTGCCGGCACGCGCGATCAAGCCCATGATCGCCTTCATGGTCGTTGTCTTGCCTGCGCCATTGCGTCCCATCAGCGACACGACTTCGCCCCGGCCTACTTCAAGGCTGAGGTCGTAAAGGATGCGCGCAGCCCCGTAGGAAGCGTTGAGGTTGGCGACGGACAGCATCGCTTCGCTCATGCCTCTGCCCCGGCATTGGCAAAGGTCTTTCCGGTGCCGAAATAAACCTCTCGCACTTTCGGATCGGCACGGACCGAGTTGGCGTCGCCGTCGGCAATCAACCTGCCCCGGGCCAGCACGATGATGCGGTCGGCGAAGGCAAAAACGACGTCCATCGAATGTTCGGTAAAAAGAACCGAGATTCCGCGCTCGATCACCAGGCGCTTCACCAGAGCGATCAGATCGTTGCGCTCGCCCGGAGCCATGCCGGCCGTCGGCTCATCCATCAGCAAAAGCCGGGGGTCGTTTGCCAGCGCGATCGCAAGCTCGATCCTTTTGACATCGCCATATGCAAGCTCGCGGCTCGGCCGGTCCGCGTGGGCCCGCATTCCGACCTGATCGAGAAGTTCAAGTGCGCGTTCGCGATGGAACGACGCCGCCGGGCGCCAGAGGCGGTAGCTCTCGCCCGCATGTGAAATCAGCGCCATTTGCACATTTTCCACGACGGTCATCGACCCGAAGGTTGCGGCGACCTGGAACGTGCGACCGACGCCGAGCCGCCAGATTTCGCGCGGCTTAAGACCGGTCAGGCGCTTCCCCTCAAACCAGATTTCGCCGGAATCCGCCGCGAGCTGACCGTTGATCATGTTGAAGCAGGTTGATTTGCCCGCGCCATTCGGACCGATCATCGCGAGAAACTCGCCACGCTTGATGTCGAAGCTGATCTCATTGACGGCGCGCACGCCGCCGAACGCCTTGGATAGGGATCGGATCGACAGGTCGCTCATGATGAAACCTTGCGGCGGGCAGCCAGCTTCGCAAGGCCGCCGACGATACCGCTGGGAAAGGCGAGCACCAGCACCAGGATGATACCGCCGAACAAGGCTCGCCAATATTCCGTTTGCCGCATGATGGTATCTTGCAGCACGGCAAAAAAGGAAGCGCCGACGATCGGGCCGGTAAGCGTCTGAATGCCGCCCAGCAACACCATCACCAGGCCATCGATCGAACGGCCTACACCGATCGTCTCGGGCGAGATCGATCCCTTGGCCAAGGCAAAGATGCCTCCGGCGACGCCGCACACCGCACCGGCGATCGCGAAAGCCAGCCAGTGCACGCGCTTGACGTCGAGACCGATTGCCTCGGCGCGCAACGGCGAGTCGCGCCCGGCGCGCATGGCGTAGCCGAACGGCGCAAACAGAAATCTTCGCAGCAACAGCACGCCGCCGGCGACGACGGTCACGGTCAGGAGATAGTACGCCACATCGGTATCGAATGGCGCCGTCGGCCAAATGCCCACGATGCCATTCGAGCCGCCTGTCAGCCCTTCCCATTGAAATACCGCGGCCCACACGATCTGCGCAAAAGCGAGTGTCAGCATGGCGAGGTAGACACCGGATAGCCGAACGGCGAACCAGCCGAATAAAAGCGCGCCGGCCAGGGCAACGACGGGAGCTCCTGCGAGCGCAAAGAGTGTCGGTGCGGCAAACAATTTCACCAATAACGCAGCACCGTAAGCGCCGAGGCCGAAATAGGCTGCATGACCGAAGGAATGCATTCCCCCCGGCCCCATGATGAAATGCAGGCTGGTAGCGAAAAGCACCGCGACCAGCACGTCGATGCCCAACACCAGTGTGTAAGGCGACTGTTTGGCGATCAGTGGTAGACAGACGAGCACGGCCAGCAATGCAATGCTGGCGATCTTGATGGCTGCTGATGCCGGGCGGATCGGTTCTTCGGGTTCGGCGATGCTGCGCACGGTCCCTTGTTCGCGTCCAAGCAGGCCATAGGGCCGCACGATCAGCACCACCGCCATCACCAGAAATTCCGCGACCAGCGTGAACTTGGAGAAATTGACCGCGATCCCTCCGAAATGGACCAAACCCAGGCCGATGCAGAGCGCTTTCACTTCCGCGATAAGAACGGCCGCAACATAGGCACCGGTAATCGAACCCATTCCTCCGACCACGACGACCACAAACGCATTCCCGATCACGACCAGATCGGTAGCCAGATTTGCCGGCTCCCTTGCGACCTGAAGTGCGCCGCCAAGACCGGCGAGGAACGCGCCGAGCGCAAAAACGCCCGTAAACAGCAGTGCCTGATTGACACCGAGGGCACCGACCATTTCCCGGTCTTGGGTTGCTGCCCGCATCAGACGGCCAAAGCGGGTCTTCACAAGGGCAAGGTGGAGCAGCCACAAGACGGCAGGCCCGACGAAAATCAGAAACAAGTCGTAGGTCGGCAGTTGCCGCCCGAGCACCTCGACCGCGCCACGCATTCCGGGTGCGCGAGGTCCAAGCAGATCTTCCGGCCCCCATAGCCAAAGAGTGGCGTCGTTGATCACCAGCACCAGAGCGAATGTCGCAAGCAACTGGAACAGTTCGGGTGCCCGATAGATCCGCCGCAGCAGCGTGACCTCGATGAACGCACCGATCATCCCGACGAGAATCGCCGTTGCAACGATGCCGCCCCAGAAGCCGAAGACGCCGCCGAACCTTGTTGCAAAGCTGTAGGCGATATAGGTCCCAAGCATATAGAGGGACCCGTGCGCGATATTGATGATGCGCGTCACGCCGAAGATCAGCGACAATCCCGCCGCGACCAGGAATAGCCCGGAAGCGGCGGAAAGGCCGTTGATCGCCTGAAACAGGAATGCGTTGTAGCTCATCGGATTCCTACCCTCCTCGTCTGCACAATACGGCGGGAAGAGGATCAGCGACGCACATTCCCGATGCTCCAGATCACTCCGTTGCCGGCCGTAACTTCTTGACCTCTTCGTCGCTCGGAAGAACGGAGGCGCCGTCGACATATTTGAAGTCGGTCATCGTGCCCTTGCCGTTTTCAAGCGCGAGCTTGCCGACAAAGGCTCCCATCGTGGCCTGGTGGTCGCTGGCGCGGTACATGAATGGTCCGAACGGGCCATCCACTTTCAAACCCTTGAAGGCGGCAATCAGCTTATCGGTATCCGTCGAGCCTGCCTTGGCAATGCCGGCTGCGATCGATTTCATCGTGACGTAGCCGACGATCGAGCCGAGCCGCGGATAATCATTGTATTTTTTCTGGTAGGCATTGAGGAAGTTCATGTATTCCGGCGTCTTGATCTTGTTCCACGGGAAGCCGGTGACCATCCAGCCGACCGGCGTTTCGTCCTTCAGCGGATCGAGATATTCGGGCTCGCCGGAGAGCAAGCTCACGACCGGGCGGTCCTTGAATACGCCGCGCGTATTGCCTTCGCGCACGAATTTGGCAAGGTCGGCACCGAACAGCACGTTGAAGATCGCGTCTGGTTTGGCATCATCGATCGCCTGAACCACGGCGCCGGCATCCACTCCGCCCAGCGGCGGCGCCTGCTCGGTGACAAATTCCACGTCGGGTTGCTTGGCCTTCATCAGCTCCTTGAAGGCGGCGACAGCGGCCTGACCATATTCGAAATTCGGATAAACCAGCGCCCAGCGCTTTTTCTTGGCCGCGAGCGCGCTCGGCATCAGCATCGCGACCTGCATATAGGTCGTGGCGCGCAGGCGGAACGTGTACTTATTGCCGTTCTGCCAGGTTATCTTGTCGGTGAGCGGCTCCGCGGCGAGGAAGAACACGTGCTTTTTGCCGGCGAACTCCGTTACGGCAAGGCCGATGTTCGACAGGAACGTTCCGGCCAGGATATTGACGCCTTCACGTGTCACGAGCTCATCGGCGACGCGCACGGCGTCACCCGGATTGGATCCGTCGTCACGGGAAACCACCTCGAGCTTCTTGCCGAGAACGCCACCGCCCGCATTGATCTCCTCGATCGCCATCTCCCATCCCTTCTTGTAGGGGTCAAGGAATGCGGTCTGGGACTTGTAGCTGTTGAGTTCTCCGATCTTGATGGTTTCTTGCGCGGAAGCTGCATGGCCGATCGAAAGCGCCAGCGTGGCAGCGATGGCGATGGTACCAAGATGACGAGCCGTCATGTTCGAACTCCATTTGATGATGGCAGATTGGCTTTCAATACGAGAGTCGTTTGTGCGCTTCGACCGCGCTGGCCGCGGCACGATCCCCTGCCCGGCAGCTGGAACCGTTCGCTCTTCAAAGGGATCCGCCGAAGCGAACTTTAGCGATCACGAGACCGATCCATCAACGCCTTGTCCTGACCACCGTCGATTTCAATCATCGTCCCATTGGCCATCTGCACCAGCGGTGACGCCAGCATGACGACCAAATTGGCGACTTCCTCAACCTCCGCTATCCGGCCGAGAGGAATCGAGCTGGGCGCGAGCTTGTCGGCCGCCTCATATGAAATCTTCATGTCGCGAGACATGGCATTGACGAGGCCGGACCAGCGTTCGGTTCGGACCGGACCCGGATTGACCGCACAGAAGCTGATGTTGTGACGGCCGTACTGCCCGGCCAGTGAGACCGTGAGGTTCTGGCCAGCGGCGTTTGCAGCTCCCGGCGCAATTTCCCAATAGGACGGCTTAACGCCATCATTGCCGATCAGGTTTACGACACGCCCGCCGCCTTGCTTCACCATGATCGGCAATGCATAGCGCAGGCAACGCACATAACCCATGAACTTGAGCTGCATCGCCTGAGCCCAATCGTCTTCGGTCAGCGTTTCAATGACGCCGCCGGGTGCAGAGCCCGCATTGTTGATCATCAAATCGATGCGACCGAGAGATTTGTGAGCCTGCTCCACGAAATTCCTGGCATCGGCGTCCTTGGTCAGGTCCGCAGCAATCGCGACAACCTTCCGGCCGGTGGCAGACTTGATCTCGTCCGCGGTCTTCTGCAACGGTTCCGCCCGGCGAGCGCAGATGGCAACATCGACACCCTCCTTGGCCAGCGTCATGGCGATGCCCTTCCCGATGCCTTCGCTGCCGCCGGTTACGAGCGCCGTCTTCCCTTTGAGTTGCAGATCCATGTGGACTCCTCCTGTCAGATTTCAGTGTTCGGCATATTCAGAAACTGCGTGAAAACATGAACACGCAGTGAAGCGCGACATAGCAGCCGGGTCGTTGCGGCCACCAGGATCGCCGGCAGCCACTTTGCAACGGCGCCCTTCACATCGATTGCGATATTATCGGGCCGGGCCATCTGTTCAGATCGGCTTCTTGTGAGCGAGCCAGCGGCCGGCTTCCGCCGCCGCGAACAGCTCCGCCAGAGCAGCATTGAATATCGCAGGCTCCTCACTGGTGACGGTATGACCGGTCCGCGGGATTACCATCAAGGCCGCGGTTGGCACCGTGCGTTTCAGAAACAGGCTGCCTTCGAGACAGGGTTCGTCCTCGTCCCCGACGATCACCAGCAGCGGCGGTGTAAACCGCCTGAGCTCAGTCTCCATCTCCCACAGCGTCGGCCGCTTCAATTGAAGGCTCATCATGGTGTGGGCATGGCCCAGGGCCGAGTGCTCGGAAAGCATCTTCGCGAATTCAGCCCAGCCCCGCGGATCCTTGTTTTTCTGTGCCTGACGCATCGGTGCGTCGGCATACTTCGCCGCGGCGGACGCAATACCTTCCTCGGCAAACATCCTGCCGGTCTCGGCCGCCAGTGCTTTCATCGCTTCGGACTGTTTCGGATCGGGAAGCGAGCCCCAGCCGCATCCGGCGGCGACCACAGACAGGCAGCGCCGCGGAACGTGCATTCCGACATGCAGTGCCGTGTACGCCCCCATCGAATGGCCGACGATATGGGCCGCTTCGATCCGAAGTGCGTCGAGCACCGCTATGATGTCGTCTCGCGCGATGTTCTGGCCGTAGCTCGCCGGATCGTCGGGAATATCGGATGGCGGGTAACCGCGCTGGCTCAGCGTGACGCATCGGTGGGAGCGGGAGAAATACCGCAGTTGCGGCTCCCAGGTCCGATAATCGCCGGCGTATTCGTGAATGAACACGACCGGGCTCCCGGTCCCGACCTCTTCGTAATAGAGACGCGTCCCGTCTGGCCCGGCAATATGCGGCATCTTTCGTCCTTAATGCTCGGCGGATGAAATGCTAGTGACGTTGGACCGGCGCTGCAAGCGAATTACCTTTTTCATCATTGCTCCATTTGTCTACGAACGAGCGGCTCGGGTCGCGATGCAATGACTGTGCCTCTCTGCTCAAGTTCGTAAGCCACCCGCAGCGCTATATCTTCCCGCCACGGCGCTGCAATGATCTGCACGCCGATCGGAAGCGGAGAGAGAGGCACGGGTACTGCAACCACGGGCAGCCCAATGAATGAGATCGGCTGCGTCAGAATCCCGATGTTTGCCCTCGACACCTCAAAGCCGTCGACCAGGGCCGTGGCCTGTCCGATTTTCGGGGCGACGAATGGCGTTGCCGGCGCCAGCAGCACATCGATATTTCCGAAGATCTCTCGAAATTCGCGCTGGTACCAGCGACGGAATTTATGGGCCCGATCGACCATTGCAGCCGGGATCATGGCGCCGGCAAGCAACCGATTGCGAATGGCCGGATCGAAGTCATTGGGACGTCGGCGCAGACGATCGAGATGAAGCGATGCGCCTTCGCAGGAGGTGATGACGTAGGCCGCGGCCCGCGCCCGCGCGGTTTCGGGAATATCGACGACAAGAGACGTTCCCAACGCGCTCGCCACCCGCGCAACCGCCTCGCCTGCTTCGCGAGTAATGTTTTCCCGAAAATAACCGCCCGCAATCACGATCCTTAAGCCGTCAATGCCTTCGGCAAGCGTTGCGTTGACCGGATCTGCCGGACGTCTCGTGCACGCAGGGTCGTCATCATCGCTTCCTTGCATAGCATCGTAGGCCAAGGCCAGATCCCGGACATTGCGCGCCAATGGCCCAACATGATCCAGACTTGCAACGAAAGGGAACGACCGGGCGCGCGAGAGGCGGCCATAGGTCGGTTTCAGACCAAAGACGCCGCAAAACGAGGCTGGCACCCGGATCGAACCATTGGTGTCGGAACCTAGCGCAAGCGGCACCAGACCGCCTCCGACGGCGGCGGCTGACCCTCCCGATGATCCCCCGGTGATGCGCGTTGTATCGTGCGGATTCCGTGACGGCCCTTCGTGAATATTCTCGCCAGTAAAATCACAGGCGTATTCGCCCATATTGAGCGCCCCGACCAGAATTCCGCCTGCTGCTTCGAGCCGCTCGATCATGGCCGCGTCACGCCGCGACGGCTCGAGATCGCAGTTGATGCTGGAGCCCGCACGCGTGCTGATGCCCTTTACGTCGAACAGATTTTTTACAGCAAACGGAACGCCCGCCAGCGGACCGACATTGCTGCCGGCGGCGATCGCGGCGTCGATTGCCTGTGCCTGCTTGTGCGCGCGAGCGACGAGGACATCGGTAAAGGCGTTCAGATCCGTGTCATATCTGGCGATGCGATCCAGCGCCAATTCAACCACGCCTCGCGCAGACGTTTCTCCACGGGAGACCGCTTGAGCGATCTTGGACGCAGATTGCCAGGCGCCCTCCATGTTCATCGGATCACGCCGCAAACATGGCGGCGGCCACCGCCTCGTCGGGAAGCGGGAAGCCGTCGACCAGGGCAGCGAACTTGAACACTGCCTCAAGGGCCGCGCGGACTTCCGCGGCATCTTCCAGCTTCAGGTTCAGCATCTTTGAGGCTGCCTCGACATAGTCTTCGAGCGGATCAGGCATTGTACTCCCAACCTTTCAGCCAGCGTGAAGGAGGCGTGCACGGCCAATGACTGCAAACATCAGGCCACCTCCTGTCCTGGGTCTTTTGCTTTGCTGTCGCGAGACAGAAGCGCGCGGATCTGCTGCGGAAGCACCGGAAGACGCGTAATCGTACCGGGCCGCCGCAGCGCATCGTCGATGGCGGCTGCAATAGCGGCGCCCACCGCGTTAGTCCCGCCTTCACCCGCGCCTTTCAGTCCCATCGGATTGAGTGGACTGGGTGCATCTTCCGTCACCAGGGTATCGACATGAGGGATCTCTCGTGCGGTCGGCATCAGATAGTCCGCAAACGTCACGGACAGGGGCTCGCCGCGATCGTCATAAAGAAAGTCCTCGTACAGCGCGCCGCCGATTCCCTGCGCGACTCCGCCGACGATCTGCCCTTCCACCAGGGTTGGGTTGACGGCCTTGCCGACGTCGTAGGCGACGAGGTAACGCTCCACGTTAATCGCCCCCGTATCGGGTGAAATGCCGACCACGGCGATATGAACACCATACGGATAGGTCATGTGGTCGGAATGAAATACGCCCTCCGCTGTGAGGCCCGGCTCTCGGTCGTCAGAAAATGGCCCGCCGGGAGCCAGCGCGGTCGCGATGTCCGAAAGCTTGATGCAAGGACCATCCCTTCGCTCGGCGTCAACGATCACGCCGTCAATGATGTCGAGGGTCGCCACAGACGTCTGCATCAGCTCCGCCGCCATCGCCAACGTCTTCTCGCGCAGCTTGGTGGAAGCCAGCCGCGTCGCTTCGCCGGTCATGACGGTGACCCGCGACGCGAATGCGCCCATCCCGCGTTCGATCCGGTTGGTCTGGCCATGAATCACGCGGATGTCCTCGTACTCGACGCCGAGGGTGTCTGCACATATCTGCGCCACCACCGTCTCGACGCCTTGTCCGACAGACGCGGCTCCGGTCACGACCTCGACTCCGCCTTCGGCATCGATGGCGATGCGAACCGTGTCGGACGGGCCGAGACCGCTTTTTTCGACGAACATGGCGAGTCCGGCGCCCACCAGTTCGCCGGCCTGTCGGCGCTTCCTGATTTGCTCCTGCAGCGCATCCCAGTTCGCCGCCGCAAGCGCCTTGTCCAGCAGGCCCGCATAGTCGCCGGAATCAAGAATGACTTCGGTCCCTAGCGTGTCGAGCTTTCGCGCGAAGGGCATTTCATCCCTTCCGATCAAATTTCTCCGCCGAATCTCGACCGAATCGACGCCGACTTTCGCTGCGACCGCCTCGATCAGGCGTTCACGCACGAACGTGCTTTCGTAACGTCCGGGAGCGCGGTAGGTGCCGCCGGGGGTCTTGTTGGTGAGCCGAATGTGTCCGCGCGCCCGATAGGCTGGAATGCGGTAGGGGCCCGGCAGCATCGCAGCCGTGAGATCAGGGACGGTTGCTCCGTGGGTGCGCATATACCCGCCCTGGTCGTGGAAATATTCGTCATCGATCGCGAGGATGACACCGTCACGCGCGACGGCCGCTCGAATATGATGGGTCTGCTGCCGGGAATGGTTTGCTGCGATCAGATGCTCGCGCCTGTCTTCGATCCATTTGACCGGCCGGCCAAGGCGCATCGCGGCCAGACAGACCAGAACATCCTCCGGATAAAGCTCGCCGCGTATGCCGAAACCGCCGCCGACATGGCCCTCAAAAAGATGCACGGAAGCTGACGGCCGGCCGAGCATGAGAGCGATCTGGTCGCGATTCCAGTGTGGCACTTTGGCGGCGCCGTGCATTTCAAGGATATCGTGAACCGGATCGTAGCGTCCGATCGCTCCCCTCGTCTCGATCGGAACGCCGGAATGCCGCCCGATAGAAAGAGTCAGGTCGACCGTCGCATAGGCGTCGCGGAACGCAGCTTCGACGTCGCCATACTCCTTGTGGATGACGGCCGGCTCGGTCGGCAAACCAGGTGAGAACTCGCCCAGAGCTCCGTCCGCGTGCATGACAACCGGCAATTCCTCGATGTCGCTAATGACAGCTTCCGCGCCATCTTCCGCGAGATAGGGATCGTCGGCAAATACCACGGCAATGGGATCGCCCACGTAGCGAACCCGATCCTTTGCCAGAATGGTCTGCCGATAGGCCGAAAGTCCCGTGAGCTTCGTCATACGGAAGTCGATCGGCGGAATCTCGGCCACATCGGCGAACGTCCACGCCGCGCGCACACCCGGAATTGCCAGCGCTGCGCTGGTATCAACCGAAAGCAGCTTGCCATGCGCCAGCGGCGAACGCACGACACGCATGTGCAACTGGTTTGAAAAATTGATATCAGCCGCGAACACGGCGCGACCTCTCAGCAACGGTCTGTCTTCCTTGCGAAGAACCGAGCGACCAACGTTTTTTGTTCTGATCGCAGTCATGCAACAACAAGGCTCACAACATGAACACAGTCAACGATCGCTTGAACGGCCGCTTCAGAGGGCCCGCATGTCCTTTGCGGCCGCCCGGACCGCCTTGATGATGTTCTGGTAGCCCGTGCAGCGGCACAAATTCGAGGACAGGACATCAACCAGGTCTTCGTCGCTGATATCCGGTTCGCGCTCCAGCACGCCGACCGCCAGCATCAGAAAGCCCGGCGTGCAAAATCCGCACTGCAGACCATGGTGTTCCATGAACGCACGCTGCATCGGATGCATCTCGTCGCCATCGGCAAGGCCTTCGATCGTGCGTATGTTCTTGCCTGCGGCCTGCACCGCAAACATCAGGCACGAGCGCACCGGTTCGTTGCCGACGATCACGGTGCAGGCGCCGCAGACACCGTGCTCACAGCCGATGTGGGTGCCGGTCTGGCCGCACTCCTCCCTGATCGCGTCCGCTAGGGTGCGGCGCGCCTCAACGCAAATGCAATGATCCCGCCCGTTGATGTTCAGCGTGATTTCTGTCTTGCTCATGTCATCATCCCGCTGCTGCGCAAGGCCGCGCGTATGCGTTGCGGCGTTGCCGGCATTTCGTTGATGGAAACCTTGAACGGCGACAGCGCGTCATTGACGGCATTTATGACGGCCGCCGGAGCCCCGATCGCGCCGCCCTCTCCGAGCCCCTTTGCTTTGGTGAGCGTCCTGCCGGTAAGGGTTTGCAGATGATACAACTCGATCACCGGAATCTCGCGCGCCGTCGGCGGCAGGAAGTCGGCCAACGTGCCGGTCAGGATATTTCCGGTGTCGTCGTAGATGATCTCTTCCAGGAGTGCGTTGCCGATGCCCTGCGCGATCCCGCCAACGACCTGACCATCGGCGATCATTGGGTTGATGATCAGGCCGGCGTCTTCGGCGACCAGGAATTTTTCAATTTCGACGTGCCCCGTTTCGACATCGACCTTCACGATCGCCACATGGCAGGCGTTGGAGAATGTGCCCGGAGGATCATAGGTGCCGCTCTCCGTGAGCCCGGGCTCGACCTCACCTTTGAAACGATACGTTTCGTGATACGCCGCGCGAGCCAGGCTTGCGATTGTGACGGAGCGGTCAGTCCCGATCACATGCGCGGAGCCGGATTTCAAAACGATATCGTCCGGCGCAGCCTCCAGCATGTGGGTCGCCAGCTTGATGAGCTTGGCGCGCACCTTGCCCGCGGCGAGCAGGCTTGCGCCGCCCGAAATCACCATCGATCGGCTGGCGAACGTCCCCCAACCATAGGGAGATAGATCCGTATCGCTGTGCACGACATTGATGAATTCAGGGTCGATGCCGATTTCGTCGGCGATGATTTGGGCAAGCGTGGTCCGAAGTCCCTGGCCATGCGGCGAGGCGCCGATCCGGGCTTCAACGAATCCGGATGGATCCACGGTCAGGTGCACCGTCTCCCAGCCGGGCGTTATTTCCATGCCACGGGCTGCAAACGCCGGACTTCCATAGCCGGTCCGCTCCGAGAACGTGGAAAATCCGATGCCGAGAAATTTTCCCTTTGAACGTGCTGCCTTTTGTCGCTTGCGGAATCCGGGCAAATCGATTTTCTCGATCGCCAGTTCCATCGTCTCTTTGTACGTTCCTTCGTCGTAGACGAGTCCCGTCGCGCCGGTATAGGGGAATTTGTCAATTAGATTCCGGCGACGAATTTCAGTCGGTTCGATCCCGAATGCCAAGGCCGCTTGATCCATCAGCCGTTCGAGCACCAGCGTGATCGTCGGCCTCGACACGCCGCGATAGGGAGCCATCGGACAAGTATGGGTGGTGACGCCGCGCGAGACGCAGTTGTAAGAGCGGACGTCATACGGCCCCGGCAACTCCGCCATCGACATCAGCGGCTCGACACCGCAGGTGGTCGGGAAGCATGAATAGGCACCGATGTTCGCGATGTTCTCCGCTGAGATCGCAATCAACTTGGCATTTTCATCGAAGGCGCCTTCGACGGAGATGTGCTGGTCGCGGCTGTGAAAGCTCGCGATCAGATTTTCGCGCCGGTCCTCGGTCCAGGCGACCGAGCTGCGCACGCGAAATGCCAGCCACACAAGCAGAACATATTCCGGGGCGAGTGACATCTTTTGCCCGAAGCCGCCGCCGACATCAGGGGCGATGACGCGAAGTTTCGATTCGGGAAATCCGATGATGTCGGCGATGGCGGTGCGCGTCAAATGCGGCATCTGGGTCGTGCAGGTCAGCGTGACCCGTCCTGTCGCCGCATCGTACGACGCATGGCCCGCGCGGGCTTCCATCGGCATCGCGTTTTGGCGGTGCGAGCGGGCATCGACACGTATTAGTTTATGCGCAAGGTCCCAGGTTTGATCGAACTCTGGCGTCTTGATCCGACCCTCGACGATGACGTTGCTGCTCGTTTCAGCATGTACCCGGACGGCGCCTTCGGCGAGCGCCACGGTCGCATCGATCAGTGCTTCCGTCGCGGAAATCTCGACCTCCACCTGATCGGCGAGATCCTCCGCCTCATCCTTGCTCGGGGCAAACACCGCTGCGACAGCTTCTCCGGTAAATTTAACAACGCCGTCGGCGAGGATCGGCTGCCCGATCGGGACATAGTTGAATTTATGCAGCATCGGGCGGATGGGCTTTAAAGCCTTGAGGTCGGCTGCAACGATCATGTTCGCACCCAGCGGCGCGCTGATCCGCACGATGCGTCCAGCGGCTACCGGGCTTCTGACGAAACGCACCCAGTAAGCCGCGGGCAGATCCGCGGTAAAGCGTCCATGTCCCGTAACAAGCGCCGGATCTTCCACCCGGCGAATCGAGCGGCCAACCCATGCTGTTCCAGAACCGGCCGTCGGACTCGTCATTGCGCCGCTCGCTCCAGCGCGCGCCGGGTTACGGCCCGCACCAGGTCTCGACGATATTCACCGGTGGTCTGGATATCTTCCAGTGGCTCGATGGCATTTGCAGCGGCGTCTGCGGCGGCACGAAAAACCGCAGCGCCTGGACTTTTGCCGCTTAGTTCATTCTCCGCTTCGGGGATGCGGCGGGCCCGCTCCTCCGCGCCGCCGATGCCGAGATGAACGTCAGTCATGACGCCGTCGATCAGCCGGTACGTCGCAAGCGCCGCGGCCATGGCGAAATCACCTGCGCGCCGACTGAATTCATAGAAGCCGTATGTCGACCCGTCCGGCAGAAGCGGCAATCGGACTTCCGCCAGCAACTCGTTCTCCGCAAGGGCCGTCGACATGATCCCTTGAAGAAACTCGTCGGCGGCAATTGTTCTTTCGCCCGCCACGCTCTTTGCAACGAGCGTGGCGTCGAGGGTCGCCGCCGTCAGGCACCATTCAGAAGAAGGATCCGCATGCGCCAGACTGCCGCAAAACGTGCCGCGCATACGGATCGGATAATGCGCGATGTGGCGAGAGACGAACGACAGAAGCCTGCCTGTTACGCCGCCGAATGCGGGCTTGTGAAACGCCGCGTGGCGCACGCAAGCTCCGATCGACAGGATGTTCCCCTCCACCTCAAGCCGATCGAGGCCCTCGACACCGTTGATGTCGATCAGGTGCAATGGCCGCGCCATCCGGAATGCCATGATCGGAACGAGGCTCTGTCCGCCGGCGAGGATACGTCCGTCAAGCGGCGCGAATTCGTCCAGAGCGTCCACCACCTCCTGGACTGTTCGTGGCGCGTGTCTGGCAAAGGACGCGGGTTTCATCGGAACAGAAGTCCTAAACTGAAGGAAGCTGAAGTTCGCTTGTATACTAACGATCGCTCAGAACTAAAGTCAATCTGGGTAAGGAGCCTCCGCATGAACTAAGGATGCCCATTCACCTGCCTGATTTTGTTGCTGTCAAGCGTGCTCAAGCGTTCCTCACCGGCCTTGGATGTCCGAGAAATCTGTCTTCGGTCGTGGCGCCGACGGAGCATTTGAAATGATGGATCGCCTCGTTCAGCATGGCATCCGTTTGCTCGCCGATACGCAGCTGTTCATCGACGACCTGCATCTCGCTTTCCGGCACAAACAGGCTTTGCACAATGTGCCGCGCGCCCATGGATTGGAGGACCGGTCGCAGACTGTAATCGAGCGCAAGCAGATGGGCTACGGAGCCACCGGTGGCGACCGGCAAGACGGCTTTTCCCGCAAGCGCGAATTGCGGCAGCAAATCGAGAAAGATCTTCAGCAGACCCGAATAAGATGCCTTGAAAATGGGCGTTGTGATCACGACGCCATCAGCCTGCTCGATCGCCGTCACGGTTCGCGCGACGCTGACATGCGACGACTTGGCGGAAATCAGCGCCTCCGGGTCCATGTCCCGGAGGCGAATGTGGCGAGTCATCAGGGTCGGCTCGCTTATGCGCTGCAACACGTAATCCGCCACCCTCGCCGTCTTGGACGTGGGCGAGGGACTGCTCGATATCGCAAGGACGAGTTGTTTTGACATTTAAGCCTTGAACGACGTTTGCGGAAAAGTCCGCGTTGATCGCAGGTTCAGGAGGCGACCGCCTGGCCTATGGCGTCTGTGGCCATGCCGGCGGTCGGATGGGACGGCCGCGGCAGCCCGAGATGGTCGCGCAAGGTGTGTCCGGTATATTCGGTGCGGAATAGCCCGCGCTTCTGCAGGATCGGGACGACCTGGTCGACAAAGTCGTTGAAAGCGCCGGGGAACCAGGGTGGCATGATGTTGAAACCATCGGCAGCGCCGGCGACGAACCATTCCTCCAGTCCGTCGGCGATCTGTTCCGGTGTACCGAGCAGCAAGCGATGACCCATTGCACTTGCGGCATAGTCGCGCAGCTCGCGCAAGGTCATGTTATGTTTTTTCGCGAGCGCCGAGAGCGTCACCGCGTGGCCTTGCATGACCGTGGATTGAGGAAGCGTCGGAACGGGCCCGTCGAGGGGATATGGCGACAGATCCTGGCCAAGGCGCTCTGAAAGTACCTTCAGTGCGGAGACCGGATCTGAAAATTCGCCCAACGCCGCCAGCTTGGCTTTCGCGTCGGCCTCGGACGAGCCGATAATAGGACAGACCCCAGGCATGATCTTCATGGAGGCGGGATCGCGACCTGCCTTTGCAGCTCGAGCCCGCAAATCATCGGCGAATGCCTTTGCCACTCCGACGTCCTGCTGAACCGCGAAGATGACTTCTCCAATCGAGGACGCGAGGTCACGGCCGGCTTCGGATGCGCCCGCCTGGATGATTACGGGATAGCCTTGCGGCGGCCGTGAAATATTGAGGGGACCCTTGACCGAAAAGTATTCTCCCTTGTGGTTGAGCTCGTGCATTTTGGAGAGATCCGCGAACTGTCCAGTGGCCTTGTTCATCACAATGGCCCCGTCCTCCCAACTGTCCCAAAGGCCCTTGACCACTTTGACGAACTCGGTCGCTATCGCATAGCGAAGGTCGTGCGGCGGATGGTTGGCGTGGCCGAAATTTCCGGCAGCTTCCGGAAATGCCCCTGTCACGACATTCCAGGCCGCGCGCCCGCCGCTGAGGTGGTCAATCGATGCGAACATACGCGCCAGATTGTAAGGATCGCTGTAGGTCGATGAAGCGGTTGCGGCGAGCCCAATATGCGATGTCCGCATCGCGAGTGCGGCGAGAAGTGTCAGGGGTTCCAACCGAACCATTACGGAGGGATGAACTTTCGGTCCTGTGTTGAGCGCGTCCGCAAAAAAGATGAGATCAAATTTGCCGCGCTCCGCGGTCTGCGCGATCTGCTCGATCAACTGGAAATTTTCCGCGCCGGCTTGCGCTTCTTTCAATCTCCAGCCGGCAACGTGGTGACCGGTACCGAGCGTGAAGACACCGAGATGCATCTGTGATGTTTTGGCCATCTGAAATCCTCAAGACAGGTTTGTCGGACTGAAGGTCTCGTGAGCTGCCTGCGCCGATAGCAGCGATCTCATGCGGTTGACCGCACTGTCCGGCGTGGTCAGAACGCGTTTTCGGGTGGCACGACCAATAGCCGGCGACGCGCGGGCGAGACTGAATTGCGCAAGCGCGATCACGTCGCAGCCATTCAATTCAGCAGCCGCCGCGACTGCCAAGGCATCATGTTGCTCGACATCGCCGGCGTTCATCGCTTCCAACGCCCCTTCCGCAAGCTTTGGGACAACTTTGATGGAAGGCCGAACGGCAACGAACTCGTCGGGCATCGAGGCGAGTGTGGGAGCAAAGGTTGCGAGGAGGCCGATCCGAGAACCGGACGCGATTGCGTCGTCGATCATCGCTTCATTCGGCTTCAAGACAGGCAACGGCGAGAGGGCTGCCTTGCAGGCATCAATGCAAGGCCCAAAAGCCGAGCACGTAAACAGAATTCCGTCTGCGCCGCTCTGCACCGCGTACCGCGCCAGGACGAGAAAACGATACGTCATCGCCGGCGTCAAAGCCCCCGCGCGCGCCAGGTCGGCGGAAAGACTGTCATCCAGGATGTTCTGAACGGTTGCCGTGGGCCACAAGCGGTGAAACGCTTCCTCAGCGGGTTCGACCGAATGGCGTAGGGCATGGATCAAAGCGATACGCATCCTTTACCCCTTGATTTGGCTCGGCTAGGGAGCCTGTTTTGAGTATTACTACATATATTTTGAATGTAGTCAAATTTTGCGGCGTTCGGCGCCTCTCGCAGCCTGCTCCGGTTCGCTCGCCAAAGTGTCAGCCGCCCGAATGGCGCGAATAGTCGGGCGGGAGCAAAACTAGCCCGACAGCGAGTGCGAACGCTCTGCCTCCACGGCTTTGGCGAAGGTCGCGAAGAACTGGTCCGCCAGTTTCTTCGCGCTGCCGCTGATGAGCCGTTGTCCAAGTTGTGCGAGCTTGCCGCCGATCTGCACTTCCACATCATAAGCAAGCGAGGTGCCGCCATCCTTATCGGCCAGCTTCACCGAAGCTCCGCCCTTGGCAAAGCCGGCGATTCCGCCCTCACCCTCGCCGGTGATCCGATAGCCATTCGGCGGATCCAAATCGCTCAAGGCGACGCGACCGCTGAAGCGGGCAGAAATGGGACCGACCTTCACTTTCGCCACAGCCCGAAATCCATTGTCTTCCGTCGCCTCCAACTCTTCACATCCGGGAATGCAGGCTTTCAGGACTTCCGGATCATTGAGCTTGGCCCACACCACGTCTCGCGGCGCGTTAAGCTGGATCTCTCCGTTCATGGTCATTGCCATATCTTGGTTCCCGTTTGGTCTCGCAGCGGCGAAGTGAATGCTCGCGCGGCTCGCCGCGCCTTCCGTTCAGCTTTACGATCGCGGAAATAAAAGTATTTGCTCGCTCTTCCAGGTGGCGTTGACCGCGGAACCGGGCTGCATCGCGCCCATCTGTTCGTCGTTCGGTTCGATGGCGATCAAATCGACTCCCGACTGGAGCTCGATGACGTAGCGCGACGTATTGCCGTGATAGGTCACCTGCTTCACATTGCCCTTGACCGACGGGCTCTCCGACGTTTCGTCAATCGATACCGCGACCTTTTCCGGACGTACTGCCAACGTCACGTTTTCACCGGCGTTGAATTTCTGTTTTGATTCGACAGAAAAGAATGCGCCGAACACTTCAATACGCGACAGAGCTCCGCGGACATCGACGACCTTTGCCGGGAGGAAATTGGTAATTCCCATGAAATCGGCCACGAATTTGGTTCGCGGCGCACGATATATCTGATCGGGGGTTCCGAACTGCTCGACAATACCCCTGTTCATCACGGCAACGACATCGCTCAATGTCATTGCTTCCTCCTGGTCATGGGTGACGAACAGCGAGGTCATGCGGAGTTCACGGGTCAGCGCATGCAATTCCATTTGCATCGCCTCGCGCAATTTGCGGTCCAGCGCGCCGAAGGGCTCGTCAAGAATCAAGATGCCTGGCTTGATGGCCATCGCCCTGGCAAGCGCAACGCGCTGCTGCTGGCCGCCGGACATCTGCGCGGGGTAGCGATGCGCGAGATGATCCAGCCGCACGATCTCCAGGATCCGCTTGACCTGTTTGGCGCTTTCTTCGGCAGGCACTCTCTTCATCTTGAGGCCGAACGCCACGTTCTCCGCCACCGTCATGTGCGGGAACAGCGCCAGACTTTGAAATACCATGCCGATATTGCGCTTGGCCGCCGCCAGGTTCGTCACATCGCGCCCGTCGAACTCGACCTGGCCAGAACTGGGCTTCAGCAATCCTGCGACGATCCTCAACGTGCTGCTCTTGCCGCAGCCGCTCGGTCCGAGAAGTGTCACGAACTGGCCGGACTCGATCGTAAGATTGACGTTGTCGACCGCCAGAAAATCCCCATAACGGCCGACGATGTTTTTCAGATCTACTCGAGCCATTTCATTGTCCCGTAAACAGGCGTTTGAGGCCGAACCATCGCTCCAATACGATTGTCAGGCCGAATATCAGCCCGATCAGCATTGAAGAAATCGCCGCGACGGAGGGGTCGAAACTGTATTGCAGGTAGGCCATGATGGAGATGGGCAGCGTCGTCGTGCGCGTATCGACCAGAAACAGCGACACGTTGACGTCATCGAACGACAGGATGAAACCAAAGAGCATTCCGGCGACGACGCCCGGCCGGATCAAGGGCAAAATGATATGAAAGAACGCTTCCCGCGAAGTAGCGCCCAGCGTCTCTGCGGCCTCCTGCAATGAATCGTCGATCTGCGAAAGGCTAGCGATCGTCGTGCGCATCACATATGGCAGCACGATCAGCGAGTGGCCGATGAGCAGCCGTACCGGGGCCTGGCGTACGTCAATTGCGGCAAGCGCAACAAGCAGCGAGACGCCTGTTACGAGACCCGGTACGATAATCGGAGTAACGAACAAGGCTTCAAGCGCGGCTTTGCCGCGCAGCCGGCTCTTCCACAACCCTACTGCGCCCATCACGGCGATGGGTGTTGCCACCATGGTGGCGACTGCGGCCAGTATGGCGCTCACCAGCATACTGTTGACGAAACCGGAATTGCCGAGCGCAGCCGCATACCAGCGAAAAGACCATGCGGTCGGCGGAAAACTTTGCACCGCCTCGTTATTGAACGAGACGATGACGATGCAGACGAGCGGAGCCAGCAAAAATATGTACAGCGCCCACGTCAGACCGCGAAACGAATAGCGTTGAAGCGCGTCGATCATCGCCGGCCCATCCATTGCCGCGTCCGGCGGCCGAATTCCAGCAGGACGAGTCCCACGATTGCAAACGAAGTGGCCAGCAGCATCGCCACCAGCACCGAGCCGAACTGCCAGTTAAATGTCACGACGAACTGTTGATAGATCAACGTCGTGATCATTCCGGACCGGGTTCCACCCATCAGCGCGGGCGTGATGTAGGACGACATCGAGAGGCTGAACACGATGGTTATGCCGGCGACAATTCCGGGACTGACCATCGGTAGAAGGATCCGAAGCACGATCGTCAATCTTCCTGCGCCCAGCGTACCCGCGGCCTGCGGCACGGCCGGATCAATTCGCTCCAGAGCCGTGAGAATCGGGAGAACCATCAACGGTAGAAAAACATGCACCAGGCCCACGACGACCGCGCCGTCGTTGAACATCAGGTGCAACGGTTGCCGGATGAGTCCCGCGCTGAGCAGTGCCGAATTGATCAAGCCGGTGTCGCCGAGGACGAGCATCCAGCCGAATGTACGTGTGACGATGCTGACCAGAAGGGGAGAAAGCACGATGATAATAATGACGCCCCGGCGCGTTGCGGGGGCCTGCCAGATCGACAGAGCCAGTACCATTCCAAGGATCACGCACAGGACCGTCGTGATGCCGGCGATGTAGACGGTTTTGCCCAGCACCCACCAATAGAAGGGAGACGTCACAAAGCGGGTGAAATTCACAAGCGTCAGGTGGCTGCTCAATTCCACAACGCCTGGCCGCGATGGGTTGAATCCCATAGCCAGGACGTAACCGAGGGGAACGATCAAGCAGGCACAGACGGCGATGCACGCCGGCGCCAGCAGCAATGCCGAGGAGTTGAAACGTCCTTGCCTCAAAGGCAGCGAAATAGCCTGCTCAGTCATGTCCACGGATATGATTTCAACTCGTTGGTCGGCGTGCAAGTTGCGTGCCCCGGACGCGCGGCATCAGTGCTATCCGACCAAATCCGGATCAGATCTTCGGAAGGACGCACCAGGCCGAAATAGAGCCCGAGCGTTTCCAGAGTTGCGTCGTGCAGGTCCCGCAAATGATCCTTCACTGCAACGCAGTCGCCGGCCACCACGAGATAGAAATCCCGCATCACCGCTTCCCGGGCCGTACTCTCAACGCAGCAATTGGTGGTCACGCCCGCAAGGATGAGGCTTCTTATGCCGCGTGCGCGGAGCAACAGGTCGAGTCCGGTATCTGCGAAAGCACTAAAGCGGTGCTTGGCCACGACGGCTTCGCCCGGCAAAGGCTCGATCCCCTCGACGAACGCTGCGCCCCAACTCCCGTGCGCACAGATTTCGGTATCACCAGCGGGAAAGCGCTTGCTGGCGGACAGATCGGCGGCAGACGCAGTCCAAACCGCAGGCTCCCGACCTCCCGCGGCGGGAAACCGGTAGGGAGATCCGACATGCCGGTAAAGCTCTCCATATTCGGCGCGAACGTGGACGACGAATAAACCGGCCTTCCTTGCCGCGTCCAACAGAAGCTTGGTCCGGTTGACCGCCGCTCCGATCATTTTCATGGATTGGCCGGTACGGCCGGTCGCCCCTTCCGGCGCACAAAAATCATTTTGCACGTCGATCAGCACCAGCGCGGCCGCGCCCGGGGCGATTCGATCGGAAAGCGAAGACAAAAGCTCCGGGCGTTCGATGGCGCGATTGTCAGAGAGCGCCGCGAGCTCCTCATCGTTCGCACGCATCAATCCATAGCCGCGCGCACGCGTGAATTCAGTCACGCTTTTAATAAAGTCCGCAGGCGCGTCGCCGGCAATGACGATGTTACTTACCGAGTTGGATCGCAGAACAATGTCGATATTCGCGACCAGGAACAGTCCGGCCGGATCGGACCGCACGCAAACAGTGCGCCCTCGCCCGCCGGGCCACAGCGCGCAGCCGGTGTTGCTGCCGACCACATCGGTTGAAGTCCAGGGATTCTCCTGATGTTCCAGGAGTTCCACTTCAACGACAAGTCTCCCGGCGGTCTGCGCAGCGATCGCGGCCTGCGCGACGCCTTCCGTGGAAGGGCCGACAACGATGATCGCGGTGTCGTGCCCGCCATTTGAATGAACACTCGACGGCAACCGGATCTCCATCTCGGCTTAGGTCCCCGCCATCGTCGCGGCCGGATATGGCCCGGAACGAAGGCGGTGACGTGTGAAATTCAGAGACATGCTCGATGATTCCACTTCACTCGATCATCTAGAACGCAACTTCCTGATTCCAGCGATCCGCGAGATCCGACATCTGCGGAATGATCTTGGCCCAGTTGAAAAGCTTGAGATGTCCGTGATCCGGAACACGCTGACGCGTACGCTCATTGATCACGGCCGTGACATTGGTCGGGGCGGCAACCACGCCGTTACAGAAGTTTTCCTGGATCGGCCTGCTCAAAGCGAAGTTGATAAACTTCCAGCACAAGGCCGCGTTCTTCGCATTCTTGGCAACGTGATATGACGCGGCGCCAACCATTGCACCTTCCGACGGAAAGATGAATTTGACCGGCTTTCCGGCGTCGATAAGACCATAGGCGGGAATGTTGGTGGTCATTCCGCAGACCCAGGCTTCGCCGCTTCCGAGAAGATTCGAGATGTCGCCGCCGCCCTTGAAAAACTGGCGGACGTGAGGCTTGAGCTCTTTCAATGCCTTGAATGCCGGATCCAGATTGTCCTCGCTGCCGCCGTTCAGCAGCGCGGAAATGACAATTAATTCCCAGGATCCCCATTGTCCGATGTCGGGAACGGTTACCTTGCCCTTGTAGGCCGGATTCCACAGGTCCTTCCATGACGTCGGCGGCGTCGGCACGAGATCTTCACGATAGGCAATGCCGTACCCTACGTAGTCCAGCGCCACTGCCTGCTTGTTGTACTGATCGAACCAGACAGGATCGACATCCCTGAGATTGGGGATGTCAGCAACACTGAGCGGCATGCCAATGTCCTCCAAAACGGCCTTCATGCTGTCGGGGTAAGGCAGCATCAGAAGATCGATTTCGGGAGAGCTGCGATTGACCAAAGCATTGGTCAGCCATTCGCTGGTCGAGCCGAGCTTTGCGAGAACCTTGGCGCCTGTCTCTTTTTCGAAAGGCTCTATGACGTTTTTTCGATACTCTCGCTCATAGGCGCCTCCGAAGACTGTCGTTGCGAGGCCTCCCTGCTGGGCTAGCGCGGGGACTCCGAGACCAAGCGTAATTGCGAGACCACCCGTCGCCTTGATGAGCTTGCGGCGGTTGATGCCCTCGATTGCCGGAACGTCTTTCATGTGTAGCCTCCTCAAAATTGGATCTCGCTAAGGCGCCGCGTGAAGGGACATTGCATTTTTGTGTCGTTGAGCCTGCGTAACTTAATTTTGAATAATACTCAATATCCGAAATGCCGCAGCGAGGGAAAATGCTTCAACGGGTCGCTTGGATGAAATCCTCGCCGAGCAACGCGAATAGGAAAACTTGCAAAAAAGCCGCTCAAAGAGAGCGGCTTTAGTGCAGCGAGCAAGACGATGTCCGGCTGTATACTTTTTAATCACACTCAAGAGATGACGCTGCGCGTGTCCCTGCCGCTGATCCGTCAGCGGCCGTCCGGTCCGCCCATGGTGTGGCTCGACGCAAAATGCCGCGGCCCCAGCACTGCTTTCGCAACATCGCCGACCGCTTCGGTCGCCTCGTCCATTCCCTGGAAACAAACAATCCGGCACGGGCAGGCCTCAAGCCCTTCGTAACGCCAGGGGAAGGCGCCAATGACAGCCCGCTTGTTGAGCATCAATTCGATGTCGCCGCCGACATTTTCGGCATGGATGAGGCCTTCCTGAAACGCGTAGCTGTGGAACGGAAAGACGTTTTCCTCGATGTGTCGGCCGGATTTCTTGTGAACGTAATTATAGTCGCCGAAGAATTCCGCGCAGCTCTTGCCGACTTTGGCTTCGAAACGCTTGGCCAGATCGGGTCGCATGTCCCGGATCGACGTATTCATGGAATGATCGCCCGAACCGCAGTCGATACCGAACCACTTGATCTTCTTTTTGAGCATCCACTCCAGTAATTCGATTTTGCCGCCGGGATGCATGCAGAAATAGCGCACCAGATCCTGCTGCGGCTGCCCTTCCCAGTAGCGGTGCCAACCGGTGTGAATAATAAGGATGTCGCCTTCCTTCACCTCGACGGGCGCGCTCTCGATCATTTCCGGTGTGATCACGGCCCAATCGTCCATGTGCTTGGATACATCGACGACGGCTCCGGGGCCGACCAGAAAATCGAGCGGATAGGATGCCATGTCGCCCATGCCGTCAGTACCGTGCATGGCGCCGTCGATATGCGTGCCGACATGAAGCGCGGTGTCGATCCGTTGCGCCACAATCATCTTAGTCTGCAGGTTTTGCGCGTAGTACATCTTGTTGCCGGCATAACCGACCCACCCCGGCGTATGCACATTCATGAGATGCGATAGATCGACGATTTTCATTGTTTGATCCTTTTCGTCAGTTGCGGTGCGGGAAGGACGGCGGCAGATTGCCGGACGATCATGCTTGTCGACGAACCCCTGCCACGTTCGGCGGAACGAGCACTGTTTTGATCTCAGGGTGCTGTTGCGAGCGAAATGGCTCAGCTCACTTTGCTTAAGTCACTGGGGCGCCACCGCGTCCTTTGGTATGGCGCCTACGGCCTTAAGCATCGGAACATCGGCAGGACTCGGACCACCGACACTGACAATGCCAACGCCCCGGTCGGCGGCAACGGCGTGCTTGACCCCAATGGGTACGTGAACGACGCAGCCGGAGTGGAAGGGCAGCTTGATGTCGTTGGTATAGTCGTAGATCGTGCCCTCGCCCTCGAGGATGAAGATCGTGTCTTCTGACAGCGTGTGAATATGGGGAACGTTGGCCTCGCCAGGTTCGAGCCGGACGTAGTTCATGTTTGCGCGCCACGCGCCGACGCCGGGCCATACGACAAAACGGGCGTCCTTGGATATGAGCGGCAAACACAGAGAGGGTTTGTCACGATGAAAAACGCGGATAGCCATGGACCGTGCAACCTTGTTTGAGAGCGGGAAGACTTCCGTTGAAGTTGAAACGACCGATCCTTGAGGAAGCCGCGGCGAGACTTGAAAATCAGATATCTGGATAGAGACTGAAGTCGGCTGGACACGGCCCGCCCAGAAGCTTGAGGCCGCTGTCGCTTGCCGCCACGAACTGATAGGTGTCGCCGGCATCGATGTGGATCATCGACCCCTCTTCGAGGGGACTTTGTTCGCCGGAGACGAGGTCGGCGACGGTCCCGGACCCCCGAATAACGTAATAAACGCTGTCGCCGGCGTGGCTTAACGAAACGGTCCTTGCCCCGCTCTCCAGGTTCAACAGGTGGAGCGTCCGGTAGGTGCCTCCGTTGCCCGGCCACAACACCGCCTTGGCGTTGCCGGCTCCCTCTACTAACGGTATATCCGGGCACCCTGCAGCGCTGTCGATGACACGCACCGTTGGCGAGTCGGCAAAAGTCATTGGCCACCTTTTTACCTGCATCTAATTTTTTTTACTTATATCAAAAAAACAGTCGTAGCAAGGCGTCCAGTTGGATAAAATGCTCTGACCGAACGAGCTCCTCAATGAGGGATGAGAATACCGAAATGGAAGAAGCAGACGCAGCCCTGGCCGCAACAACGGATCAGTCCGGCGAGATAACGGATGCGACGGCGTCAGCTATCGCCGCGATCGGCGTGCGAATCAGAGGAGCACGCCAGGCACGATCCATGACGTTGCAGGCGTTGGCGGACGCGACGGGGCTTAGCCCATCGATGCTCAGTCTGGTGGAACGCGGACGCGCTTCACCTTCAATCGGTTCACTCATCGTCATTTCCGCCGCGCTGGGCGTCACGATGTCCGAGATCATTGTCGACGAACCGGTGGAGGATGAAAAACTGGTGGTGCGATCGCACGAGCAGCAGATCGTTGAAACAGCCCAGCACGTCATCCGGCGATTGATCCGCGATGATAGAACCAGAGGGGTCTCGATCGCTCTGAATCAATACGAACCACACACCGGTAGTGCTGATCGCCCCCTTATGCATACGGGTTACGAATATGGTTACGTGCTTGAAGGCACCCTGACCGTCGAGGTTAACGGCGTTTCACATGAGATCCGGAGCGGGGATCTCATCGCGTATGATTCACACAAACCTCACCGCATGTGGAATCATGGTGAGGGACTCGTACGCACGCTCTGGTTCAATATCAATCATGACTAGTCTGCGCTCGCGGTGTCACCAATGCGAAGCTCGGTCGCTGACCATCCGGCTTCCATGTCGCTTATGGGCGGCGTCACCGCATTCGACGCCCGCGAGCCCGGCTTTGCGTTCAGCCTACATGACGTCGCCATGGTTGCAGTTCGCCAATGACAAAGATGGCCTAGGCTAACAGCCCCGGCGCGATGCAGACGGCACAAGTGGGCCCACTGCAACGATCGCTGATTTGCGCTGTAGGCAGCTCGTGCACCAGGGTCTGGCAGCGCGAGGAATGAGTCAGCCGCTCGGGGTCGCTACCGCTTGTTATCCGGCCAGCCTCGCCGCCTTTTTGACGTTCTTGGGACATACCCCTTCCGAGGATATCGGTTAGAAAAAGGGACAGCATTTGTTCAACATAATTGGCGTGGCCCTGTTGCGACGAGGAGCCGCTGCGGCATGGAACTAGTGTCGAAACCTGTGTCGTTACAGAAACTGTGGCGCCGTCTGGTCGCTATTAGTGCGATCTGCGTGTCGATCGGTGGTGCGCATGCTCAGAATCTCGATCAGGGAAAATCCGGCGCCAGGCTCTTTGCGGATGGCTGCACGACATGTCATCACAGTGCACGAGGCCTCAGTAAGGCCCGTTTCAGACTCACGCTCTTCTTGTTCTTGCAGGACCACTACGCTACCAATTCGAGCTCGGCCTGGGCGCTTACCTCCTATCTAGAGTCCGTTGATGGAGCGCAGCACAGCCGATCGCGAGACGCCGCGGCGAAGCCGTCGGCTCCTGCGACCCGCACATTGCGGCCCTCAATCCGACCACCCGCATCGGTGCCGGAACATTAGGTCCGCGCGGTGTTCCATCGCGGTCCCTCACTTATGTCAATGGAAGGCAGTTCAGGCAGGGAATGCCGGGGCTCTAGCTTCATCGCGCTGCAAAACTGGCGGGGGAAACCGGCCGATCGCCTTGCGGCGGGTTCCGCGGCGTAAACGCTTCGCCGCCAAGTTCTTACATATATTTCGCTTCATTCAGGATCGATCGCAGACGCTGCGCCAATTCTGCGCGACGGAAAGGTTTGTCGATGATTGGAAATTCATCCACCGCTTGATGTCGCTCCAACACGTCTCCCGCGTAGCCGGAGGTGAGCAAGACCTTGATGCCCTTGTTCAGCCGCCTCGCTTCGCGGGCGAGCTCAACGCCGCTCACTCCGTTTGGCATCACTATGTCGCTAAACAGCAGTTCGAATTCTTCGCCACTCCTGAGCAGCTGGATAGCCTCTGCACCGTTCGCAGCGGACCGAACCCGATAGCCGAATTCCGATAGCATGGTCGACGTGACATCGAGGATATCCTCATTGTCCTCGACCAAGAGGATCCGCTCCGAGCCTGCCGGTATGGCCTGTGATTGAATTGCTTCCACTTCAGCGTCAGGTTTTTGCGTGGCTTTAGGAAGGTACAGAACAATCGTGGTCCCCGCCCCGGAAGCGCTTTCGACAGCAACATGCCCCCCGGATTGCCGGACAAAGCCGTACACCATGCTGAGACCGAGTCCGGTACCCTTGCCGACCTCTTTGGTCGTGAAGAAGGGTTCAAAAATCTGATCCCTCACTTCGGGGGACATTCCGCATCCAGTATCTGTGACGGATAGCCTGACATACGATCCGGGCGCGGCACCGGTCATGCTCCCCCCATCCAGCACGACGTTGCGCGTCTCGATTTCGAGTACGCCGCCATTGGGCATGGCATCGCGCGCGTTTAGGGCCAGGTTGAGGAGAGCGGTCTCGAGCAGCGGCGGATCGACATGGCACTGCCACAATCGCTCATCGGTCCGGAGCCTGACTTCGCATTCCCCGCCGATCGCCTGGCGGATGAGCCCCAGGAACTCAGAAATGAGCTGATTTGCGCAGACCAGTTTTGGGTTCAGTTTCTGCTGACGCGAAAAGGCGAGAAGTTGCGCCGTCAGCTTTGCTCCGCGGCTGACGGCGCGCAAGCCGGCAGCCGCCCACTCCCGGACGCTGCCATTATCTGCCGCGTCGTGGATAAGCTCGAAATTTCCGGAAACCACTGTGAGCAGGTTGTTGAAGTCGTGCGCGACGCCGCCGGTGAGCTGGCCGACGGACTCCATCTTCTGACTCTGGTGAAGCTGTTCCTCTGCCAGTCGGCGGGCCTCCACGGCGTGCTTGTGTTCGGTGATGTCTCGCAAGTAGACAACGAGCCCTTCGCTGGAGGGGAACACGTTGATCGTGTACCAAGCGCCGGCACGGGTACAGTGCGTTTCGAACGAGGCCGGGCGCTGGTCAGACACGACCCCTTGAAGCTGGCTATAAATTTCCGCGTCGACGCCCTCGAAAAACGTCTCCGACAGTTTCGTGCCGATCGCAGCCCGCCCGTCTACGTGCTCCAAGGCTCGCCCGTTCAGGAAGCTGATGCGCCACTCTCGATCGACGATCACCACACCGTCGGTCGTGCTCTCAAAGATCATCGTGATTCGAGCCGCGGATTCCTCGGCTTTCTGCTTTGCCTCGGACAATTCGCGCTCGCGGTGTTCAAGCGCATCGGCCATGGTGTTGAACGCGTCGGCGACCCGCGCTATTTCAGACCTGCCGCGGATGTCTACACGCTTGGAAAATTCGCCGAACTGCCATTGGTGCGCGGCTTGAACCAGTTGAGCAAGCGGGCGCTGGATGAACCGCCGAGCCCCCAACGATGTCAGGACCAGTACGATCAGCGCGCTTAGGGTAATGAGAAAGATGCCGCGCTGCGTGCGATGCTGGATCTCGGTGAAGGCCAGAGCCTTGTCGAGGCCGAAGCTGACATGAAGCCCTCCGGAAGCATCCCCAAGGGCTGAGAAGCCGACGATACGCTCGACGCCGTCGAGGTCTATCACATCTTCCGCAGTCTCTTGGTCGAATTTCCAGGTTTTTCCAGCGGGCGGCTTCCTGCCGACGAACTGGCTGTTGTCAGGATAGCGTGCGAGATATGTGCCATTGCGATCCGTGATCGCCAGTGCGGCTCCCGCTGGAACACTCTTTTGAGCAATGTGGTCAGCAAGCCAATCCAAGCCGAGGGGTGCGATAATGACGCCGCCCATGTGACCATCGTCGTCGTAGAAGGGTAACGCAAACTGAATGACCTTTCGCGGAACTGACCGACCTATCGAGAATTCCCCGACAGTAAACGCGCCGGTCTTCAGCACGTTAGCAAAGTAGGCTCGCGTGGCGACATTGACCGGTCTACGGTCGCTGTTCGATTCGCAAAACGGCTCGCCATCCAAGTCGGTGACGAGGATGGTAAGGAAAGCCGGAAACCGCTGCTTCATCCCCGCCAGGTATGCATTGCACGCCTTGACGTCCTTCGCCCTTATCGCGGGCAGTTCGGATAGCGCGATCAGGACCTGACGAATTCCCTGAACGATCTGCTCTTGTTCCGCCGCGGCAAGCTTAGCCAGGCTAAGCGCCTGCTCCTGCACTTCGACTTGGCGCGTGCGGCGCAAGTCGAACTCATTATAGGCTTGGATCGCGATCGCTGGCAGCAGCGATACAGCAACCAGCACGAATAGATGCGATAAAAGAGTAGCATTTCGTGCACGCATTCGAACCAAACCACTTCCTACGCACAAGCCATCCACATCGGGTCGCTCATGCGTCCTCACACTACAGTCTTCGCCGAACGGATCCGCTGGGCGCCCTTCCGTAGAGCCTATTTTCGACGATGCCGGCGGGTTTTCGATCGGCTGGCGCCGTCGCCACAGCGGTCATGCGCTGTTCGGCGGTCCCGCAACGAAGAGGCGTACCGCACGGCCAGCCCCTCGATCGTGTTGCGAGGAGGGCCGGCTACGTCGTGGAGAATCTGTCCGCCCCCCGCCGGCGTGAAGACGACCAGCGTGCGACGACCGCGGCGTTCGATACGGTGATGCACCGAAATCCCGTGTGAACAGCAATTTTTGCTGAATGTTTGATAGGCAATCACGAAGGCGTGCGCTCCCATTGCCATTCAGCCCTATGGCGCTCGTGTTGCCATAGGGTTTCAACTTCGAAGATTGAAGTTACGATTGTAGCTTAGTGGCTATCGGGACGGTTTCGGCGGCGAATGAGCGACAAACAATCGGCAGTATCCGTTCAAATGCTGCACCGTCATCATCAGGCGGGAAAAAGCTGTGTCCTGCCTGAATTTCGTCAAGTGTTTGTTCTCTTGCCTACAATCGCAACCGTTTTCCTGAGACTGAAATAGCGCGGTAGCGTTGCCCATCCAGTTTGGCTGCGGCATTTCAGCAAAAGGAAAACAGCCAAATGAAAATCACTCCAGTAGGTGCTTTGATGCACCAGGCGCTAACCCATCCAAAAAGCACGGCGTTCATTTTTCACGAGGAGGTTTGGACTTATGAGCGGCTTGCCGCCGAAGCCCAGCGCCTTGCGCACGGGTTGGCGGCGCGCGCGGTTGGACCGGGTGATCGCGTCGTTCTTCATATGATGAACAGGCCCGAAATGATCGTTGCCTATTATGCCTGCTTTCTATTGGGAGCCATCGCGGCGCCCTTACGGACCGCCTTCAAATTCGCAGAACTCGCACCGCTTCTGCAGCGGTTGAAGCCCGCTCTCTACATTGGTGAAATTGGTCTGTACGACAATGTCGCGCCGGTAGATGTCTCGATCCTTGCACCGAACAAGCGCTTTGTCATCGGCGGAACCTTCGAAGACCACGGCGTCCAACCCTGGGAAGCACTGTTCGAAGGGGGGACCAACGAGGCTTTGCCGACCGAGCCGGCCTCGTACAAACCCGCCATACTGATCAACACATCCGGAACGACCGGTCGGCCCAAATTCGTCATCCATACGCCGGCAACCCTCTCCGAATCGCTGGACTTGATGCTCAGGTATTGGGGGCTCTGGGAAGACGACATCATGGTCGAGCCGCTTCCGTTGGCGCACATGAGCGGGCTCGTGACCCTTCTGTCCTATATCCAGTTCGGCACTCCCTTCGTGTTGCTCGAGAGCTTTGACGCCGACATCGTGCTCGACACCATTGAGCGCTATCATTGCACCTGGTGTCTCGGCTTTCCGGCACAGTATGCCGCACTGCTCGAGCGTCAGCGAATCCGGCCGCGGAATCTGACTTCCTTGCGGGTTTGCCTCACCGGGGCGGATGCCTGCCCGGTCGATCTGCAGAAGCAAGTTACGTCTATCTTTGGCGCGCCGCTCTACAACCTCTGGGGCGCAACGGAAGTCGTGGGGTCGTTGACCTTCGGCCTGCAACACGGGCCGGTCGTGCGGATCGTCAAGGAAGCGCGAATCCGGTTGGTCGATGACAATGGCGCTGAAGTCGCGGATGGCGAGGTCGGAGAACTCTTGATCCGTGGTAAAAACGTCTTCGCCGGCTACTGGAATGATCCTGACGCGACGGAGGAGAGTCTCAAGGCTGGCTGGTACCATACCGGTGACCTGATGCGGCGCGGCGAAGGAGATGAACTCTGGTTCGTGTCCCGCAAGAAAGACATCATCATTCGCGGCGGCACCAACATCTCACCTGTCGAAGTGGAAGAGGCGCTGGTCGCCGCCCATCCCGCAGTCGAGGAAGCGGCGGTTGTGGGCATACCCGATACGGTACTCGGTCAACGCGTGTTCGGGTTCGTCAAGCTTGCAGAGGGAACGATGCACACGGTCGTCTCCGAAATCCTCCGCAGGGTCGCGACGCGGCTTGCATCGTACAAAGTCCCCGAGGGTCTCGGAGTGGTCGACGAACTGCCCCGCAACGCGCTGAGTAAAGTCGATCGCAACAAGCTGTTGACCATGGCGCCCGCCGCTGAAACGGCCGGCGCTTTGCAGATCGCAGCCGCTGCTCAGCGGCCGCAACAGCCTAGCGAGCGGCCTGCCCGGCGGGTCGCCCGGAATAGATAACTCTTTCTCCACAACCGTTGCATGTGAACGGAAAACGGCGGGCAAAACCCGCCGTTTTGCGATCTGCGTGTTGGAGCCACGCCGACATAGCCGATAGCCCCGAGGTCTTCGCGGCCCCGCCGGCTCGGACATATCGCCCCGACGGACTCAAGCAACAAAAATCCCATGTTACGTTTGTAGGCGTGTCGTGTGGATCTGACATCCGATCGTAATCTGATCTTAGCACCGTCCGGCCCCGGCAACACCGTGGAGAGACAGCACGTAACATCGGAGCCATGCATCACCGAAATGGCATGAAAGTTGAGACATTTCAGGCCGCCGAGGCGTCATCGTACACTGCAGCCTCAACGTACCGCCAGCCAGTGTACAAGGCACTTTTCGTACTAACGCATTTTAGATCACAATTTATCACGTCCCCGAGATTTACGGATCGGGGCCATAGCAAGGCCTGGCCGGAGGTATCACCTTTACCCCCCAATGCGGCGCATCTGAAACGGAGACGAAGATGCCTCAGAAGGACTGTACATCCAGGGTGTCTCTGCTGCTGAATTTTGAGGTGTGGGACGGTCTTTCCAGCCAAAATCTCCGCCCCATCGAGTTGGCCGCCGAAACGAATATCTCGGGTGGCCAGAAGACAAAGAACATCTAGTTAGAGCTAGCACCACAACTTAGCGAGGGAGAAAGTTGAGAGGTCAATCTATGCCTGCGGATGTCGGCCATATCATTGTCGTTGATGATGACCCGTCGTTGCGGCAGATGGTGACTAGGTATTTGGAGGATAACAATGTACCGACGAAGTCCGCTTCGAACAGATCCGAGTTGAATCGCCATATTGCAGGGATTCCTCCCAGCCTGATAATTCTGGATCTGCGGCTCGGCCAGGATGATGGGTTGGACCTTTTAAGGGAAATACGTTCTCATTCGGACGTTCCGATCATCATCACAACCGGCCATCGCCCTGACGAAATCGATCGTATCGTCGGTCTGGAACTTGGTGCGGATGATTACATCATAAAGCCTTTTAGCCTGCGGGAATTGCTCGCCCGCGTCCGAGCGGTGTTGCGGCGACAGGAAATGGGACGAGCTGCACGAGCAAGCGAACCCGAGCGCGGCGGCTATAGGTTTAATGGCTGGGTGCTTGAACGTCGTGGCCGAAAGCTGGTCGACCCCAACGCGGCCCCGGTTTCGCTGAGCAAAGGCGAGTACGCCTTGCTGCTTGCCTTTCTAGAAGCACCTCAGCGGCCCCTCACGCGGGAGCATTTGTTACAAGCCACCCGACTGCATGAGGATATTTTCGATCGCAGCATCGATGTCCAGGTCTTGCGATTGCGGCGCAAACTGGAGGTCGATCCGAGTGCACCACGCGCCATCCAGACCGAGCGTGGCGTCGGCTACGTCTTCACACCGTCGGTCGAGCCTTTTTGAGACATGAAGCTTTTTGAGACATGCCGCAGCGGGGTGTGGTCGTGACCACAATTATGGCCGCGCGAAGTTGCAGGCGTAACGATATTCTTCGCCGCGGAGACAATACCGTAACAGGCCGCCGCCAGATTAGTCCCGCAAACAGCTTGCGGGAGTTTCACATGATGGCGAATCATTTTTCTGGAACGGCAAACGATTTTCTCAGGCGACACTATTTCCCTGACGAAGCCGGAGGAACTGCCGACAAAAAATCGATGCGGACCGCCCGGGTTGACTTGGCAGGCGTGAAATCTCCAACCGTAATCATTGCAGTGCCGGATAAATTCCCGGCGGTGATCGTTGCGCGGACGGACACGAATCAGCGCAAGGCCACGTTCTGGTCGTCGGTACTGGACTATCTCATCGAAAGCTTTGCGTTATATGGCGCAGCCACGCATCCGGCAGCGCTCTTTGCTCTTGAGCCCACTCGCGACGAAGGACAAATCCCGCAGCCGAGAGATATCGATCCCAGCGAACGGCGAGGGTTTACAAGCCCGATTTCACCGGCTGCAACCCGGTACGCGGCATCATCCGAGCTTGACCGCCAGTCCAATCATGTGACACCCGCCGGATATGTGATCGCTTTCTCAGACGATAGTTCGCGCGAACGGGAACGAAAGATCAAAACAACCATCGCGGCGCTGGCCGAACTCGATGACCGGACCTTGCTCGACATGGGCATTCCCCACCGCTCGCAGATCGAGCAGGTCGTGAGATACTGTCATGATTGCTGATATGGTCTCCTTCGCAATCGCCGGAATCGGCTTCTGCCATGCGGCCGGCAGCATGATTCTCTACAGGGGATTCGTAGCCGGCAAGAACACCGTTATGACGCAAAATTGGACTAGATGGCGGGGCTGACACCGAGGGAGAAATATTTTCGCTTGAGCAAAGATCGCTGAATTGCTGCCCCAAAGAGATTTGCGGCAGTTGCCGAGGTCAAGTAAAGCTGAAATCTCGCGAACCGCTCTTCGTGGGCGGCGCGCCATCGGCGTCTGTGTGCTGATTCTTGGCAGCTTGCAGCTTTCCCCAGCGCCGTCGCAATCTTCTGATCAAATGCTTGATGCCAACAGCACCACGGCCAAAGAACCGATCACCCCGATTCCCGAGCCCGCCACAATCGATCCGTTGAAGGTTAAGCTCGGGGAGCGTCTGTTCGGCGACCCTCGGCTGTCTCACGACAATTCGCGCAGTTGCGCGTCGTGTCACGATCTCCGCACCAATGGCGCAAGTAGAAATAGTCACGACGTCGCCCTCGACGGCTCCGGCCTCCCTCTCAACACCCTTACGGTATTCAACGCCTCGCTCAGCTTTCGCTTCGGTTGGGAGGGAAAATTCCGGACCCTTGAGTCAGATATCAAAGCCTCATTGGAAAGCCCCTGGATTATGGGTACCAACCCTTCCGAAATTGCCGAAAGACTTAACGCAGACGCCGGTGTGCGTCAGGAATTCGCCGCCGCCTTTGGACGCGGTCCGGACGCTTTAAACGTCGTGGACGCAATCGCGAGCTTTGAGCGAACTCTCGTAACACCAGGCAGCCGGTTCGATCACTGGCTCGCGGGCGATCCGGCCGCGCTGTCGGCCGACGAATTGAATGGATATCGGCTATTCAAATCCTTGGGATGCGCCTCCTGTCACCAGGGCGTAAATATCGGCGGCAATCTTTTCGAACGGCACGGAATTTTCCATCCGCTCGCATCGCCACAGCCCGAGATTCTACGCGTGCCAAGTCTACGCAATGTCGCGACAACGCCGCCGTATTTTCATGACGGCAGTGCGCCAACGCTCGATGACGCCGTTCGGAAAATGGGCCTCGCACAGCTCAATTCGACGCTGACAAACCAGCAGGTAAACGAGATCGTCGCATATCTGCAGAGCTTGACCGGATACTATCGCGGGGTGCCCGTGGGGGCGTCACCATGAGCACCCTGAAGGCAACCCCAGTCGCAGTCATCGTATTGTTCTTTCTTTTGCTGCTAACCTGGCTGCTACTGAGCGGATTGAACCTGAATTCCGTTCGTTATGATCGAGAGCTACGGGCACTTGACGATTTCTCCCGATTTGAGCGCGCACTGAACCGTGAGGTGTTGACTGCGCGCGTCGGCTTGTCGCGAAATTACGATGCCTTGGCGCGGATCGCAGACGCGTACGACAACTCGCTCGATCGATTGCGTGAAGCTGCGGGCCCAAAGTCCGAGGAAAGCGCTGCAATCGAAGTTCTGGCCACCGTTGCCCACCGGCAGCAGGATCTGGTCGAACGGTTCAAGAGCAGGAACGCATTGCTGCAGAACTCGCTTACCTATTTTGGAATATTCAGCGCCCGTCTTGCGGCATCGAACGATAAGCCGGTGGTTGCGGCCACGAGCGCCCTGGCCGCCGCCATGCTGCATCTCACACTCGATACGTCACAGGTCGCCGTCGACGAGGTTCAGCAACGCTTGAACGAACTCGCGGCGCTGCAAAGCCCTCGCGACGATGCCGAGTCGATTCAAGCAGCGGTCGCGCACGGAGGGATATTGCGCGACCTTCTGCCAGCGACCGACGCCGTGCTGAAGGCTCTCATTGCCACAGCAAGCAACCCGGAACAGACCGCCGTTCGTTCATTGATCGTGAAGCGCCAGCTTGCCGCGCGCGCCTCGGCGCGCCGATACCGTCTGTTCCTTTATGTGACGTCCGTGATGCTGCTTGGAGCGCTGGCATATCTTGGGTTGCAACTGCGCGCGCGAGCGATTGCCTTGCGGCGTCGTGCTGGCTTTGAACACGTGATCGCCCGGATCTCGACGCGATTCATCAATTCCCAACAGCACGAGATTGCCACGGACGTTAAGTGGGCACTGCAAGAATTAGCGGAGTGCCTCGGCGCCGACCGAGCTTATTTCATAGTGGCAGCAGAGCCAATCAAGGTCTATCGGTGGTTTCGCGGCAGAGCGGAATTCCCGCAAGGGTGGCCCGAACGTGCGCTGAATATTGCGTCTCGCCTTGAGCACGGGGATGACAACATCGTTCACATCCCGGTGGTAAGGCCCTCGCACTCCTATGACACGATAAACCTGCTGGCGGACGCCGGCCTTCAAGGCTGGCTGTGCATCCTGAGCCCAGGCGGGCAGAGGACGCGCGCGATCCTTGGTTTCGATGCGCTGCGCGCGGGAACGCTTGCTCAATGGGCTGAATTCTCTCTCTTTCGCATGGCGTTCGACGCCATTGCAAATGCCGTTGGCAGAGTCGCTCTTGAGCAGGAGAAGGAGCGTCTCGAGGTGAACTTGCAACAGGCCCGCCGGTTGGAGACGCTCGGTGCCTTTGCAAGCGGAATAGCGCATAACTTCAATAATATCGTCGGCGCAATCCTTGGCTACGCGGAGATGGCTGATACGCAGGTCAGCGCCGGAAGCCGGTCGGCCAGCAATCTCGCTGAGATTCGTCACGCCGGCGAACGGGCACGCGAGCTGGTCGATCAGATCCTTACATTCGGCAACCGCGGCGATGCCAGGCGGGAGCGGATTTGCATCAACGCATTGGTCGCGGAAACAAGGTCGCTGCTCACTGCATCGTTGCCTTCCCATGTCGAACTGATGGTCCGCGAGACACCCGAGCGAGCGATTGTGTCGGCGGAGCCGGCGCAGTTGCAGCAGGTCATTCTGAATGTCTGCAACAACGCCGCCCAGGCGATGGACCAGCCCGGTATTGTCGAGATCCGGATCGAGGTGCGGGAAATGGCTCATACGCTGAAGGTCGGCGGTGACGACGTCGGCCCCGGCCGCTTCGCGGTCGTTTCGATATCTGATTCCGGACGCGGCATGGACAAAGCGACCCTGAAGCGAATTTTTGACCCGTTTTTTACGACGCGCATCGAGGGCAATGGTCTGGGACTAGCGACGGCACGTGAAATTGTCCACGAGCATGACGGAGCGATCGGCGTGCAGAGCGCAGTTGGCGCGGGAACGCGTTTCGACATTTGGCTTCCATGTGCTCCGCCCAATGAATTGGAATCAACTCGACATGCGTCCGGCATGGTCGGCCGCGGCATTGGCGAGACGGTGCTGGTGTTCGAAACCGATCCCGTGCGTCTGCTGCGCCATGAGGAAGTCCTGGCAGCCCTTGGCTATGAGCCCGTCGGCTTCACGAAGCTGGCTGACGCAATGGCGGCGTGCCGTGCCATACCATTGCGATTCGATGCTGCGCTCGTATGCCACCAGCCCGGCAACGCTTCTGCCCTCGATTTCGCGGCAGCGCTGCATGATGCCCTGCCGGCGCTGCCAATTATCCTGGCGACGCCCTCGGCGCGAGACCTGGGCGCCCCATTACTGGTAGGTTCGGGGATTTCCGAAGTTGTCCATCACCCCCTGATGTCCGCGGAGTTAGTCGGCGCATTGTCGCGTTGCCTGGCGGATTCTGCCGCTCTGCAAGGCGCCAAAGCAGCACAAACGGCCGACCAAGGCTGCTGATTCATTGCTACCAAATATGCTGCCGGGACACGCCGCCGGCGGCGGGCATTACACCGCCTGGCCTTTGCGAGACTGTCCCCCTAGGCCCTCCAGAGATTCCATCCCGGGGCGCATAGTGTGCGGGTGGAGGTGCCTGTCCAGGGTGTGATGGAATTACCCACAGTTCAGGCGAACGAACACACCTCAACCAACCCGTCCGCTTCAAACAGCGTCTTTAGCAACCTTCAGGGGTGATGCCTTGACCGACTTGCTGGCCGGCTTGGCCGCGAACTCCATGGGCTCTTTCGTGAAAGGATTTACACCGCTGCGGGCTTCCGTAGCAGGCTTATTCACGACCGACATTTTGACGAAGCCAGGAATGACGAACTCGCCGGATTCATTCAGTTCCTTATAGCCTACAGTCGCCATCTGCTCGATGACGGCCTTTACGTCTCCTTTGGAGACCTGCGTTCCTTCTGCAATTGCATCAATCAACTGATTCTTGGTCATCTTGGCCATGATGGATTCCTTTGTGGAGAGGCTCAGAACAGTTCAAAGCGCATGAGCGACCGGGGGTGGTCACTCTGTTTAAAACGCAGCAAAGCCACGCAGTTCGCTTCTCGTTCATACCTGTGGTGATGAAGTCACCGGGCTTAAAACCCATCGAGGCCCAAAACGCAAGGAGCAACTCGGCGTGTGTTCCTTACCTGGTTACTATGTGCCAGAAGCGGCTGTAAGCAGGGACTGGCCCCGATGGTCGCAATTTTCGCCTCGCTGGATGGATTGCAGAGCGGCACACCAAGGGACCCGGCTTCTCTCGGACGGGTTTATTCTTGAGTGTCAAGAAGCCACCAGACCGGAGGCAAGCCATGGAGCATCTCCACTATCCGAACGAAAGCACCGCGTATCGTGCCGCCAGAAACGCACTTCTGAACGACGAGATTGCACTTCGTGCTCAGATAGAAACTGTTGCAGCCAAACGCCGCGCCCTCCCGCCAGGCGGCAAGGTTTCGGAAGACTATGTATTCGAGCGGATTGGCAAGAATGCAACGCCAGAGAGGGTAAAGATGTCCGAGTTGTTCGGTTCGCACGACACGCTCATTCTGTACAGCTTCATGTATGGACCCGAGCGCGAACTACAGTGTCCGGGCTGCACGCACTTGCTCGATGGGATCGACGGCGCGGCAAGGCACATGGGCCGGAGAGCGGCACTTCACATTGTAGCCAAGTCCCCAATCGCACGTCTGGCCGCGTGGGCACACGAACGCGGCTGGGACCAGCTCTCGCTCGTGTCTACGGCGGGTAACAAATACGACTCAGATTATTTTGGTGACACTTCAAGATTTTCCAAGGGAATGCGTGCACAGCGTCGCGTCCCGGACGGCGAGAACTGGGACGAAACAATATTTAACGTGTTCAAGAAGTCTGACGGGGAGATCCGTCACTTTTGGGGCTCGGAGATGAGTTTCGCGCCAACCGCCCCCAATCAACATCATCGCGCCGGGGATCTGGTCGACCCTTTGTGGGGTCTGCTTGATATGACACCCGAAGGGCGTGGCGACTTTTTTCCGAAGGTGAACTACGACTAAGCACAGCCAAGGTGGTCGGCAACCCCGTAATTGCTCGCGCTCGCTCCGCGGTATTTGGTTCGCAAGAGCCGATAAGCGTTGCGCCACTGGCGAGTCCGCGCTTTTATCACCAACCACGCATTTCTTGGCACATCTCACCTAAAAGGAGTCTGAGCTTGAGCGTTGCCTTCACCAAGGAAGACAGTGCCGAAACTGCGTCGGAGACGCTGCTGCCCGACCGCCCGGTTTCACCTCATCCGAACCTCGTTACGGAAGCGGGATTAAAGGCTTTGGAATTTCAACTCCACCAGGCCCGCGAGGCGTACGAGACGGCGCAGAAGATCGAAGACGTGAATGAACGACGGCGTCAAGCGGCATCCCCCTTGCGTGATGTACGCTACTTTGCGACGAGAGTTCGAACGGCTCAGGTCATTGGAAAGCCTGCGTCAACAGACAATATTGCCTTTGGGAGCACGGTAACCTTCAGGCGCGACGATGGGCGCGTACAGAAATACTGTATCGTGGGAGAGGACGAAGCGGACCCTAAGGCTGGTTCTATTTCCTTCGTATCCCCAGTGGCAAGGAGTCTGATGGGTAAAGCTGTTGGGGATGTCGTCGGTACATCCGGTCAAGAGCTTGAGATCATTGCAATCTCGTAGCACGCCGCTCGAACCCAGGCCACCAGTCCAGTTTTGTTCAAGGGTAGCTCGAGCGCCTTCGTTTACGATGGATGACTTCTTGCGCCAGAAGCGGCCATAAGTGTGCTTATAGCCGTGTATTTCGCTACTCGCGCTATAACTCTCGTTATGAATCCATGAAGCATCTTACCGATCTGAAAGTGATGCCGGCCAGCCAAATTGTGCGAGTGATGTTTGCTTCTCAGAGCCAGAGCGTCATCACGACGGCGGCTGTGCCGCGCGTTCTGCTCAATTCTCGAACCCGAACAGCTTCGCTGGATTGGTTACCAGTATCTTCTGCAGCTCCGCCTCGTCCGGCGCGTAGCGATACAACAGCTCCAGCAAATCCGCGTCGTTGGGCGGCTGCACCACCGAGACCGGATGCGGCCAGTCGCTCGCCCATACGCAGCGATCCGGCGCCGCCTCGATATAGCTCCGTGCGATCGGAATCACGTCGTCCCAGGGCGGCCCGACCTTCGAGGTCTTCTCGCCCAACGACAGCATCACCCAGAAATTTCCTTCGGCCAAAAGCTCCAGCATGGTACGCAAATTCGGGTCGTTGTTGCCGCGCGTGGGGTCCGGGCGCGCCATATGATCGATCAGCACCGGCACGTCGAGCGATCGATATTTGTCGACACTGCTGACGATGCCATCCTTCTCCGGCTGGATCTTGGCGTACCAGCCGAGTTCGCGAATCCTCGCAATCGCGCGGGCGAAATCCTTTTCCGACAGCACTGCACCCAATTCCTGGCGGAAGCTGAAGCGAGCGCCACGCACGCCGGCATCGTGCAGCCTGGCGAGATAGGCATCATCGGCCTCCGCGAACACCAGCGCGTTGGCACAGCCGCGGTAGTTCGGGCCCATGGCGGCGAGAGCGTCGAGCACCACCGCATGATCGGCGCCGTAGGTCGTGGTCTGCACGATGATGCCGCGCTCGATCCCGAGCGCCCTATGCACGCGCAGCGCCGCCTCCCATGTCGCCGTCGGCATCTGGTAGGCGGCGCCCGCCCTCACCGGATATTTGTCCAGCGGTCCCAGCACGTGAAACTGGCTGTCGACGCTTTTAGGCGGCGGCAGTTTTGACGGGCGGCGCGGATTCGGATCGAACGCAAGATAATTCGGCACGTGTTATTCCTTTTCTATCGATCACATTTCAGTCGATGACGGCGGTGAAGTCGCACTGCACCAGTGCGCCGCCGTCCATATCCATCTGCAGCGCATGGCGGGCAGGACGCGAATGTTCGTCCGGAAACATCTTCAGCCATTCGGTATTGACCGGCGCGCGCTGGTTGCGGTCCTGTAGCCACACCGTCATCTTGATGATGTCATCCGTGGTGCCGCCGCCAGCTTCCACGGTGGCCTTCATATGCGCGAACATGTTGGCGCACTGGTCTTCGATCGTTTTCGGCATCTCGCCGGTCTTGGGGTCGCGGCCGAGGATGACGCCGGACATCAAGAGGTTGCCGATGCGGCTGGCATTCGGAATCGGATTGGCGTGCTTGAAGCCGCCGATATGAATACTTTTGCGTCGCGCGTGAGCTGTCATGGCTGCTTTCCTTATTTGATGTCAGACGAACTGGCAGGACACCGAGCCGAACGGGCCGTAATCGGCCTGGAAGGTGTCGCTCTTCCTGATATCGACCGGGCGCGTGAACGAGCCCGCCAGCACAACTTCGCCCGCAGCGAGGTGCTCGCCGTGCGGGGTCAGGCGATTGGCAAGCCACGCCACCCCGTGGGCGGGATGGTTGAGAACGCCGGCGGCGATGCCGGTCTCCTCGATCTGGCCGTTGCGGAACAACAACGCACCGATCCAGCGCAGATCCACATCCAGCGGCCGGAATGGCCGGCCGCCGATCACCAGCGCCGCATTCGCCGCGTTGTCGGAAATCGTGTCCATCACCTTGCGGGCGGCCTTGGTCTCCGGATCGATGCGATGCATGCGGGTTTCGAGAATTTCCAGCGCTGGCGTGACGTAATCGGTGGCGTTGAGCACGTCGAACAGCGTGCAGTCCGGGCCCTTCAGCGCGGTCTTCAGCACGAACGCCAGTTCGACCTCGATGCGGGGCGCATGGAAGCGGTCGAACGGGATCGGGCTGGCGTCCGGATAAAACATGTCCCGGAACAGCACGCCGTAGTCCGGCTCTGAAATGCCCACGGCGCTTTGCATCGCCTTCGACGTCAGTCCGATCTTGTGTCCCTTGATGACGCGCCCGTTTGCGAGCTGCAGCCTGGTCCAGGCGCGCTGGATCGCATAGGCGTCCTCGATGGTCAGGCCTGGATACTCAAGTGTAAATGCGCGAATGAGGGATTTGGTGCGTTCGGCCTCGTTGAGGCGTTGCGCAAGACGGTCGATGGTGGGCTGGTCGAGCATGATGGTTACTTCTCGGCGACGACGGTGTTGCGAAGGATACCGATCTTGGAGGACTCCACTTCGACCACATCGCCTGGCTTCAGCCAGCGCGGCGGATCGAACCGAGCGCCGGCGCCGGTGGGCGTGCCGGTCACGATTACATCGCCGGGTTTCAGGGTGGCAAAGGTGGAGAGGTAGGCGATCAGAAAATCAAACGGGAACATCAGCCGCTCGGTGGAATCCTGTTGGCGCAATTCGCCGTTGACGCGGGTCAGGATGTCGTGCGGCGCGCGCGGATTGCATTCGTCCGCGGTGACGATCCACGGACCGACACTGCCCGAGCGGTCGAAATTCTTGCCCTGCGTCACGTTGAACTTGCCGTGGTGCAGCCAGTCGCGCACGCTGCCTTCATTGCACAGCGTCATGCCGAAGATGTGGTCCCACGCCTGCTCGCGCGGAATATGGCGGCCCTCCTTGCCGATGACGATGACGAGTTCGCCTTCGTAGTCGAATTGCTCGGAGACCTTGGGCTTTTCGATCGGCTGTCCCGACCCGACCACCGAGGAGGCGTTGCGAACGAACAGGCTGGGATATTTCGGCAGCTCCGAATTGTCCTTGTACTCGGCGTTGCGGTCGTTGTAGTTGACGCCGATACACCAGAGCTTTTCCGGTGCCGGGACCGGCGGAACCAGCACGAGGCCGTCAAGCGCATGGTCGGGCTTTTGCCCGGCGATGGCAGCGCGCGCGACGTCAAGTCCGTCGCCGGCGATGAGCCTACGCAAATCGGGGAACGTCGATCCTATCCGCCTCGTCAGATCGACCACGCCGCCACCGGCGACCACGCCGTAGCACGGCGTTCCGTTCACGAGATAACTCAAAAGGCGCATCAGACAAATCTCCGGATCATCGCCGCGTCAGACGGCATGCTGGTGAGGTAAAGGTTTTGCGTCAGTCGCTGTGCGCCTGCGGGTTTCTGGCAGCGACAGCGTCATGGCCAGGAACAACACGATGGCGGGCGCCACCACCATCATGCCCATGGCGAGTTCACCGCCGAACGCGGCCGCCGCGATCGGCACCACCACCGGTGCAAAGCTGCCGATGCCGCGGCCGGCCATGTAGACGACCGACACCGCGGTGGCGCGCACCTCGATCGGATAGATCTCCGACAGCCAGGTGCCGACGACGCCGAGCGCCGAGTTGCCGATCACGAACGCGATGTAGGTCCAGAACATCGGGAAGCCGACGATGCTGCCCTGATATTTATCATGCGCGAAGAGATAGAGACCGCAGGCCATGGCGCCCCAGGCGAGGCCCGGCACCAGCGCGCCGTATCTGCGGCCTAACGCGTCGTTGAGCGCGCCCATGCTGAGATACGAGAGCCCGCCGACCACCGAGGCGATAATGGAAATATTGCGGACGATTTCCGGCGGCGTGTCGAGTGAGCGCTGCATCAGCGTCGGCATGAACACCACGACGCCGTAGTAGCAGAACATGTAAGCCATCATCCAGACCAGGCACACGATCGATACCGCGAACAGCCGGCCCCGGAACATCGCCACCAGCGTGTTAGTGGTTTTGGCCGCGGCCGGAACCAGCCCGCTCACGCGCTGACGGTCGAACTGCAGCCAGGCTTTCGATTCCGGCATGAACAGGCGGATGAAGATCATCAGCAGAATCGGCGTGCCGCCGGTGAGCAGCGCGATCCGCCAGCCCCATTCGAGGCTGAACGACGTGGTGGCCCAGACGCCGACGATCGACGCACTGGCGCTCGCGATCACCGCGCTGCCCTGAATGAACGCGCTGCCGAGCCCGCGCCGCTCCTTGTTCCAGGCCTCATTGAACAGCACCATGCCGGCGCCCCACTCGCCGCCGAGGCCGATGCCGGTGATGAAGCGAAGCACCGCAAGGCTCCAGTGATCCCACGCGAACGCCGAGGCGATCGAGCCGGCGGCGAATACACCCAAGGTCAATTGCAGCGCCTGCTTGCGGCCCATGCGATCGCCAAGCCAGCCGAACAGCGCGCCGCCGATCACCGAGCCGATCAGGGTCAGGCTCGTGACGCTCGCTACCTGCGCCAGCGATATCTGAAGCGACTTCTGGATCGAGCCCATGAGGAACGGCATGATCAGCACGTCGTAAAGATCGAGCGCGAAGCCGAGCATACAGGAGAAAATGATGGCGGCGCGTTCGCCGCGCGTATAACCGGATGCGTCGGGCGATATCATCGTCATGGTCGGTCGGGTCATGGGCGCATCGTTTCCCTGGAGATTTTTCAGGACGGTGATTTTGACGTCTGGAACACGGATTTCAGGGTGACGATTTCGCCGAGCCGCGCATAACGGGGTCCGCCGATGCGGGCGATCGGATCGAGCGCTTCGGTCTCGATCTTGCCGTTGTTCACGAGACCGTCGCGGATATGGAACACCAGCACCTCGCCGACGATCAGCCGGCTGCGGGTATCGCCGAATTCGAGGCATTGCCGGAAGCGACACTCCATCGCGATCGGAGCCGCGGCCAGTCGCGGCACGGCGATGCGCTCGCTCGGCAGCGTTTTGAGCTTCAGTTCCTCGACCTCGCTGATTTCGGGTGGATGTTCGACAGAACTTTCGTGCACCGCCGTCATCAGCGTGTTGTCGGCGATGTGAACAACGTACTCTTCGTTGTTGAGAATGTTGTGCGCGGTATCCTTGTAGATCCCAGCCTTGCGGCCAACGCTGATCGCCAGCATCGGCGGCTTCGGTGACACGAAGGTAAAGGCGCTGAACGGCGCAAGATTGACGACGCCGCTGCCGGAGACGCTGGTTACCCAAGCGATGGGACGCGGCACCACGATGCCGGTGATCAGCCGGTAGGCATGTTCGGCGCTGAGATCTGACGGATCGATCCGCATTCAAAGTCCTCGCAGCTTCTTGAGCTCTCGTTGCCGGGCAACGGCTGGCATCGCGCCCTACGTCATGGCCGGACTTGTTCCAGTAATCCGCGCCTTTACTTGCGGTAATGCCGTCAGGACCTGGATACCCCGCATAAAGCCGAGCACCAGCGGCGCCATCGAGATCGACGTGATGGGGACGAAGTCCCGCTTCAAGCTGTAGGGGTCGTGCCTGGCGATTTCAGGGGCGAACAGCAGCGGTCCGTTGGCACCGACAAATAATGTGTGAGGCTTGTTGGCGATGATGCGCGGCGGCCACCGCTGGGCCGCCGCCTGCGTGGTGACCAGCGCCGTGACCGCAGCCCACGCGATCGCGAAAAATCTCATCGCATCCTCCCGGAACCGGGTGGCTGGAGCCTTTTTCTCCGCCACTTATTTTTTGGTGCGAGCCGCAGCCCACCTGTAAGGCGAACCTTTGCTCCCGACCCTTCTTGTGTCGACGGAATTATGGTGTTTATGTCCACAATGTGGACAGCCCAAAGGCAACACAATGACGGGTGATGGCAGGCAGGAACCGCGGCAAGGTGCGCAGGCGATCCGGCGGGCGCTGTCTGTGTTGCGTATTCTTGCCGCGGGCCGTGAAGAAGGCGTGCGGCTTTCGGAGGTTGTGCAATCCACGGCCCTCACCCGCCCCACCGTGCATCGCATCGTGCATGTGCTGATCGAGGAAGGCATCGTGGAACGCAACGACAAGAGCGGGCGCTACGCCATCGGCCGACAGGTCCCCGAATTGGCGCTGGCCCGGCAATCGCGCACGCCGCTGCTGGTCGCGGCCGAGCCCCATCTGCTGAAGGTGTCGCAGCAGCTCGGCGATACCTTGTTTCTAACGGTGCGTACCGGGTTGGACACACTGTGCGTGGCGCGCCGCATCGGCGCCTATCCGATCCAGGTGCTGTCGATCGAAGTCGGCGCGCGGCGTCCATTGGGCGTGAGCAGCGCCGGCGTCGCCATTCTTGCCGCGGTGCCGGCGCCGGACGCGCGCAAGATCGTCGCCGCCAATCAGGTGAGGTTCGAAGCCTATCGTACCACCATGCCGATAGTGCTCGAACAGATTCAGGCGGCGCGGCGCCGGGGTTATGGCTTGCGCGACATCGGCCTGGTGCAGGGTACGAAATCGCTCTCAGCCTGGATCAGGGGGCCAGATGGCCAGCCCGCTGCAGCGATCACGCTCTCGACCATCCGCAACCGGCTCAATCCCCGACGCGAGAGCGAAGTGGCCGAAGCCCTGATCGGCGCCGCGCACGCGGTCGAAGGGGCCATTTCTCTAGCGAAGTGACATCGTGCTTACGTCGTGAGTACCTTGCCATTGGGACACACGCCTGGCCCCGCAACGCTTCGATCGTGGATCCGCGGTTCTCGTCGCATACGAAGGTTGCACTACGCTGCTACACATGGAGAGCCAACGCGGTCTGTCTCTCGTCGGAGCTGATCCAGTTCGCGGACCGTTAGTTCGAGGGCGCTGCGGATGCCGGCATCGCGGATGTGGTGAAGCCATTGTCCCAAAGGCTCCCAGGTTCATTCCAACCGCGTCGAGTGATGCCAGTGCAGGACGGCGCGCTCCAGCACGAGAAAGATGCGGTTGAGAACATAGCCCGCAGCCGCCAGGCAGATCACCGCGGCATACATGGAATCTGCGCGCATGGCATACTGCATCGACATCAGATAATTGCCGACGCCGCTGGCGCCGGAAATCATCTCGCCGATGACCGCCATGATCAGCGCCAATGACAGCGCGATCCGCATGCCGGCGGTCATCGCCGGCAGCGTGGCTGGCAACACGATCTTGCGCAGGGTGTCGAGCCGGCTGAGGCCGAAGGTCCTGGCCGTCAGCAGCAGGGTCTCGTCGAGGCCGCGCACGCCGCCATAGGTGTTGACGAACACCGGCGGAAACACCGCCAGCATGATGATGAAGATCTTCAGCGTATCGTCGACGCCCAGAAACAGGATCAGCGGCGGGATGATCGCCGGCGACGGCAGCGTGCGCTGGATCTCGATCAGCGGTCGGATCGTCCAGTCCAGAATGCGGTTGCTGCCAAGGAGCAGACCGAACAGCACGCCGAGAATGCAGCCGACGGCGTAGCCGGCCAGCATCCGGTACAACGTCGCGCCGAGAATTTCTGCGAGTTCGCCCGATAGCAGGCCGCGATACGCCGCGACCAGCACCGCGCTGAAGCGCGGCCAGTTGTCGCTAACGATCCAGCCGCGGGCGGCGGACACTTCCCAGAGCAGCAGCAACAACGCGATCAGAATGGCGCCGCTCAGCCTGGTGCGCGCGAGATCGCCGAACAGCTTGCGCCGCACCGGTGCTTTCGCCGTCAGTTCGCCAGGCGTGAGCGACGCCGTGATGCTCATTTCAGCGCATCCGGATCGGTCATGGCGGCGAGATCGATATCGCCGGTGATCATCCCGTTATCCTTCATCAGCTTGACGGTGGTTGCCACCGAACCGAGATTGACCACCTCGGGCAGCCGCTGCAGATCCAGTTTCGCCACCAGTTCGGGCTGCATCTTGGTGAAGCCCGAGATGATACGCACCAGATCAGGATCCCTAAGATTGGCGTTGTACCACTGCACCCCCTTGCGAAAGGCGCGACCATACTTGGCCAGCGTCTCCTTGTTCTTGGCGAAGTAGTCCTGGGTAGAAATGTAATGTCCGACCTCGACGTCCGGCTGCACCTCGCGATAGGGCGCGGCGACGAGCTGGAAATCCTTGGCGTCGGTCACCGCCGCGTTGAAGAACGGGTTGACCATGAAGGCGGCGTCGATCTGCTTGCCGCGCAACGCGTCGAGCATCTGCGGGAACGGCACTTCCTTGAAGGTCACCTTGCTGGGGTCGCCGCCGCTCTTGGCGATCCAGGCGCGCGCGAACAGCCAGATGATGCCGTTGCGGGTATTGACCGCGACGGTCTTGCCTTCAAGATCCTTGCCGGTCTTGATCGAATCGCCCTGCCGAGCCACCAGACCGTTGGTATTGACCGGATTATCGAACTGCTTGGTGCCGGCGGCGATGACCTCCAGTTTGAAACCCTGCTGCTGCGCCAGCATGGTGGAGACTACATTGCCGTACATCACATCGAACGCGCCGGCCATCAGGCCTGGCACGCCGGCGGCACCCCCGGTCGACGGCGTCGGCACGATGGTCAGGCCCTCGGCCGCGAAGTAACCCTTGTCGATGGCGACGAACAAAGGCGTCACGTCAGTGATCGGGATGTAGTTGACGCGGACGGTCTGCGCGGATGCAGCCGTCGCGAGGGCCGCGAAGGCGGCAGTCAGCACGACGCGGCTGAAATGTTTCATTGAAAACATGCAAACCCTCCTTTGAGATATCGATCACTGCGCGAAAACGTCATGCGCTCATTTCGCGCGCCACGGCACGGCGCGGTCTTCCACCATTTCGAACAGCACATTCAGCAGCAGGCCGACGACCGCCAGGATCGCGATCCAGGCATACATCGGCCGCACCTGGAACGAGCGCTGCAGGTCCAGAATCAGGAAGCCGATGCCGCTTTCGGCGGCCAGCATCTCGGCGAGGATCACCAGCACGAGGCCCATGCTGAGGCTGACGCGCATGCCTGTGAGAATCATCGGCAACGACGCCGGCAGAATGATCTTGCGGATAGTTTCTAAGCGCGAGCAACCGAGCGTGCGCGCGGTCGCGAGCAGCACCGGATCGACGCCGCGGACGCCCTGCAGCGTGTTGATCAACACCGGAAACAACGCCGCCACCGCCACCATGGTGATCTTCATACCGGCGCCGATACCGAGGAACACCACCATCGCTGGAATCAGCGCCGGTTTCGGGATCGGCCGGATTACCTCGACCAGCGGCTCAAGCAGGCCGTAGAGATAGTCGCTGCAGCCCATCAGCAGGCCGAGCGCGACGCCGGCCACGCAGGCGATGGTGTAGCCGATCAGCAGCATGCCCAGGGTCTGGCCGAGCGGCACCAGGAAGCTGCCTGACGCGAGGATCTTCCACAGAGCCGGCGCGATCTGCGACGGCGGCGGCAGCAGCGACAGGTTGACCAGCCCGGCGCGGCAGATCAGCTCCCACAGCAGCAGCATGCCGAGGATCGACAGCAGCCCGAATCCCTTGCGGCCGAGTTCAGGCATCGACGCGCCCCGCATTCTGGCGTTGCAGCAGATGCGTGACCAGCTCGTGGCGCAGCTGCAGGAAGCGCGGCAGTTCGCGCGTGCCCATGGCGTCACGCGGCCGCGGCAGCTCGGTATCCACCACCATCTCCACGGTGGACGGGCGCGACGACAGCACGGCGATGCGGTCGGCCATGAACACGGCCTCGTCGACGTCGTGGGTGATCAGCAGAATGGTCAGGCCCTGGCGCGCCCACAGGTCGAGCACCAGCGATTGCAATTCGATCCGGGTCAACGCATCGACCGCGCTGAACGGTTCGTCGAGCAGCAGCACGCGCGGCTGCGCGGCGAGCGCGCGGGCAATGGCGACGCGCTGCTGCATGCCGCCGGAAAGCTGCCACGGATAGTGTTTTCGGAAGCTGGCCAGTCCGACCATGCCGAGATATTCGCCGCAGCGCGCGGCGATGTCGCGCTTCTTCATGCCCTTCGATTCGAACACCAGCGCGACGTTCTGCTCCACCGTGCGCCAGGGCAGCAGCGACTTGCTGTATTGCTGGAACAGATAGACCATTTCAGGCGGCGGAGCCGTCACCGGGCTGCCGTTCAGCACCACCTCGCCGGCGGTGCCGTCGATCAGGCCGGCGACGATCTGCAGCAAGGTCGACTTGCCGCAACCGGACGGGCCGAGGATGGCGAGAAATTCGCCCTGCTTCACCTCGAGCGAGATACTCTTCAGTGCCGTGGTGGTCTCGCCGTGCTGTCCGCCATAGACCTTGTTTACGTCGCGAATACTGAGATAGCCTGCCGTTGCCGTCATCGTGCGGCCTCCAGCGTCATTGACGGCAACCGCTTGAACCACGGGCGCGCGCGCTCCAGCTGGCCGGCGAGTTGAAACAGTGTCGCCTCTTCGGCGAAGCGGCCCCAGAACTGCACGCCGACCGGCATGTTGGCGGCGTCCCAGAATAGCGGCACCGACATCGCCGGCTGTCCGGTCATGTTGGCGAGCGCGGTGAAGGCGGACGCCCGGCGCCGCAAAGTACCGGCAATGTCATCTGCGTATTCGGGGCCCATGGTGCCGACCATGAACGGACCCAACGCAGTGGTCGGCGACAGAATCATATCGTAGGTCGTCATGAACTGCGCGACCTGCTGGTGCAGCGCGAACATCGCCTCGCGCGCACGCATCACATCCTCGCCGGTGACCGTCAGGCCGTAGCGATAGGCTTCCCAGGTGGCCTGCTCGAAATCCTTATCGGTGGCCTTGCGGCCGAGGCCGCGCTCGGCGGCGTGAATGCCGGTGGCGGCGGCGGCGCCCTTCATCACCTGGCGCGTCCGCAGATAAAGCTCGGCATCAACATCAGGAGCGGCTTCTTCCACGATATGGCCGAGCGAGGCGCACAAGGCTGCGGCATCGGCGACGGCGGTGAGACAATCCGGCGCCACCTCGTCGCCGAACAGCGACTGCGGCATCACCGCGATGCGCAGACGCTTCGGCTGCTGCTGCACCTCGTCGAGAAATGGCCGGCTTTGCACCGGGCTGGCATAGGATGCGCCAGGTTCAGGACCGGCCACTGCATCGAGCAACGCGGCGCTGTCGCGCACCGAGCGGGTCAGCGCATGAACCGTGGCAATGCCACCGCCGCCATCGAAGCGCGCCGGGCCGAGCGGAGCGCGACCGCGGGTCGGCTTCAGGCCGAACAGGCCGCAGGTGGCGGCGGGCGAACGGATCGAACCGCCGGCGTCGCTGCCATTGGCCGCCGGCAGAATACCCGCGGCAATGGCGGCGGACGATCCGCCGCTGGAGCCGCCGGCGCTGTAGCCCAGATTCCATGGATTGCGCGTGACGCCGTAGAGCTGACTCTCGGTGGTCGGCGAACCGCCGAACTCACAGCTGTGTGTCTTGCCGAAGATCACCAGCCCGGCATTCCTGTAGCGCTCCGCGACGGTGCTATCGCGCTTCGCCATCGTGTCTTTCAGGAACACCGCGCCACTCGTCGTGGTCGTTCCGGCAAGATCGATGAACAGGTCCTTCAGCAGGAACGGCACACCGGTGAACGGACCATCCGGCAATCCCTGCGCGATCTGAGCGCGCGCTGTGTCGGCGAAAACGTCAACCACAGCGTTGATCGCCGAATTGACGGTGTCGATGCGGTCGAGCGCGATGTCGAGCAACTCGTCGGCTGATGTCTCGCCGCTGCGTACCAGGCCGGCCAGACCGAGTGCGTCGTGCGAAACATAGTCGGCGAAGCGCAGTCCGGACAATATGGACAACAATGATCTAGTCACTCACGTGCTCCTGTCGGGCGGTCACATACTTCTGAAGTTTCTCGTCAGAGCGAGGTGCCGCTGTTTGTTATGCAGATCACATGCCAGAGCAGAACTTTCGACGTCGCCGGGTCGCCCGATGACTGCACTAAAGATTGAAGGCGCGTCAGAACATTTCGAAGTATTCGCGCTGCTCCCAGTCGGAGACTTCCGCCTGGAAACGCTCGATCTCGGCGAGTTTGATGTGGGTGTAATAGTCGACCATGGTCGAGCCCATGGCGTCGCGGAAGAAAGGATCTTCCTTCAGCGCGAACACCGCCTCGCGCAGCGATTTTGGCAACAGCGGGGCGTTGCTCTCGTAAGGCGTATCCGCCGACGGGCCAGGATCCAGCGCCCGATCGACGCCATCGAGGCCGGCAAGAATCTGCGATGACATGTAGAGGTAGGGATTGGCGGCGGGCTCGCCGACGCGGTTTTCAAGGCGCGTCGCGGAATCGCCGGGACCGCCGAGCAGGCGGATCATCGCGCCGCGGTTGTCACGGCCCCAGATCGCGCGATCCGGCGCCAGCGAATAGGAGCGATAGCGTTTGTAGCCATTGATGGTCGGCGTGGTGAATACGGTGGCGGCGCGGGCGTGCGCAAGGAGGCCCGCAAGATAGAAGCGGCCGAACGGCGACAGCATCTCGTTTTTATCTTCCGACATGAAGGCGTTCTTGCCGGTGGCGCGCGACACGATCGACTGGTGCAGATGCCAGCCCGACGACACCACGTTGGGAATCTTCGGCCGGCACATGAAGGTGGCGTGATAGCCGCGGCGATGGCAGATTTGCTTCACGGCGCTGCGAAACAGCACCATGCTATCCGCCGGCATCAGGCCGACGGTGGGCTGGAAGGTGAATTCGCACTGGCTCGGACCGTATTCCACCTCGACGGAGCGCAGCGGTAGGCCAAGCGCCAGCACGTCGCGGCGGATGAATTCGAGCACCGGCTCCATTTGGTCGTAGCGCTGCTCGGTGAGGTACTGGTAGCCGTGCGACAACAGGCTGACCTCTGGCGGACGGCCAGGCTGGCCGGCGTCTTCCGGCGCCATCCGCGTTTCTTCGAGCTTGAAGATGTGGCACTCGACTTCGAGGCCCGCGACGAAATCATAACCGCGCTTGCCGAGATCGGCGAGCACGCCCTTGTAGAGATTGCGGGTGGCGAACGGCACCGGGCGACCATCGGCGAAATGCACATCGCATAACAACCAGCCGGTGCCCGGCACCCAGGGCAATACGCGGAACGTGCTGGGATCGGGGATCATCAGGACGTCGGCGGCACCCTGCATCTCCGGAATGCCGAAACCGCCGCCGGCGGTGAACACTGGAAACACCGTCTTGTGCGAGGTATCCTTGGCGAACATCGTGGTGGTGATGGTGCATCCGCTTTCGAGGCAGCGCAGCGCCTCGCTGGCGATCAACGTCTTGCCGCGCAGGATGCCGTGCTGATCCGGAAACGACAGCCGGATCACTTCAAGCTTCTGCTCCTCGACGAGGCGTCGAAGCCTGACGGCGGCGTCCTTCTGTTCTGCGGACCACAGGCCGTGGCGTTCGACGAAACTCAACGCACTCTCCCCGAAAGATTTTGACGAAGAACGATCACTCGGCGGCCGACAGGTGCGTCACGGTGGCGGAGGTTTCGTTCGACGCCGGCGCGGCCCAGGGCGCGCCACGGCGGCGCGCGACGTCGACTTCCATCCAGTAGGTTTCCCAGCCCCGCGTCGGGCCAATGCCGTCCATGGTGCCGGGGCCCTGGATGCTGCGCGCATTGTCGGCATCGAGGAACATCATCGGCTTCTGGCCGCCGGCCACCTTCTCGATCTCCTGCCGCAGCAGTTTTCGGTAGGCTATGATGGCCTTGTCGGAGGAGCCAAGATGTTCGCGGGTACGGTCCTGGATCTTGCCCATGGATTCCACCGCCCACTGGTCGTGCACGTTGATGTCGGCGCCCATGCCGGTATAGGTCTCGCGCGCCTGCTCGTGCGGATCGAAGCCGTAGTCGTTGCTGCGGTTCTTGCGCGAGGTGTAGTGCGGCAACTCGTAGAGTTCGAGCCGCTGCGCCAGCATCTTCTCCTTGTCCACCGGCTTGGTGTAGCTGGTGAAGATCGCATACCAGTAGCAGTTTTCGTCATCGACCGGCACGTGCCACTGGGTGATGGTCATTTCCGTGCTCATGGGAATCACGAAACCATGCGGGAACAGCTGATTGGTTACGCGCACATGGGTGCGCTCGTCATCGAGCTGGCGCAGCGCGATCAGTCGCAGGCCGTATTCGGTGCTCTCGACATTGATGATCGGGCGATCATATTCGCGCAAAATCTTCGTCATCGGCATTTCACTGCCCGCGGAAGCGCCGCGGAACTGCTTGCCATAGGCCGCGGACGTATCCTCGTCCTCGAAGAAGCGATGCAGGAACGAGGCGTGAGCGGGATCGATGCCGACCTCCATCGCCTGCAGCCAGTTGCACTCGAACAGACCCTTGAAGGCGAAGGTGTAGGCGGCGGGCGCGGCGAAGCAATCCAGTTCCGGGAACGCCGGCGGCTCGCCTTCACCCAGATACGCCCACAGCATGCCGCCCCTTTGCATTACCGGATAAGCGCGCTGCTTGATGCCGGCGCAAAGTTTTGAAGATGCCGGTTCGGCAGGGGTCTCCAGGCACTTGCCGTTGACGTCGAACAGCCAGCCATGGAAAGCGCAGCGCACGCCGCCGCCTTCGAGGCGGCCGAAGGCGAGATCGGCACCGCGATGCGGGCAGTCGCGGTCGAGCAGGCCGTAGCGGCCTTCCTCGTCGCGGAACAGGACAAAATCTTCGCCGAGCAGCTTGACCGGCTTGATCGGCCGGTCGCCGGCGAGTTCATCGACCAGCCCCGCGGGCTGCCAGTACATCCGCATCAACTTGCCGGCGGGCGCCTTCGGTCCGACCCGGGTGATCAGCTCATTTTGCTCTTGGCTCATCATGGGCAAGGACCTCTTCAAAGGAGCTGATGCGACGAAGCCTGGGCCCGCGAGGGCGAAGCAATTTGTTCGTCTATTGAACTTATGGTCGATTTTAGTACTGGATTAATTCTAAGCAAGGAGATTTTTACAGCAGCGTATGCTGCGATTGTGGGCAAAGTTCACGTCGCCAAATGTTATTCCGCCCAAAGCATCGACTTGCAGTTATCGAACACATGTTCGATATACGGCATATCTAGGAGCGTACGATGCCCCTGACCTTCCATTTTTCCGCCAGCGCTAGCGAAAGCCCACGACGATGAGCGGCCTTGTGATCATCGGCGCCTCCTACGCGGGGGTACAGGCCGGCATCAGCGCGCGCGAAAAGGGCTATCAGGCGCCAATCCGTATCGTCGCCGACGAGACCCACTTGCCCTATCAACGGCCGCCGCTGTCGAAGGGTTTCCTGTCGGGCAGCGTCGCCCACAGCAACCTGATCCTGCGCGGCGACGACTACTTCAAGGCGCGGGGCATCGAACTGGTGCTCGGCCATCGCGCTGTCAGCCTCGACCGCGACGCCGGCCGCGTCGAACTGCAGGGCGGCGACCCGTTCGCTTTCGATCAACTGCTGATCGCCACCGGCTCGCGGGCGCGGCAGCTCACCGTGCCCGGCCATGCGCGCGACGGCATCGTCTATCTGCGCACGCTCGATGACGCGGTTAACCTGAAGCCGCGACTGGAAGCAGCGAACGAGATCGTCATCATCGGCGGCGGATTTATCGGCCTGGAAGTCGCGGCCACCGCGGCCAAGGCCGGCAAGAAGGTGGTGCTGATCGAAGCCGCCTCGCGGCTGCTGGAGCGCGCGGTGTCGCCATTGATCTCTCAATTCCTGCTCAATATCCACCTCGCTCATGGCGTCGATATCCGCTTCAACCAGAGCGTGGTCGGGATTGAAGGTACGAGCGCCGTCCATGACGTGATCTGTTCGGACGCAGCGCGCGTGCGCGGTGACCTGGTCGTCGCCGGGATCGGCGGCATCGCCAATGACGAACTGGCCTCCGCCGCCGGCATCGGCTGCGCCAACGGCGTCGACGTCGATGAGTTCGGTCGGACCGGCGTGCCCAACATCTTTGCCGCCGGCGATTGCAGCAACCACCACAGCATCTTTGCCGGCCGCAGGGTACGGCTGGAATCGGTGCAGAACGCCACCGACCAAGGCAACGCGGCTGGCGCGGCGATTGCCGGCAAGCCCGAACCTTATGTGAGCGTGCCGCGCTTCTGGTCGGACCAGTATGACGTCAAGCTGCAGATCGTCGGCCTCTCCGCGCCGAATGATACGGCGGTCATTCGCGGCGCCATCGACGATGGCCGGTTCTCTGTCTTCTACTACCGCGGCCCGAAACTGATGGCGGTGGACAGCATCAACCGGCCCGGCGACCAGATGATTGCGCGCCGCCTAATTGCGGCGTCGCTGTCGCCGACGCCGGAGCAGGCTGCCGACGGGTCGTTCGATTTGAAGAAAATGGAAGCGGTCGGTTGAACCGTGCAAGGGGCTGATCATGCCGAAGCTGAAACGCGTTGACGGCGAAGAGCGCGGCGGCACCGACTTCATCGAAAGCCTCGACCGGGGCCTGCGGGTGTTCGAGCTGTTCGGCGCCGATGCGCGGCCGATGACGCTGAGCGACCTCGCCAAGGCCGCCGACCTGCCGCGCGCCACCGCGCGCCGCATCTTGTTCACGCTGGAGCGGGCCGGCTATGTCGCCAGCGACGGCAAGCTGTTCACATTGACGCCGCGCGTGCTGGCGCTGGCGGGGTCGTATCTGTCGTCCAACCAGGTCGTGACGATCCTGCAGCCCGTGCTCGACCGGTTGTCGAGCGCTGCCAGGGAGATCAGCTCGCTGGCGATCCTCGATGGCGACGAGGTCATCTTCATCGCCCGCAGCAGTCCGGCCCGGGTGTTCTCGTCCGGCATCGACCTCGGCTATCGGCTGCCGGCGTTTTGCAGCTCAGTCGGCCGCGTCATGCTCGGCAAGTTCTCGAACGTCGAGCTTGAAGCGGCCATCCATGCCGCCAATCTGACGCCGATGACGCCGTACACCGTCACCGACAAGGTGCTGCTGCTCGCGACCATCATCACCGATCGCGAGAAAGGCTATTCCCTGGTGGACCGCGAAGCCGAACCCGGCTTCCGTTCAATCGCCGTGCCTATCCGACGTTACGACGGCACCATCGCCGCCGCCATCAACATGGGTGCCCATGTCGACCGTGTCTCGACCGGCGAAATGATCGACCGCTTTCTGCCGCTTCTGAGAGAGGCGGCCGATTCCGTAAAGTCGCAGCTGCTGTGACCGCAACTCAGATTGCATAGCAACGACGAGCAACGCCATGCCGCATCTGGTGATCGAATATTCTGCCGACGGACATGAGCGCTTCGATGTGACGGAGGTTATGCGGGCCTTGCACGCCGCGGCAGCGTCGACCGGCGTGGTGCAGGCGCCGGACATCAAAATCAGAGCGATCTCATACGACGATTATTTGGTTGCTGGAATTCGAGATGGCTTCTGCCATGTCTCCGTCTTTCTACTGGAGGGACGTACGCCAGAGCAAAAGCTGAAATTGAGCGAGAGCTTGCGCACGAGTTTGTCGAAGATGCTGCCTCGAACAAAAAGCCTGAGCGTCGATATTCGCGACATGGACTCCTCCGCGTATAAGAAGCGATTGCTTCCCGATTAGGTGTTTTCACCGGCGAGAGACGCGCGCCTGCACGACCTCGACCGGCGAGACCCTTGCGGGTGCGGATCGGTTGGGCCGGCTTGGTTGCGTCGGAATGGATTATGTCGGAGACAATCGCATAATCACCCGGCGGTAACCCATGGCCCCGAACCCGGACGCAGTGAAAAACAGCGTCTTCCCGAACTCCGTCATGTTCGCGAGCAGCGGCACGCCGGAAACACACATCGCGAACTCCTGGAACATCTCGCGCGAACGATACCGCTACACTCCGGCGACATCTCATGATGGGCAGCCATCTCTATTTGGCAATCTCTTCGAACAATTTGGCAAATGCCGGCTTCGCTTTCCCGGGCTGCGAAACGGCCTGAGCTTTCGCCAGATTGGATGCCGGATCACCCACGACAATTAGAGCAACCATCCCCATCCCATAGTGCGGCTGGCATTCAACGCCATAGACACCCGGTTTCGAAAACGTAACCGTGAGATCTTTGTTCATTTCGCCCTTGAAGGGCTCCGCCCCGTCGGGAATCATGCCGGGTATCGACACGACGTCATGTCCTTTATCCTTGGCGATGAAGTGAACGGCGTCGCCCGGCTGGATCCGAAGCAGATTTGGCTCGAACTGGAACATCCCATGCGCGTTCATGTTCAACGTATTCATTTCGAACTCGGCAGCATGGCTTGCGGCACCAGTTAGGGCGAGCGCCGCCAAAACAGCAGCCCCCAATTTCGATACAACCATCTAAAGAATCCTTCTTTTCCTGAGTTCGGCATGATCGCAACGCGGTGCCTTGCGTGACCGACTTGAGTAATAGCCTCGCTGAATTTCTGATCGTTGCGCCAGATCAAACTCGAAGCCGACGCTTTGCAGGAACGATTGCTGGTTTCCACCAGGGTGGCGAAATACGACCGGGCATTCCGGAGCCCAGGCCTAGTACACGTCGCGGAGATAACGCGCTTCGCGGCGCAGATTATCCAGCCACGCCTGTGCGCCGGCGTCGTCGAGCTTGCCCTGGTCGATGGCGATTTTCAGCAACATGCCATTGACGTCGGGTGCCATCCCATGAGCATTGCCGCAAACGTAGATCGCAGCCCCCTCTTGCACCCATGCGTAGAGATCGCGGCGAGCCTCCCACATTCGGTCCTGAACGTAGATTTTCTGAGGCTGGTCTCGCGAGAAGGCGACGTCGAGCCGGCTTAGTACCCCGCGCCTTTGCAGGGCCGTCCATTCCGATTCGTAAAGGAAGTCATCAGCGCGATGCTGGTTGCCGAAAAACAGCCAATTCTTGCCTCTGGCTCCGGTCGCGTCCCGCTCCTGCATGAAGGCGCGGAACGGCGCGACGCCGGTTCCCGGTCCGATCATAATGATGCTGCGCGACGGATCCGACGGTAAGCGAAAGTAAGGATTGGAGTGGAGATAGATACGCAATCGATCGCCGACACGGCAACGTTCAGCGACGTCCATCGAAGCGACACCTTTGCGCCTGCGGCCATACGCCTGGTAATCCACGGCCGCGATCAGCAAATCCACCTGTCCGGGTGTTGCCTTGCTGCTGGATGCGATCGAGTAAAGCCTCGGCTGCAAACGGCGGAGAAGGCCAGTAAATTGCTCTGAATTCAATTTGCGCGGGGCGGCCGTCAGGAGGTCGATTAACTGCCGACCTCCGGACAGGAATTCGGCGGCCCGCTCCTCATCGGCAGCAAGTGTTGCCAGCGCCTGGTCTCCGCTTAGCCTGGCGTATGCCTCAATTTGAGGAACTGTCAGCGCGGTGATATCGTAGTATGTCCGCATTGCCTCGCGTAAGGCTGGATTCGCGGAAATACCCACGACATTCAACATCTCCTCGATGAGTTCTGGATCATTCCTTGGAAGGATGCCTATCGAGTCGCCGGGTTCATAGAGAATGCCGGACTCGTCCAGCGCCAGCGTAATCTGGTACGTGCAGACGGTGGAATGGCTGCCGTTGAGGTTAACCTTCTCCCTGATCTCGGCTTCGAACGGATAAGCGCGACCGACCGGCTTGGAATCCGCAAGATAGGGCGCGACCTCTACCTGAACGTCAGAGGACGTCAGCTCTGCCAGCCGCGAACGGATCCAGCTTCCCGCCTGTACCTCATAATCGGCGTCACAATCGCTTCGGTCGGCCAGCCGCATGCCGCCCAATTCGGCCAGACGCGCGTCCAAGGACCGACCTGTTCGACAGAAATTGTCGAGGCTGGCATAGGCACGGTCGCCAAGCGCCAGCACGGCATATCGGACACCGTCAAATCGCGGCGCCGTGGGTGCCATCAGCGAATCGTAGAAGTCTGTCGCTCGCTGCGGCGGTTCACCCTCTCCCCACGTGCTCGCAATCACCAGTAGATGTTTCGTCTTTGCCGCTTCGGCGACCTTGATGTTCGCCATGTCCACCACGTGCGGCTCAAGGCCCAGCCGCGCTGCAGCTTTACCAGCAGCAATGGCCAGCCCTCTGGCGTTGCCGCTTTCGCTGGCATAGAGAATCGTAAGCGGAACTCTTTGGGATTGCGAAGCCGACTGCGGCAACCGCGCTCCAATAATTATTTTGGCTGACGCGACACGCGCATCACCGACGAAGGCGGCGAGAGCAACTCCTCCTCCGATCAGGAGGGCGAGCACCAGCGCCTCGCTTCCGCACAACAGCAAAAATGTCGCGAAATCAGATTCGGCCGGCCCCGGTATCGTTATCGAAAGACCTACGAAGCTTGAAACCCACCACTTCATGGTCAGCCACACGGAAGCATTACTGCATTTCGCGCGGGCGAGCCTGGCCGAACAGTATCAGGAAGCAGCATCGAGCACCTCTCTGCGACCATCCGGCAATACGAAATACGCGTTCAGCGCCAATTCACGCACGATCGGTTTGACGGATTCGATCGGCATCAAAGAAAACGCCGTTGACAACGCATCCGCCGTCGTCGCCGTGGCAGCCACGACAGACACACTCCGATAGCGCCAACTCGTTCCTCCTGAACCCGGGTCAAAGATGTGATTAAAACGGCCCGCCGGATCCAGCACGGTGCCATACCCCCCGGATGTCGAAACAGCCTGGTTATCGAGAGAGATCTGCTCTGCCACCTGACCCAAAGACGAGGGATCCTCGAGTCCGACACGCCAAGCGCCGCCGAAAGGCCGATTTCCGATCGCGCGAATTTCCCCCATATCCACGAGCGAATGCTCGACACCATTGCGATGCAGGAGATCGACGACCCGATCGGTCAAGTAGCCCTGCGCGATCCCGTTAAGCGTGACGGCCATGCCACGACGGCTGTAACGGATGGCATCCTCATCGATCATAATCGATTGACACCCAACGCGCTCAATTGTCCTCTTGATCGCCTCGGGAGAAGGTCCGGCCGGATCAGCATCAGGATTTGAAAAATGCGCAGCGTACAGCTGCCAAAGCGGTTGAACGGTGACGTCGAACGATCCGCCCGTCATCCGGCTGAAGTTCGCGCTAAGCCCGAGCAATTCAACCAATTCCAGCGGCGGACTATCGAGTTCTCCGGAACGATTGAGCCTGCTCAGCGATGAATTTACGTCATACAAACTGAAGATGCGCTCCAGCCGTGCAGCTTCCGCCAAGGACAGTGCGATCAGGCGCTTCGCTACGGCTGCATCGGGATGATGCAGTTGGATCTCGGCGTCAGCACCTAACGCCACGCCCCTCCAAATATGGATGTTTCTGTCAAGATCTGCGGCCGCTTCCGATCCGGCACGCAATGTCTGCGGAAGAAACGCAATTCCCGATGCGGCGGCTACGATCTGAATAAACCTTCGACGGTTCGGCATCCATTTATTCATTCTGGCCTCCCGTCCGGTCACGAGAACTCGGTACATCCGACGATTGGTCGGGCAAAATGTATCTCATCGGCATATTGTCGAACCGCACCATGCGGCCCCCATTGTGTGCGACGAAAGCTTGCGCATCCGATTCTGCCCCGAACGGCACGGCTTCGGTTTCATTCATGCCGCTTCGATAATTGCTTTCGATCACGAACAAGGCTTTGTGTGCGTCAACCCATGTCCCGGGTTCGGGATGATCCCAATTGCGTACACGCCCCATATCGGTGACATAAATGGCGACGATCGGATGCTGGTTCTCCGGTATGAAAGTGAAGGCAAACATGTCGTGGACGGAGGCGAACCAGTAAGGCTCCGCACGGTCCCTGACGAACAACTGAGCTTTTGGCCCGGAATGCTCATGCAGCGACATACCGCAAAACTCGGCGACCGTATCCCGCGACGGCTCCTGCGCGGTCGGAACCGATGCCGATTCATTGCAAGCCGCGAGCATCAGGGTCGATATCAGCACAAGGAAGCGGAAGGTCTTCATACCTGCCTCCGCGAAAATGCCAGGCCGGCTGCGGCCAGCGGTATAACGATCCATACAAGCAAGGCGCCGAGCAACGTCAGGCTGCCGAGCGCCACATCCTTGCTCAACCCCGCCATCCCGCTCAAGCTACCGACATTCGAAAAGCCGGTCAGATTCAGCATTCGATAAATGTCCGCCGGATTTGCCAACAGGAAAACATTCAAAGCACCGACGGTGATCATCCTGCCTTGGTCAGCAACAAGGGCTCCCAGCAGAATCATGTCGTAGAGGAGGACGAAGAACAGCCACAGACCAAGCGCTGCACCGGCAGCCGTGCGTTGATCGCGTGTCAGAACGCTCACCAGATAGCCGAGCGCGATAAAGGCCGCTCCGAGCAACACGCTTGTGGCGAGCATCAAGGCAAAGGCCTCGACGGCCCCCGATTCGGATCCTGAGTCGACAAAACTTACGGCGAGCCCCGCGATACCGTAGCCAACCAATGTCGAGAAGCCGAGAATACCGACGTGACCGATGAATTTACCCGCGATGATCTGCCAGCGATGAACCGGATAAGACAACAGCAAGAGCATGGTACCGCGGTCGAATTCGCCTGCGATGGCGTCATGCGCAATCAGCAACGCGATCAACGGCACGAGAAAAATCGTCAGACTCGACAAGCTGACGACCGTAATCGACAGGGGGTCCACTCCAACCGATCCGATAGGCGTGCTGCCGAGCAGAACGAGAGTCAATGATAGCGTCGACAGCAGAAGGGTGGTCGCAAGGACGCGCCGATTCCGAAGCCCGTCACGCAATTCACGAATTGCTATAATATAAACCTGCCGGATCATGCCACGGCCTCGCGCTGCATCATGACGGCATAAATCTCGCTGAGCGTCGGCGACACCACCTCGAGATCGGTGAGCGGCAGAGAAGCGGCGAACAGGCGCCGCAAGACATCGACCTTGGTCGCTTCCTCACAACGGAATTCGACCGTTCCATCGGTCAGGAATTTGTATTCTCCTAGGGTAGATAGTGCCGTTGAACGACACGGGGGCCCTTCGGGCATCCGAATGCGGATGCAGGTCGGAATTTGCGAGATGCGGCGCAGATCGACCAGACTTCCATCAGCGATCTTGCGCCCCCGATTCAGTGCGACGATCCGGTCCGTTCGATTCTCGATCTCCGCCAATGCGTGTGAGGACAACAATATAGCGGCGCCGTTGCGCGCAAGCTCGCTCATGATGTTGTAGACTTCCTCGCGCAGCTGGGGATCAAGGCCGGACGTCGGCTCATCCAGCAACAGCAGTTTTGGTTGGCCTATCAAGGCCTGTGCGAGGCCAAGGCGTTGCCGCATTCCCTTGGAATAGGTTCCAATTCTTCGATGAGCCGCGCCTGCCAACCCGGTTCGTTCGAACAAGTCCGCATTGCGCCGTTCCGAGCCCCCCTTCAGACGCGCGTAGAACGACAACGCCTCCGCTCCCGTGATGGCCGCGGGAAACACCACGTTCTCCGGAAGAAAGCCAATGGCCTTGCGTACCGCGTCGAAATTGGAGCGCCGTACATCGGCACCCATCACCTCAATCCGTCCCGCGGTTGACCGGATAAGCCCGAGCGCCAGCTTGATCAAAGTGCTCTTGCCCGCGCCATTGTGACCAATCAGCGCCACGCGCTCTCCTTGCGAAAGCGCCATGTCGATGCGGTCGAGAGCAACCACCTCTCCATACCGCTTTGACACGCCATCGAAGCGAACAGATAACCCGCTCATAATGTCCGCCTCAATCACTACGTTCGAAGGCGCTCGAATGCGCCGTGGGAACGTCCGGCGGCTTCATCAGAGGAAAGCTGTCGACGACGCCACCGGGATGCAAGTTCGGAAATGCAGATTGAGCCAAACGCAGAACCTGAACTGCCGGACTGTTCAGGAGAAGCTTAGCCGCCGGATAACGCCAGACGACCTGATCCACCAGATCGTTCGGGCGATACGCTAGATCGGCCACACCGTGCCCACGCAAATCAAACGCCGGATTGTCGCTCCAGTAGTTACCGCGGCCACCCTCCGACCATTCGAGATTGCGAGTCCCGACGTACTTCACCTGCGTGCGATTGCTGATAAACGCGTTGTTCGTCATCACATTTCGCTCGGAACCCGCCGTGAAGTGAACGCCGATACTGCATCGCTCGAACCAATTATGCGCAAAGCGATTCTTGTTGGCGTTATAGATGAAGACGCATTGATCACCGCCGCGCACCGCATTCCCTTCAATCTGGGAATCGTTGGCGTAATTGAACAGCATCCCATGATCGCGATCGCCGAACGAAGCATTGTCCCGAACCGTCAAATGATCGGAAAACATAATGACGTAGCCGTCGTGATTACCGATGGAGACGTTGTTACTCACCTCGCTGTTGTTGGCATACATGTAGTGGATGGCGATGCGAACTCCACGCATCTGATTGCCGCTGAAGACGTTTTGCCGACTGACATTGACGAATATTCCGTCGCGCCCGCCCGTGATGTTGTTATCCAGGATCTTCGCGCCGGGAGCATTCCAGACATAGACGCCGTTTCCGCTATCGTTGAGATTCGGCGCGATCCAGCCGGATATGCGATTTCCCTGCACCAGCGCGCCCGGGGCGCCGTGCACATAGACGCCAACCAGATTGTCCTCCATGGTGTTATTGCGAACCACGGCATTAACGGCCGCCTGATCAAGAAAAATGCCGGCATCCATGCGGTCCAGCGAACGCCCTGAGTTGCGGACGACAAGATGATCAACAATGACACTCGGTGAGGTGACCTCGACGGTCCGACCTTGACCATGGCCATCGACGACAACACCCGGACCTCCCTTCAAGGTAAGGGGACGATCGACGTGCACCGGACCATCATAGACACCCGCCTGCAACTCCAGCACGTCACCGGCAGCAGCAGCAGAGATCACCGCCTGGAGATTATCTCCAGGCGATACCTCGACCTTGCTGGCTAAGGCCGGCCCGACCGGCAGAAGAAGCAATGCTCCAAGCAGCCCGGACCGATATCGCCAGGCCTGCATCATGCGCTGTGCGGAGCAACGATCAGCCGCCCGGACATTTCCATGTGCAAAGCATGACAGAACCATTGGCAATAATACCAATGCACGCCCGGCCGATCGGCAATGAAGGTGACTGACGAGGTTTGTTGCGGCGAGATCTCCATCATGACGCCATAGCGCACGATGGTGAATCCGTGAGTCAGATCCTCAACGTCGTCCATATTGGTGATCGTTATCGTGACTTCGTCGCCCTGCTTTACCTCTATTTTATCGAGGCTGTATGTCGGCGCGACCGACGTCATATAGACACGCACCTTGTTGCCGTCGCGAATAACGTTCGCGGCTTCCTCCAGCTTGACGCCGTCCTTTGCCGCTTGAACGCGCGCATCCTCCCACATCGGGTCGTCGCGCCTCCAGATCGTTATCGGCTTCACTTTCGATCGATGCACGATGCAGATATCGTGCGGCTCGGCGAAACTCGGGCCATCATGCACCAGCGACATCTTCCCCGATGAAATATCGATCAACTGGTCATTTTCCGGATGAAGCGGGCCGACCGGCAAGAATCTGTCTTTGGAAAATTTGTTGAGGGACATCAGCCATTTTCCATCGGCCTCCTTAGTCTCGCCCATCGAGGTGTGGTTGTGCCCCGGCTGATAGTGCACATCGAGTTTCTGGATGATCGGGTCAACCTTCTCACCCTTAAAGAGCCGTTTCGCTTTGTCGATATTCCACATCACGACTTGGCTGTCGAGAAAGGTGGTCGTAAAGGCGTTGCCCTTGCCATCGTAAGCTGTATGCAGAGGTCCGAGCCCAATTTCCGGCTCGGCGACCACCACATCGCGCGGCTTCAATTTGTCGTTGAACAGCTCGTCGAACAACCGAACGTCCAGCACCGTCGCGGTGGGTGAGAGCTTTCCATTGATGATGACGTGAATGCCGTCCGGTGCCGTATTGACGCCATGAGGATTGTTGGACACCGGTACATAGCGCGTATAGCGAGACCCATGCCGTCCATCGACAACCGGCACGCCGCCCATCAGCTTGTAGTCGCCTTTCTTCACCGCATCTTCGATACGCTTGATGTTGAAGATGACGACCCAATCCTGCTCGGCGGAAGTCATATCGGCCAGAACGAAACCCTTTTCAGAGTTGTAACATGTTGCGAAAGAATACTTTCCCTGATAGTCGGCGTCCGTGTTGTCGAGATTGCCGTCCACCAGCACCTGCCACGCCACCTTCATGGTGTCGCCATCTACAGCCGTATAGACTGACCAATATTTCGTCTTGTCATCATTGAGCACCGAACCATCGTTGGGTATCGGAATGATATGCTCGCTATTGGCGAAGACGTAACCCGTTCGCGGATACTTCTGCAGGCGCAAGCCATGAATGTCGGAGGCATTCGGGATTTCGATAATCTTGTCGCATTTCATGACGTCGGCGCGAATCCGCGCAATGCGACAGTTCGCCTTGTCATTGATGAAAATGTAGCGACCGTCATAGGTGCCATCGGTAAAAGACATATGCGGGTGGTGCGCATCGCCGTTGACAAACGAACCGCCCCGGGTCTCCAGGAATTTTCGTGTTTCCGGCAAAAGGCCTTCGGTCAGAATCTTCCGGCTTTCGTTGGTCAACCCCCAACCCGTTGCGCTGTCGCGGTTGAACACGGGGATCCGCATGATTTCCCGCATCGACGGAATCCCGATGATCCGAACCTCGCCTGTCTGACCGCTGCTGCCGAAGCCGTAATACTCGTCGAGATCTCCGGGCCTGACCTCCACGCTCTGCCCCCGAGATTGGGCAAGGGCTCCGTGAGAAAACGACGCCATGCTTCCGGCGCCGACGAGAGCCGCGCCGCCCATAAGCAGACTGCGGCGACGCACCGTCAAATGTGATTCATCTGCGGCTGCATCTGGCTGATCTATTTCGGTACGCGGCTCGTTGCTGTTATCACGCATCGTATTGATATCCCCGAGTTTCGCTATAGCGGCACTAGACAAGGACGGATAATCCATTTTTTCCGGAGCCCGTCTGTCGCTACTACGTAGCGGGTTTCTCGCGATTGTCCTTGCGCTGGATCAATACCCGCTATTGTTTGGACTGATCGCCCATCATTGAGGGCGCCGACGACAGACCGGTCATCACAGCGGCACGACGTTCTGATTTCAGCCTGAGCTGGATCATCACCGGACAGCGATGATCGTCATGATAGAGTTCCTGACAATGCAGACACTGGATACATTCGTTCGGATTGATGTTTCCTTCCGGATGAATCGCTTGAACCGGGCATTCGACAGCACAACGATGACAGGAGCTGCCGCACTCGCGATAGCGACGAAGCCAGTCGAACATCCGCATTCGTCCAGGAATTGCCAAAGCGGCTCCGAGCGGACAGAGATAACGACAAAAAAAACGCTCGATGAAAAGGCCGGCCGACAATAAAACAAGGACATAGAGAATAAACGGCCATTCCCGCATGAAGCGAAGCACGATTGCAGTCTTGAAGGGCTCGACTTCGGCTGCCTCTTCGGCAAACGAGAGGTCGTATAGCGAGAACGCGAACAAGGCGAGGAAGACGATATATTTGATCGGCCACAATCGCTGATGCAGCCCGAACGGCACAGAAATCTGAGGAACTTTCACAAGTTTGGCTATGGCATTCAGCAGTTCCTGCAAGGCACCGAACGGACAAAGCCAGCCGCAGAAAGCCCCACGCCCCCAAAACAATATGCCGGCCGCCACCGCGCACCATAGAATGAAGATCAGTGGGTCCATCAGGAAGTAATCCCACCGGAAGTCCGTGCGCAGGGCGTTGAAAAATGCCAGCACATTGACAATCGATAATTGTGCTTCGGCATACCAGCCGATCCAAAGCAAGGTAAACGCAAGAAAGCAGAACCGCAGCCGGTGATATAGCAACGGCCGCCTCACCAGAGCCGTTTGAAAGAAGAAGATTGCCGTGAGCGCCATGAGCGCCGCAAGCATGATGACGATCTCGCCCGCCTTCGCCCGCCAGGCGAATTGCCACAACGGCGCGACATCGCTCGCCGGGGCCTGGGTCGAAATCGGCGATGGCTGCGGCATCGCCTTCGCCAGCGAAGCCGGCGGTGAAGCGGCCTTCGTTACCGGCACAGGCCTGTCGTTCAGATATGGCGAAGGCACCTGGTAGCTCAGGTCGAAGGTCAGAAACGCCTTGTCGCGCGCGCCGATCTCCCGTTGAACGAGCAACACGAGCCGCCATGGCGCCGTCGGATCGAAATGCTGTTCAGCCGGAACCGTAAACAGGCCGATCTCGGGAAACGGCGGCGCACCCGCCGCACTCAAATCGCCGATACGCTCGTGATCGTGGTCGTGGAAACGAATGATATTGTCACCCTGAACCAACTCGATACGGTCGAAGATACCTCCACGCACGTAACCTGAGCCCTTGAAGGAATATCGCCCTGTCCCGGCAATGAGGATCGTCTGTTGATCGGGTTGGAGGCGCTGCTTCAGCGCTTGATAGCCAACATCGCCAAGTACGCTGCGGCCGATACTTGGTACGCTGACTTGCGCGACGTAAAGATCAATGAAAGCAACACTGCCAGGGCCTGGATCCGGATGGTCCGCAGCGAGCTTGTTGTCCGACTTTGCAAAAGCATCGTTTATCTCATCGACGCTCAACGACAGGCGACGTATCGAACCATCGCCAAGCAAACTTTGCCAATCTTCAACCGTCAGCTTGTTGGGATCAATCTGCTTGTCGGCAACGACAACCGGCGCTGAACCAACCCGGGCCACACCGAGTCCGCGCGACTCCGCTATCCGTATCGCCGAACGCGTGATGCTGTCACCGATCACCATCGTTGTGACCGTCGCGCCACTAATGATATCGATGGACGAATTTCCGACCGGACGTTTCAGCCCGTCGCTCGCGTTGTGCCCGACATAGCTTTGGATAAAGGCCACAAGCTTCTCTGCGGGGATTCCGACCAGCACGATAGGTTCGTGATGCTCAACCAGCTTGGCGCCGACAATACGACCACTGAGATCGATTCCGATCAGGATGCGGATGGGCTTGCCAGAATAGCCCGTTGAGTTGACAACGTCCGAGGTCAGATAGACGTAACCTAATCGCTGATCGCCCTTATATGCCGGGGCCGCTGGTGGGTCACCTTCCTGCTGACCAACCCGATCAGCCCCGGGAAAGACGTCTACCAGCGTTGCCGGTTGGAGAAATTGGCCAAGCAGACTGCCCGTTTGGGCCCGCGCCGCGGAATCGGCAAGCAGGATCAGGAAGCACACCAGGACGATCCGCGCGAGGCGCAAACACTTGACGGCTGTATGACGAGCGGCATGATTCATGTTTGTGAGACTTATTTCTGCTGCCGATGTCGGACGACCTGCTCAAGTGATGCGTATGGCAGGTGGTGTCGTTGCGCTGGATCAAACGTCTGGGGAGCCAGCCCTTCGTCGCGAAGGAGACGACGGTCCATCCGGCTTGCCGGCCGAACGGCATCGCTTTATTTAATTTGGCGTCGCAAATCCCAGTTCGGTCCGCGCCTCCAGGCTCATCATGTCGGGGCTCCATTTGGGGACAAACGTCAGCTCGACGTCGACGAATTCGACGTCGGGCAGGCTCCAGGCGCCGTTGGCGACCGCCTCCTTTAGATAGCTGGTGGCGGGGCATCCCGGCGTCGTCGTGGTCATCCTGATGCGAACAATGCCGCCATCTTCAACCACGATGTCGTAGATGAAACCGAGATCGACCACGTTGTAGCCGAGCTCGGGATCGATCACGACGCGCAGCGCATCCCGTATCCGTTCGGCGAGTTGCGTATTCATTCCTGTGCTGCCTTGGTCGCGTCGACCCGTATCAGGATCGTGTAGGCCGCCCGCTGCAAATCGAAACCGCCGCGCCACTCGTGGCCGCGCTTGGCGAGTTCCGGGTATAGAAAAAGCGGCTCGCGAAGCAGCATCGCGGACAGCACTTCACCGGGCTGCAGTCGCTCGGTCGCCTCCAGGATCCGCACCATGGGTTCGGGCGGATCGAGGCCGCGGTTGTCGAGCTCGATGACTGGTTCCGGCCACACCGCGGCTTCCGAACCCCTCGGCCCCAACGGCATCGCGGCTCCGGCAGCCGCCAGCGGACGAAACAGCACTTCCCATTCGCCGCCTTCGAGTTCGTACGCTTCATGGCTGAACCCTCTCGATTGCATGACACCGAACAGCGGCATCGGCTTGAAGGTCGCGAACAGTCGCATGCCTTGGTCCGGTTCGAGCGTTTCCAACGCCTGCATGATCGCACTGAACGGCTCGCCGCCGGCGCGCAGGATCGGTCTCACATCGACGTCTACAAATTCCCTTGTCACGGTCATCTCCCCGCTAGGTTGGCTTGGTTGAAGAGAACAAGAGCCTCGGCGGGACCGCATTGCCGGGTAGCCGTCGAGGCTCCGGCACATTGGCGAGCCGCCGGGTTTTCACCATCTGAACAACGATGCCGCAAGTCACGGCCGTCATCGCCAAGGCAGCGATCCGAAATATCTGGCCGGCATCCGCCAGCAGTGCCACGGTCGCGATCCATACCCCGAAAAAGAAAAGCAGGAACCAGCGCGCCGCAGGCCGCTCCGCGACGAGATCCTGAACCCGCGGCGTTGGTGTCTTTCCGAGCACCGGGCCGTACACCTCGAGCCAGGTCAGGAATGCGACGATCTTGTACATCTGCGACAGCATGAGGCCCGAAAGCCAGCCGAAGCCGAACAGGAACACCAGGGCGCCGATATAATCCGAAAATCGTCCGACCAACGTCAACACGACGCAGAGAATCGCGGCAAGCATGAGATTCACCAGCGCCACGCCGGCCGTGACGCCGTTCAGTTCGAGGGGCCGGCGCTTTCGCGAGCGGTAGAGCCGCAAGACGTCACGGCCATAGAGCGCAAGAGCCGCGATGGCCACCAGCAATGTGCTCACCAGCACGGGTGCCAGCGATCGTTGCGCGAGAACCGTGGCCATGCCGCCCGTAACCAAGAGCGTCAGTGCGAGCGCGGCAAGCCACAGCGTCGCCCTGGGGCTGGCACCGTCGACATCCGGCGCAAGCATGAACATCGCCAGCAATCGATAGGTGACGCCCATCGCCGTGACCGTCAGCCATCCGCCCAGCCCGGCGACGATGTGAAGGGGCAAGGCACGGCCAAGAATATTGACGAAAGCGGCGCTGCTGGTTGTCCCGTCAAGGGTGAGTGCGAAGATGATCCCCAGCGCCGCCGCGGCACCTGCCGCGGCAAGTCCAATCCCAATGAAGCCGGCCGGCAACGCAAGCGGACGAGCATCCCGGAGCGTGAGCGCTATATTCCAGATGACGAGAGCAAACCCGGCCCCCAACAGCGCGGCGGCAACAGACAAGAAGGGAAATTCGAAGCGCGCCCGTCCATCCAGGCGAAGAAAACCAAGCACGAGGGCGGTCAGGCCCGCAACCAGCAGCGCCAGAGCGGGCAGCTGCAGCCGGTCGCTATGGAGCGGCGTCGCGGTCAACACCGGAACGAACTGAAACAGCGCGCCGCACATCACGAGGCTAAGCCATCCAATCGTGACCAGATGGACCAGAACAAGGGTGTCCGGAGCGCTCACAGACTCCGCAGGAAAGCCGAAGCCCACCGTCATCATGATCTCCGCTGCGAGGAGCGAGAGCAGAGCGGCAGCGAAGTATGCCATCGTCCAGCGAGAAAGCGCTGCTCCGATCATGTTGCATCCTCCCCTTCATCCGTGCGGTTCAAATTGGCTTCGGATCCGCAAATTTGCCGGTCGGTATCCGGCGGGCTAATCCGGACCGGCAGGGGCTCGAAGGTACTCGAGCCGGACTCTCCAGACATCCGGTCCTTCCTCAAGATAGATCCAGCTGCATCGCTCGCCGTAGCGCAACTCGAATTGATGGCGCAGCGGCTTCGGGGGATGGTCGGCGATCAGTTGCAGCGTCGCCTCGGGCGCCAGGTTTTCAAACAGGCGCGCAATTATTTGATGGCGGAATCTCGGTTCGATGTCCCGCACGTCGATGACGCATTCGGATGGACGGGCGGTCTGCGGCATTGAAGAACTCCTGGCCGATTGTTGTGTGGGAAGCAGAGCCTCCACGGACCGCGCCGTCGGCTCACCATGGCCTCTCCGAACGTGTCGTTCTTTTTCCGAGCTTAAGCTCCGTGCCGTGGCTTTCTTTGTTGGAGCGCAAACAACACAGACATGCATCCTCGGAACCGGCGGTCAGTTGCCCGCTTGCGATGACCGGAACCACGCTGCACACGGTGAGCCGCATCCTGAGCAGGTGGGGACAGCAGGGTCTCGTCGAGGGCGTTCGACAGCGCATCGCGATCCGGGATCCGCGCCGGCTGTTCGATCGGGCCGAAGGTCACGCGCTTTAACGAGCGGCGTCGCGCGATGCCGTTCCCGGCGGCTCATGCCGGAAGGCAACCTGCCAGTGCTCGGACGAGAGCCGCGCGGCGCGGCTTTCAAAGCCTCTGCCGCCGAGCAAACGGCGCAACGGCAGCGGATGGAACGGAGCCTCGACGATCAGTGCGGCATCGCCTTCAAGCGCCGAAGCCGCTTCCAGGATCGTCATGAGCGGTTCGATTCCGCGTTCAAATAAAGGCCTGACGTCGAGGATCCTGGCTGTTGCGGAGGCATCGATCGAGCCGGAAACAGGCAGCTCGGACGGCTTGCCGGGCATTTCCATTGGCGCTTGGCCGTTCGCAAAGGCCAGCAGCGCACGGACCTCCACGTCCAGCATATGGGCGACGTCCTTCAGGTTGACGTTGGCAGCGACGCGTTCATCGTTCAGCACCTTGCGGAACTTTCCAAAGCGCCCGTCGAGCGCGATGATGCGGTCGAGCAGGCTTTCGTCCCGCATTATTCCGTCGATCAGCGATGTATCGGCCGTCAGCACCGGAACTCCCTCCGAATTTTCGTCGCGCCGCCCGATGTCGTTCCGGCCGGTCTGCACAGCAGGTACTGAAGACACATGCTCCGCAGGCGGCGGCGTCTCGATCGATCGGAGGGCGGCAACCGCCCTGCGATAGACCACAACGGCTTCATTCTCGTCGAACCGTTGGTGGAATCGCTTCTTTATTCCGAGGTTGGTCAGAATCAGATGCGCCGCCGGGATTACCCCGTGCCGAGCCAGGCTCCGCTCGACGCAACGCAGCGGGCAGCCGTCAATCGCCAGAATCGGCCGGCCGGATTTGGCGATCTTCACCAGAGAGGGAACGTCGCCGCCAACTCCGGCAATGCAGGACATTTCCGCTTGCGCGGTCCGATCCAGACGAACCGCCGTGTGATTTGCCATTTGGGCGGCGCTCGAACAGCCGGAGCAGGAGTAGACGACCGGCAGGCTGCGCTTGCTGTCAGTTACCGCTTCCGCCTTCGACATGAATTCTTGTCCGTCACTCAGTCAGATCAAGGTGACAATTTAACCGCGACCGCGAGAGGGATCGTTGTTCCAACGCAAAGAAATGAAAGCCCGGCCGCCCGTCATCGATCTCCTCAACGCTTCGATCGGCGAGCCCGTGCACGGATCATGGCGCGGCCGGCCGTCCGCGGAGAAAACCGTTGGTCGACGAAACATTGGGATAGATCGCATTCAATCGACGCATGCCTTCCTCGGGCACGACCCTTCCATCCAGCACATCACGGAACGTGCGCGCCACCGCAACCATGTCGCAGTGCTGCGGGGACAACCTCAGCGAAGCGACACCGGCCTTTACGAGATCATCGGTGTCCGCGATCAGATTGGTACAAGCATAAGCGAGGGTCTGAACACCGTTTATCACCAGGAAGCGCTCGTCGTCGAGCGTGTCCACGGGCAGCCCGTCCGCGTCGCCTGCGCACACAAAGCGGCAATTGTCCTTGGAGAGCTTGTGCAGACGCGCGTGATAGCAGCGCGCCGAGATGGCGAGCGGAGCGCGGCCGAACGCGAAAACCTCGATCTCGACCTGCGGCGTCGCGGCCGCAACGGCCGCGATAGACTCCAGCGGCAGTTCGGGCGGCAGGCAGATGCGCCGCGCACCCTGTGCCGCAAACCACCGCGCCGTGCCTTCGTTGTAGACGTTTACAAACGGACCGGTCACGTGCGGCCGTCCGGCGAGGTGGGCGATGCAGGAGATATCGTTGGCTTCCACGAGGAAGCTGTGGTCGCGCGCGAGCTCCTCGGTATGCCGCCGCTCCCGCTCCAGCGTGATCAATGCCAGCGAGCTCATCAGCACCTGCTTTCCTGCCGCGGTCAGACGCTCGACCACGGCCGGCAAATGGACATCGAAGAACGGCATCCGCTTGGAGCACACCACCTCGCCCACTGCCACCGCGTCCACCGCCGCCTCGTCGGCGATCCGAAAATAGAAATCCCGCCAGACATCTGGCTCCCAGTTGAACAGGATCGGGCCAAGCGTGAGCTTCATCGGTGTTCTATCCCGGTTCCAGATGTTCGTTCCGCGCCATTTCAGTCAGCGCCAGATTGGTCGGCGCCAAGTCTTAGCGCTAAGTCTTAGCGCCAGGTCTTGCGATACGCCCCCAGCGTCGAACGCTGTCCCTCGGTCAGGGCGGCAAGCCGCCCCGCCGGCAACGGCTCTCCCGCGTCGAGCGCGTCGAGTTGCTCCCGGAAGCCGCGCACCACGCCTTCGATGTAAGCCCGGCTACGCTGCCGCCCTTCGATCTTCAGTGCGGTGACGCCAGCGGCGCGCAGGCCCGGCAGGATTTCCGCCGCATCGAGGCTTACGGGATCCTCGAACAGGTAGCCGGAGCCGAGCTCGGTCTTGAAGCGGCCTTTGCACAAGGTCGGATAAGCGGCCGGCTCGCCCTTGGCAACGCGGTTGATGGTGAAATCGCCAAGCCGCGAGACCAGCGCGCCGTTCTCTTCGCGATAAACGACGTGGCTCGCGGGAGAGCAGACGCCATTCATATTGGGCGATTGTCCGGTGACGTGAGAGGACAGCGAGCAGCGGCCTTCCGCCATTACACACAGACCACCAAAGATGAAGACTTCGGTTTCGCAATCGACGGCACCGGCGATCGCGGCGATCTCCGGCACGGTGAGCACGCGCGGCAGGACGACGCGACGAACGCCGAAATGGCGTACGTAGAATCCGATTGCGTCGGAATTGGCGGCGGCGGCCTGCACCGACAGATGCAGACGCTGGTCCGGGTGAGCGCGCGCGGCGTAGTCGAGCAGCCCGATATCGGCAACGATCAGCGCGTCCGCATCAGCGGCAACCGCATCATCGACGGCACGATGCCATGGCGCCTCGCCGCCCGCGCTCGGAAAGGTGTTGATGGCGACCAGCACCTTGGCACCGCGCCGATGCGCATAACCGATCCCCGCCTGCATTTCCGGCCGGCTGAAGTTCAACCCCGGGAAATTGCGTGCATTGGTGGCGTCTGCAAACCCGCAATAGACTGCATCGGCGCCAGCGTCCACGGCCGCGCGCAACGCGGCGGGCGTTCCCGCCGGACAAATCAGTTCCATGATTCGGACCCTTCCTGCGCGCCTGCCGCGGCTTTCAGCCGGGATAGCGCACCGCCGAGCAGCCGCTGTCCCAGCGGGGCAAGCGGCCCGAACAGAGCCGCGGCGTCCGCGACCAGATCGACATCTGCATCATCCAACGCGTTGCGCAACGCCAGAACCGCCTCGACATCGCCCTCGATGACAAGATCACGCGAGAAAAACAGCGCGTCGCCGTCATAGGCTCCGTCGACCAGCCCCAGAAGGCCGATCATCGGACCGGCGATCCGAATTGGAATATCATCAGGCAGACTGCGTACCGCGGTCATGGTTGGCCTTCTCGGATGCGGCTCGAGCACGAATGCGAAGGGCAAATCGGTTGGCTCGATGCCGAAGCGTTTGCACGCGTGAGGGCCGAGGCGTTCGAAAATATTTGAGTGGCGCGCCACCACCGAGCGCAGAATCAGGGCCAGCGGCAATTGCAGCGGCGCGAGCGGCAGCGGCTGCATGCTGCGCCCAATCAACCACGGAAGTCTCGGAACGGACGGCATCCTCACACTATCGGCTCTCCGCAGGGCACGTGGCAGGCCATGGTGCCGTCGATGTCGAGCGCTTGCTTAGCCGCACTTGCGCCGGCCGATCTTTGTCCTGGAACAAAGACGTGTCTGTAAATCCAGTAGAGAATTTCTGTCTCAATGAGGTGTCCGTGCCCTGCCGCGATCTGCCGCCATTCCGTGACCTGCGCGGCTTCATGTCCCATCTGGAAAGCCAAGGCCGCCTAATCCGCATCCGGGAACCGGTGTCGGTCGTGCATGAGATGACCGAAATTCACCGGCGCGTGTTGCAGGCCAATGGTCCAGCATTGCTGTTTGAAGCCCCGCTGATGCCGGACGGAGCCGCGGCCAGGATGCCGGCGCTCGTCAACTTGTTTGGCACGACGGAGCGGGTGGCTTGGGGCTTCGGCGTCGATCCCGCACGCCTCGGCGCGCTTGCAGAGGCGCTGGCGGAGTTGCGCGAGCCGCGCCCGCCGCGCGATTTCGCCGACGCGATGTCGAAACTGCCGCTTGCCCGGGCAGCGATGACGGTGCGGCCGAAGCTTGTCACCACGCCGGCTGTGCAGGAGATTGTGTGGCGCGCGGACCAAATCGATCTCACCCGGTTGCCGGCGCAAATCTGCTGGCCGGGCGAGCCTGCGCCCCTCATCACCTGGCCGCTGGTCATCACGCGGCCGCCGGATGATGAGACAGGCGACGCCGTCAATGTCGGCGTCTACCGGATGCAAATCATCGGCCGCGACCGCGCCATCCTGCGCTGGCTTGCCCATCGCGGCGGAGCACGCTACCATCATCAGTGGAAAGCGCGCGGCGCTGACATGCCGGTCGCGGTGGCGATCGGAGCAGAACCGGCTACCTGTCTCTCCGCGGTACTGCCTTTGCCTGAAACAATGTCGGAGTTCAGCTTCGCCGGCCTTATCCGGGGCGAGCGCCTGCGGCTTTCACGGTGCGTCACGGTGCCGCTCATGGTGCCGTCCGAAGCCGAGATCGTCATCGAGGGGCTGGTGTCGCCGGACGATACCGCGCCGGAGGGGCCATTCGGCGATCACACCGGCTACTACAATGCGGTGGAAGATTTCCCGGTGATGCACGTCACCGCAATCACCATGCGCAAGAATCCGATCTACCTGTCCACGTTTACCGGCCGCGCGCCCGACGAACCCTCGCGCATCGGCGAGGTGCTCAATGAGCTGTTCGTACCCCTGGTCCGAAAGCAGTTGCCTGAGATCGTCGACCTTTGGCTGCCGCCGGAAGCCTGCTCCTACCGGATCGCGATTGCGTCGATCGACAAGCGCTATCCCGGTCAGGCGCGGCGCGTCATGCTCGCACTCTGGTCGCTGTTGCCGCAACTCACTTATACCAAGCTCCTGTTCGTCGTTGACGCTGATATCAACGTGCGGAGCTGGCCCGACGTGATGTGGGCTGTTTCGACCCGCTCGGACCCCTCGCGCGATCTGGTCTCGCTGACCGAGACGCCAATCGACTATCTCGATTTTGCCTCACCGAGGCCCGGCCTCGGCGGCAAGCTTGGAATCGACGCAACCACCAAGATCGGGGCCGAGACCACGCGGGAATGGGGCCGCGTTCTGAATATGGACAGCGCCACAATCGCGCGGGCGGATGAGCTGTGGCAACGTCTCGGTCTCGCATAGCACTCTCGAAGACGCGCGCAACGAGGGCGCGTCCGCGGATCATCGTCGGCATCAGCGGCGCTTCAGGCGCAGCGCTCGGGGTACGCGTGATCGAATTGCTGGCAGCTACCGGGCAGTGTGAATTGCATCTGGTGGTCACGCCGAGCGGCGAGCGCACATTGGCTCACGAGGTCGGTGAAGATGCCCTGCCCCGCATCGGCGCGATGGTCGCGCAGCATCATTTGATCAGCAACATCGGTGCAAGCATCGCCAGCGGCTCATGTCGCACCGCAGGCATGATCGTCGCGCCATGTTCGATCCGAACTCTGTCCGCGATTGCCGTCAGCGCTCCCGACAATCTCCTGGTCCGCGCCGCAGATGTGCAGTTGAAGGAGCGGCGCAGGCTGGTTTTGATGGTACGGGAAAGTCCGCTGCATCTCGGACATTTGCGGACAATGGTTGCGGTGACCGAAATTGGAGCGATCGTCGTACCGCCAGTTCCAGCGTTCTATGCTCGGCCCGGCACGCTTGCCGAGGCGATCGATCACATGGCTCGCCGGGCAATCGGCCTGCTCGATGTGGATCTGAGCGTTTCCGTGGGTGAGTGGGAAGGTTGAACGACCGTGATGACCGTGATGTCAGCTTCAAAGCCTGTAGGTCCCTCCCCGAGGTAATGCGGCGACCGTCACAAAGCTGGCGCCTTAAAGGCCACTCCACCCGAGCGACGGACTGTTCGCTTGTGCCGATTAGCTCTGGCGCGCTTTGCACAGCGCCGCTGAATACACCGCCGCGAAACCAAGGAACGCTGTCGCCCATGCGCTGGCGGCGACTGTAAGCAGAGGTGCGGCATGATCAGGCTCCAGCACCGTGCCGACCCTGGCCAAAGCGGCAACGACGACCGAGACGTAAACGATATGCGTCGCGACCGACGCGCGAAGTTGCCGCCCGGTATGGCCGAGCGTCGCACGGCTCATCACCGCAAGCGTCATGGTGCCGATCGCGCCGCTGGTCCACGCATGGATCCCTGCGCTTGGCAGGACAAGGTCGAAGGCGCTGAGCGCCGAGAGAATGAAGCCTGCGGGAACGAAGGCATAGGCGACGTGCAGGATCAGGACCAGGCGATCCGGAAATGTGCGGTAACCGGTCCAGCGCGCCAGACGGACGATGTGGAGGCAGCCGCAGGCCAGCAGCAGGGCGCCGGTCGTTCGGTTCAGCGGACGCGCGACCCATAGCGCCAGCACGATCGCACTCAGCCCGATCGTGGCGGCGTCGAAGCGGCCGAATGGAACCGGCAGCCGCCCGGGCGCCCGCTTGGCAAGCCAGTTGCGCGTAAAGCTCGGAATGATCCTGCCGCCGATCAGCGCGATCAGGACAATCACCACCGCGATGCCGGCCCGGGTCGAATATTCGGCCAGACCGGTAAAGTGATCTTCGAGGTGAAACGCCAGGTTGGCCAGGGCGAGCAGGCTGATGATCGCGACAACCTTGAGACTGTCCCACTTCCTGCCGGCGACGATCTCGCGCGCCGCGGCCGCTGCCAGCAGCACGAGAAAGGCGCCGTCGATCACCGCGGCGGGCGCCCATCCCAGCCAGGCCGACGCGCTGACGGCGATCCGGCCCGCGACCCAGACCGAAAACAGCATGATCAGCGGCCTGCCTTGCAGCGGCAGCCGCCCGGTCCAGTTCGGTACCGCGGTCAGCAGAAAGCCTGCAACGACGGCCGCGATATATCCGAACAGCATCTCGTGCACGTGCCAGTCGCGCGGCGCAAAGGCCGTGCCGAGCCCGAGCTGTCCGTAGAACACCGGCAGCCACACCAGAATGATCGCGCCCGCGTAGATCGATCCGAACAGGAAAAACGGCCGGAAGCCGTATGAAAACAGCGCAGGCCCCTGATAGTCCCTCAGACGTGGTATCGACATGGCTTGCCCCGCATTCGATGCTTGGTTCGATGCACCGTAGCGAGCGATCAAGCGGCCACTTTGTCGGAACGCAAATTCAGCCACGATCGCCCATGCAGGGTTTGTGTTTGCTAGACGACAAAGATGCCCGCGCGTCCAAGGTGTATCGGCGTCACACGTCAGACAAACGGAGACGAACGATGCGAATCTATGAGCGGCTGCGGGAGAAACTCGGCATTCTCTCAACTCACCTTCAAGCCGAGCCAAAAATTGCCCTCGATGGAGGCAAGATCGTTGCCGCCGCCTCTGTTGAAATTCAGACTGCTGAAGCCACGTGCTGCGGCGGGTGCGCGGGCAGCGAACTCGCTCCCGAGTCGCGTAACGCCTAGAATTGGGAAGGACGGAAAAAGGCGCGCGTCCCCATGCCATAGTGTGGCGTGCATTTTGACGCCGCAGAGCCCTCCTGCTCGAACTCGACGGTGCTGTCCTCGCTGTTGTTGCCTGCAAGGGCACAGCGCCATCCGGCAGCGTCCCCTTAATGGTCTCGGCATGGTGGCCCTTGTCCGCAGCGACGAACTTCACGCTGTCGCCCGCGCGATTCTCCGAACGAAGGCTCGAACACCATCACGCTTCGACTTCGGCAGCGCCCGCGCCATCGGTCATGGCCAATATCGCAGCGGCCGCGGCCATCACCAGATATTTACGCGCCTTCATCTCTTGTTGATTGGTTGGCTTCCGTCTGGATGTCACGTGCCTAACACGTGACGGCACAACGGACTTTGCTGTGCAGCCGAATGATCGGCATCGTGCTGCCCGATCCGGGTTGCCGATCGCCGCGCCCGGCTCTATGGTCCAACCGTCATTGCAACATTTGGAAGCCTTGCATCCGGAAGCCTCGCGTAAATGGCCGCCATCGACCGATCAATTGTTGCAGATCTCCCGATATTCGCCGAACTTGGCGCCGATGACCTCGATGAGATCCTGCGCGAGGCGCGGTCAGTGCGGTATCCCAAGGATACCAGCGTGTTCGACCAGGGCGACGACGCCCATTCATTCTTCTTGCTCCTGCACGGTCATCTGCGAGTCGAGCGGGTCGCGTCGCAGGGACAGCAAATCGTGGTCCGCTACGTCTCGGCCGGCGAGTTGTTCGGCGTTGCCCAGGCGATGGCGCTGAAGAAATATCCAGCGACCGCGGTAGCGGCGGTCGACAGCATCGCCTTGTCATGGCCGTCTTCGGCGTGGTCGAGGTTGACCACCAAATTCCCGAGCCTTGCCGCAGGCGCGCTGCAGACCGTCGGAAGCCGATTGCAGGATACACAGGCGCGCGTGATCGAGATGTCGAGCGAGCAGGTCGAACCGCGCGTCGCCCATGCGCTGTTGCGGCTTGCCAAACAGGCGGGCCGAAAGGTCGAACACGGCATCGAGATCGATTTTCCGATCAGCCGGCAGGACGTCGCCGAGATGACCGGGACTACGCTGCATACGGTGAGCCGTATTCTCAGCGCGTGGGAACAACAGGGTCTGGTTGAGGGCGGAAGGCAGCGCATCGTGCTGCGGGATCCGCACAGGCTGTTCGGCCTGGCCGAGGGGCACGGCAAGCACGGCGACTGAACGCCGCGCGGCGTGCGGACCCACAAGGTCGCGGATGCGTGCGTTTTGCGGAACCAGTCGGCGCCGGCTTAGCCACGGACGTCCTTGATGCGCTGCATACTGCCTTTACACCGGCGAATGCCTTAGCGGCAAAGGTGGCACGCCAATTGCTTGATACCGAACTCCATGAGGAGTTCACATTTTGGTTCACGATCCGCACCTGAATAAAATCTCACGCCGTACCGCTTTGGCCTTACCCCTCGGGTTGGCCGCATCATCCAGCCCCATCTTTAACAGTCTCGCCAAGGCCGATCAGCCGGTGCGAGGTGGCACGATGGTGATGATCGTGCAGCCCGAGCCTTCGACGCTCGCCCATTATGCCGTAACCGCCGGCAACATCCCGCCGATCGCCACACAGATTTATGAAGGTCTTGTGACCTACGACTGGGATCAGAATCCTCAACCCAATCTCGCGACTTCCTGGGAGACCGCGCCTGACGGCAAGTCTATTACCTTCAAGCTGCGCGAAGGCGTCGTCTTTCACAACGGCAAGCCTTTCACCAGCGCCGACGTCCAATTCTCCTTCATGGAGATTTTGAAGAAATACCACCCCTTCGCCCCGCTCCTTCTCGCCGAGCTGACGGGCGTCGACACGCCGGATGAAAAGACTGCGGTTCTGCTTCTCGCCAATCCCGCGCCCTATCTCATGAAGGCCCTTGCGGGACGCGATCTGCCGATCATGTGCAAATCGGTTTTCGAGGGAACGCAAATCCTGCAGAATCCGTCGGCGAACAAACCTATCGGCACCGGACCGTTCAAATTCGGGCAATGGGACCGCGGACAGTTCGTGCGGCTCGACCGCAACGAGAAATACTGGAAGCCGGGGCTGCCCTATCTCGACCATGTCATCGCGCGTTTCATCCCCGATGCCGCGACGCGCTCGGCCGCGCTTGAAACCGGCGAGGCGCATTTCGCCGGCTACAGCGCCGTCAATTACGCCGACCTCGCACGGATGAAGACCAACCCGATCCTCGATACGACGATGAAAGGCTATGAGATGACGCCCGCCTTGAGCGTGCTTGAACTCAATGCCAAACACCCGCCGCTCGACAAGAAAGAAGTGCGCCAGGCGATCGCCTATGCGATTGATCGCAAGGTGATCCTGCGCGATGTCATGTATGGCTACGGCAAGCCGGCCACCGGCCCGCTCAGCAGTCTGTTCGAGACCGTTGGGTTCTATACCGACGACGTGCGCAAATACGACGTGCCCGACCGTCTCGAGATTGCCAACAAGCTGCTCGACGGTGCCGGCCTGCCGCGCGGCGCCAATGGCATGCGCTTCGGCATGCATCTCGAAGTCAATTCATTCGGCGAGCAATGGCTGCGCCAGGCCGAATATTTGAAACAGGCGCTCGCGATCGTCGGAATCGATCTGACGCTACGCTCGGAAGACACCGCCACCTGGTTGCGGCGCGTCTATACCGATTACGATTACGACATCAACGAGCCCTTCCTGAGCCAGGGCGTCGATCCGGTCTATGGTCTCAACAAGCAATATCTCACGTCGCAGATCCGCAAGGGCGTGACCTTCGTCAACGACAGCTTTTATGCCAATCCGGAATTCGACAGTATTCTCAACGAGGCCATGCGCGAGCTGAACCACGACAAGCGCGCTGTGCTTTACAAGAAAGCGCAGCAGATTCTTGCCGAAGACTGCCCGCTGGTCTGGCTCATCGACGTGCAATATGTCTCGGTCTTCAATCGAAAGCTTCACGATCACACGACCGGGCCGCTCGGCACGCAGCAGGCCTTCGAACGGGCATGGCTGGAAACGTAAACCGTGCGCTTCGCCCGTTATATGGGATACCGGCTCTCACCGCGCTGCCGGTGATCTTCGGCATCATTGTGCTCAACTTCCTGTTGATCCATCTCGCGCCGGGCGACGCGGCCTCCGTGCTCGCCGGCGAGAGCGGTGCGGCGACGCCCGAATATATGGACGCGCTGCGCCATAAATTCGGCCTCGACCAATCGCTCGGCATGCAGTTCCTGACCTATGTCTCGAACATGGCGCATTTCAACCTCGGCTACTCCTACCGCAATGATGCCGATGTCAGCAGCCTGATCCTCGAGCGGCTCGGGCCAACGAGCCTGCTGATGTTGACGGCGTTCGGCACCGCTCTGGCGCTCGGCATCATCCTCGGTCTCGTCGCCGCGACGGGGCGCAATTCCTGGCGCGACAATGTCATTTCGCTGATCAGCCTTGTCGCCTATGCGACGCCCGGATTCTGGCTCGGGCTCATGATGATCGTGATTTTTTCGATCGGCCTCGGCTGGCTGCCGACAAGCGGGTTCGACACGGTCGGCGCCGGTCACGAGGGCTGGGCCGAGGTCTGGGACGTCGGTCGCCATCTCGTGATGCCCGCCGTCTCGCTCGCGCTGTTCTACCTCGCGCTTTATGCGCGCCTCATGCGCGCGTCCGTTTTGGAGCAGACCGGCATGGACTACGTGACGACAGCGCGCGCCAAGGGCCAGACGGAGCGCCGCATCATGACAGGTCACGTCCTGCGCAATGCGCTGTTGCCTATCGTGACGATTGCCGGCGTTCAGGCCGGCAATCTGATCGGCGGCTCCATCGTCGTGGAAACCGTGTTCGGCTGGCCCGGCATCGGCACGCTTGCCTTCAACGCGCTGCAATCGCGCGACCTCAACCTGCTTCTCGCAATCTTCTTCATGTCGGCCTGTCTGATCGTGATCATCAACCTCGTCGTCGACGTGATCTATGTCATGCTCGACCCGCGCATGGAGATTTGACATGCGGGAGGGCTTCGCGCGGTTCGCGCGCAACCGGATGGCTCTGTTCGGCGCGGCCGTGCTGCTGTGCCTGCTCCTGCTCGTCGTGCTCACGCCGGTGATCTACCCCGACGATCCATTCAAGCTCGCCGGACCCGCCTTGCAGCCGCCGGGCGGGCGCTTTCTGCTCGGCACCGACACGCTGGGCCGCGACGTCGCGGCGGAAATCGCCTACGGCGCGCGCACCTCGCTCATCATCGGTGTCGGTGCGACCCTCGCCGCAATTATCTTCGGCGCGGTGGCCGGAGGGGTGGCCGGCTACTATCGCGGGCGGACCGAGACCGTGCTGATGCGCATCACGGAATTCTTCCAAACCATCCCGGCCTTCATTTTCGCCTTGTTGATCGTCGCTATCCTCTCACCCTCGGTCTCCAGCGAGATCATCGCCATCGCGGCCGTCTCCTGGCCAAGCATCGCGCGGCTCGTGCGCGGGGAATTCGTTTCGCTCGGCGGCCGCGAATTCGTGCAGGCCTGCGCGGGCCTCGGCGCAAGCGATGCGCGCATCATCCTCAATCATATGCTGCCAAACTGCGCCTCCTCCATCATCGCGGTCGGTTCGCTGCTGATCGGCACTGCGATCCTGCTCGAAGCCGGACTGGCGTTTCTCGGCCTCGGCGACCCCAATGTCATGAGCTGGGGGTTGATCATCAGCGCGGGACGCGCGGTGCTGCGCTCGGCCTGGTGGATCTGCACCTTTCCGGGCATCGCGATCCTGCTCACGGTGCTCGGCATCAATCTCACTGGCGACGGGCTCAACGAAGCCCTCAATCCGAGGCTGCGTGAGCGATGAGCCAGACCGTTCTCGAACTTGAAAAGCTCACGATCGCTTTGCCGCCCGGCGCCGACCGCGCCAATGCGGTCAGCGATGTCGATCTGGTGTTGCGCGCAGGCAAGGTGACGTGCCTGATCGGCGAGAGCGGATCGGGCAAATCGCTGGTCGCGCGTTCGATCCTTGGCCTGCTGCCGCGCCCGCATGTACGCGTCGGGAGCGGCCGCATCCTGTTCGAAGGCCAGGATCTCGCCGTCGCGCCGCAGGACAAGATGCGCGCCATTCGTGGCGCAAAAATCGGCATGATCTTCCAGGAGCCGATGACGGCGCTGAATCCGCTGCACACGATCGGCCGCCAGCTTGACGAAGTGCTGCGCATCCACACATCCCTCGGGAAAGCCGCACGCCGCGCCCGCGTGCTCGAACTGATCGACGGCGTTCATCTGCCGGAACCCGCTCGCATCATCGGTTCGTTTCCACATCAACTGAGCGGCGGCCAGCGCCAGCGCGCGATGATCGCCATGGCCTTGCTGCTCAATCCGCGGCTGTTGATCGCCGACGAGCCGACAACCGCGCTAGACGTCACGACCCAGGCGCAAATCCTTCATCTGATCCGCGAGCTGCAGCGCGAACACGGTACATCCGTTCTCTTCATCACCCATGATTTCGGCGTCGTCGCCGATATCGCCGATGAGGTAGCGGTGCTGCAGCGTGGCACCCTGGTCGAACGCGGCGCGGCCGGGGCGGTGCTCGGCGCGCCGACCCATCCCTATACCAAGGCCCTGATAGCAGCGGTACCCAAGCTCGTACCGCCGGCAACGCTGCCGGTGAATACGCAACCGATCATCATTGAGGCGCGCGATATCACCAAGACCTATGGCACGCGAGGCCTGTTTGGCGGGCGCGTCACGATGGCTCTGGCCGGCGTGAATATGGAACTACGCCGCGGCGAAACACTCGGCCTCGTCGGAGAAAGCGGCTCCGGGAAAAGCACCTTGGCGCGCGCCATCACCCGGCTGCTACCAATCGATGGCGGCGAAATTCTGCTTAACGGCACCAACATCGCCCGGCTCCCCCGCCACCGGCTCCGCCCAATCCGCAAACGCGTGCAGATGGTGTTTCAGGATCCCTACGCGTCGCTTGATCCGCGGCAGCGCATCATCGACATCATTGCCGAAGGTCCCATCATCCACGGCACCCCGACCTTCAGAGCCCGCGAGGAAGCGCAAGCGTTGCTCGGCCTCGTCGGCCTAGACGCCTCGGCCGCAAAGCGTTTTCCGCATGAGTTCAGTGGTGGCCAGCGTCAGCGGATCGGCATTGCCCGCGCGCTTGCGCTGCGCCCTGAAGTGCTGGTCGCGGACGAGCCCGTCTCCGCGCTTGACGTATCGGTGCAGGCGCAGGTGCTGGCGCTTCTCGCCGACATCAAGGCGCGGCTGCAGCTCAGCATGCTGTTCGTGACCCATGATTTGCGCGTTGCGCTACAAGTCTGCGACCGGATCGCTGTGATGAAACAAGGCGAGGTGGTCGAAGTGGCGCCGACCGCCGAGATCTTTTTTAATCCGCAGCATCCCTATACCAAGGCCTTGTTCGCCGCCGTGCCTGGGGGCACCTGGCAAGACCGGAAAGCATCATGAGTTCGACCGAAGCTTTTGTGCCTGGCCCGCGCGCGCAAGTGCCGGGTGCGGCGGCGGGGCCGCTCGCCGGTCTCAGCTTCGCGGTCAAGGATCTGATCGATGTCGCCGGCGTGCCGACCGGCGGCGGCAATCCCGACTGGCCGCGCTTCGCCGCAACGCCGTCCCGTCACGCATGGGTCGTGCAGACCCTGCTCGATGCCGGCGCCTCGGTCACGGGCAAGACGATCACCGACGAAGTGTCGCTCGGCATTCTCGGCGAGAACGCGCATGACGGCACGCCGTTGAACCCGGCGGCGCCCGGCCGCGTACCGGGCGGCTCGTCGAGCGGATCGGCCTCGGCGGTGGCCGCCAAGGCCTGCGATTTTGCGCTTGGCACCGATACGGGCGGCTCGGTGCGCGTGCCGTCGAGCTTTTGCGGCCTTTACGGCATCCGGCCGACGCATGGGCGGATCGATTTCACCGGCATTGCCGTGCAGGCCCCAGGCAGCGATACCTGCGGCTGGTTCGCGCGCGATGCGGCGACGTTCGCGCGTGTTGGCGAGGTTTTGTTCGGAAGCGCCCTGCCCGTCACGCTGCCGACGACGCTCCTGGTGGCCGAGGATGCCTTCGGCTTCGCGGATGAAAATGTGCAGCAGGCGCTCGCCCCGGCCGTCGGCCGTCTCGCGGCGCTGACTGGCCAACGGCGCGACATCACATTGGCGCCGCAGGGCCTTTCGATCTGGCAGCGCGCGCAACGCATTTTGCAAGCGAGCGAAGCCTGGCGCACCTTCCAGCCCTGGCTCGACGGCCATAATCCGCGTCTCGCCTTCAGCGTGGCGCGGAGCTTGGTACAGGGTTCGATGATGACCGATGCGGAGCGCAATGCCGCAAGCCTGATGCGGATGGAAGCCTGCGCCCGGCTCCGCCTGCTGCTGCCAGCAGGCACGATCCTCTGCCTGCCGACGACGCCGTTTCCGGCGCCGCAAAAAGGTCTTCCGCTTCACCAATTGGACCCGTTGCGCGAACGCATCAGCTGCCTGACCAGCCAGGGCGGCCTCACCGGCGTGCCGCAGGTCAATCTTCCGGGCGCAACGGTCGATGGCGCGCCGGTCGGGCTTTCGATCATCGGCGCGCGCGGTTCGGACCTCGACCTTCTGCGTGTCGCTGTTGCTTTCGAAGAGCAGGCCGCCGAGAAGGCGTAGACAGATCCCCCGGAGAATAGCGATGAATTTGGAGAATGAGACGGGCAGCTTTGCACTCGGCGATTTTGCCGTGGAAAAAGGCGGCGTGATCCGCGAGGCCCGACTCGCCTGGCAGCGCTTTGGCACGCTCAACGACAAGCGCGACAATCTCATTCTCTACCCCAGCAGCTATTCTGCGCGTCTCGCGGATATGTCATGGCTGATCGGGCCGGAGGGCATTCTCGATCCCACGCGCTGGTGCATCGTCGCCGTGGGGATGTTCTCGAACGGGGAATCGTCCGGCGCGGCGGAGACGCCGGATTATCCCGGGCTCGTCACCGTCGCCGACAATGTGCGGGCGCAACACCGTCTCGTCACGGAAATGTACGGCGTGGACAAACTCGCCGCCGTTTATGGATTTTCGATGGGCGGCATGCAGGCCTATCATTGGGCGGCGCTCTACCCCGAGATGGTGGCACGCGCCTTCGTCGTCTGCGGAAGCGCCCGCACAGCCGATCACAACAAGGTTTTTCTGTCCGGCCTGTTGCGTACGCTAGAAGCCGCGCCCGAGCATACCGGCAATGGCCGCTTTTCGAGCGAGCCGTTGCTGGCGCTCAAGGCCTTTGGCCACATTTATGCCGGCTGGGGCCTGAGCCAGGATTTCTACCGTGCCGGCCTTTACAAAAGCGCGCTTGGCGCACCCGATCTCGAAACCTTCGTCCGCATTAATTGGGCCGAGCGGTTTTCGCAATGCCGCGCGGCGAACCTCTATGCGCAGGCACTCGCTTGGTTTCACGGCGATATCAGCGACAACACTCTTTACAACGGCGATCTCACGCAAGCGCTCCAGTCCATAAAGGCGCAAATGCTTCTGATGCCGAGCGAGACGGATCTCTATTTCCGCGTTGCGGATAATGCGGCCGAACTTCTCCATCTCGCAACCGGGACCCTGCGGCCGATCCCGGGCGTGTGGGGTCATCGCGCGGGCAATCCGAGCGCCAATCCGGCAGATGCCGCCTTTCTCAAGGCGGGGGTCGCGAATTTGCTGCCGGGGTAAAGCCCGGCTCTTGGCAAGCAGCGAAATACGCGAGCCGCCGTGCTTGTCGGCGGGGCTTTTTTTGTCGCCGATGACGAGCATTACTGAGCAAGAAGACGCCGCCGAACTGGCCCGGCGGCTTCGTGAAACAGTGGCGGCTTTCTCGACGCGACTGACGGAGACGGCAACTACGGCAGCAGCGCTGTCTTGAAGTCGCCTCGCAATCGGCCATGTTAGGTTGGTCGATTAGACGCGTAGGACTTATCGACATCACGGTAGGCAACGCGGCGCGCCTCGGCGCATCGCAACGTTCCACCACGCGACGCTGTGCGTCGCACCACATCGCTACGCAACGCGCGAGCCGCCGGGATGTCCCCGGCGCCGCTCGCGCGTCTAGCGCGGACGCCGCGCGACCCGACTAATCCCCCTCGCAATGGCTCACGTCAAAACTTCACGACACTCATCGCTTCCCCATAACGTTGCCGTAACACCCATCTCAAAAACATCCGGGCAACGAGGCAGTCGGCGGGCGCTCCCCTCCGGGATCACGGGCACCACTATCTCCTATTAAGGTCAAGGTAAGCGGTCCACACGGCACTGGCCAACACCTGCGATGGACGCTGGGCGCATGTTTTTTCGACTTCGACCACTGCCGCTGCCGTCTCGACTTTCGTCTCTGTTTGTCCGCTCGCAGCAGCGACGTAATTGAGTCCCGTCCAGAAGCCATAAATCCAGATTGTTCCCTCCAATCGAAGCGCTCGAGTGGACTGCCAGTGAGCGCAGCTCATGTCCCCTATTCCCATCATGTCGACGGAAACCTTGGCATCCTGTGCTGAGGAACGAGAGACCGGAGCGGCGCAGACCAGCGCCGCCAACAAAACTGGTTTGATCATTGGCCATGATTGATGCTTAGCGAACGCGGTTTTCCTCGACTCGGATACCGTGAGAGATGCAGCTTCGGTATCCGTGGTTGGTATCTTGGACCGTTTTCCCATGATGCTCTCTTTCGAGGCCGCCTCAGTGGATCGCCCCACGGCCTTGGGGCAGCTTCACGCGAGCTCTCTCGGAATATGTCCCTTCGCCGAGTCGGTTCAAGCCGGATTGCTCGACGGAATCAAAAGTGACCTCCCCGACTGGCGCGCTCAACATCACCCGAACGGCACGGTGCAGGCGCCGTTTGGAATGCATATTGGTCGCCTAATGAGGCCAACTTGTGCCTGTGCCATCGACACATCTGAACCGATTCAAAAGAAGTGTCAGCGAAGCCGCCTGAAAACTCTGAAGTTGAATTTACGCGTGGAAGTTCTTTCGCGATTTGGTCGATGCGAAAATCAATTGTACCGACAGCCTCTGTTCGGAAGCAGGCAATAGAGAAAACAGTTCTGCGCATCCCTGGCTCATCAACGTTTTCATACAACCTCGACCCGGACCGGACATTCCTTTGCCGACCCGTTCGCGCGGAGCGGACTGCACAGATTGGCTCGGCGAGCCCGCCACGCCGGCGCGCCTTCGAGGCAAAGTCGGATGGTCTGACGCATCCCGGCCGGGCACGCTCAAGTGGCAGATCGCCGCTTGCACGTTAACAATCTATTAACCAACGCGGCCTAGCCTGCTGCCATCGCCCGGTCATCATCAGCCGATTACCGCTCGGTTCGTTCCAGGAGAACAGCCGATGTCTGTTGACACGCTCTAAGTGTGCGCCTGAAAACTCTCGCCGCTGGCCGCTCGTTTGATTGCCAAGCGACTCCGGTTGCCGCGCTCAGATTCAGAGCAAAGCGTGGCAATCCGTGTCCTCTCATTCCCCAGCTCGCCGGAGCAATCGTGAGGCAAAAATGAGCAATATTCCCGATATTCGCGAGATGAAGGCGCGCATTATCGTGTTTGGGGTCGGCGGCGCCGGTGGCAATGCCGTCAACAACATGATCGCGTCCGGGCTGCAAGGTGTCGACTTCATCGTCGCCAATACCGACGCACAGGCGCTCACCATGTCGAAGGCCAAGCGTATCATCCAGATGGGTACCCAGGTGACCGCAGGGCTTGGCGCCGGGTCGCAGCCCGAAGTGGGGCGCGCCGCAGCCGAAGAGGTAATCAATGCGATCCGCGATCATTTGACCGGCGCGCACATGGTGTTCGTTACTGCCGGCATGGGCGGCGGTACGGGCACCGGGGCAGCCCCCATCATCGCCAAGACCGCGCGTGAGCTTGGCATTCTCACCATCGGTGTCGTCACTAAGCCATTCCACTTCGAGGGCCAGCGCCGCATGCGCCTTGCCGAGGCCGGCATCGTGGAACTGCTGAAGGTGGTGGACACCTTGCTGATCATCCCAAACCAGAACCTGTTCAGGGTGGCCAACGAGAGGACCACATTCGCTAATGCCTTCGCCTTGGCCGATCAGGTGCTTTATTCGGGTGTGGCCTGCATTAGCGACCTTATAGTCAAGGAAGGTCTGATCAATCTCGATTTTGCCGATGTTCTCGCCGTAATGCGCGAGAAGGGCAAGGCCATGATGGGCAGGGGCGAGGCTTCTGGCGAGAACCGCGTGCTGACCGCCGCTTTGGCCGCGATTTCCAATCCATTAATCGAGGACCCTTCAATCAAGCGCGCCAGTGGCCTCATAATCTCCATCACTGGCGGCAAGGACCTGATGTTATTCGAGGTCGACGAAGCTGCTACCCGCATTCGCGAAGAGGCCGACCAGGACGCCAACATCATCATCGGCGCATCCTTCGATGAAAGCCTGGAGGGCATTGTCCGCGTCTCGGTGGTGGCGACCGGCATCGATAATCTCGGCCCCGCGCTCCAGACGCAACCAGCGGAAAGCTCACTCACAGAACTCGCCGGCAGGCTGGGCAGCGACGGCCGCCACATCGCCGACCGGATCGAGCGTAGTGCACCGCTGACCGACTCGCACCGCATCCGCGCTTAGGTCGGTTCACGCAATAAGGGAGGCGATTACCGGTATCGACTTCGGCTGATCCGCGACCATGGACAGCCAAAACGCTCTGACCAACCGGCGTGCAAACGCTCGCCGCCGAAATCTTGACCCCCGATGTCGATGCCAGGAACCAGCGATCACGGTTGGTATGCCGGACGCGATCAGCAGCCTACGCTTCAAGACAACGAGCAGCGAGTCGGTTGCTTACCGCGTGATCAATCTAGGATGCGTTCGTCGTATCGCCCACGATCCTGTCGAAGGTACTGCGGTCCGTGATTTTCAGATGTCGCCGGTCGCGGTTCCTGATGATGCCGCGCGTCGTCAAGCTCCGGAACGCTCTGCTCACGGCCTCAAGCGACATTCCAAGATATTCACCGATATCCGACCGTTTCATCGGGAGATATATCTCGGCCGTGCGTTCGCCTCTGGCAGCCCGAAGGTTTTCCAACAGCTGAAGGAACATCGCGACCCTGGAAATGGCTCGTTTCCGGGCAAGGAGAAACGCATGACGCTGTGTCTCACGCAGCTCGTGAATGAGCTTGCAGATGACATGGAACTCAAGGTCGGCGTCCTTCGCAAGCCGGCGCCGTAAGGTGGATACCGGGAATCGATACGCCGCCACCGGCGTTATCGCTTTGATGGAATTTGCGTACCGTCCTTCTTCGGATAACCCGAACATATCATCTGGAAACAAGAACGCAGTGATATGTTCACTCCGATCGGGAGCCGTCTTATATGCCTTCACGACTCCGCTAATGATATTGAATACAGCATCAGCGCGCTGGCCCTCACGATAGATTTCCTCGCCTTTGTCGAATCGGACAATCGACGCGAGAACAGCCAGTCGAGCGCGTTCTTCCTCGCTAAGCAACTGATGCATTTTCCCTGCCGAGGGAGCCCACGGGTCGCTGCCGCGAATGGCCGGACCGTGATTATTCGTTGAGATTTTCGCCCTAGCCATTTTCGCCTCAGATCGCCCCGGACGATCAATTATACCGTCACGCTCAACAACATTTTTGCGCAATAAAATCACCCGGAAGTTTGATCCTGATCAAACTTTCAATGCAGCCTTCTCTGGCCCACTCAAGTGAGCGACGCTAAATTTTCCGGGTTCGACTTACAACCTCTGGACTGCTTCCATGAGCGCTTCCGCACGAATGATTATGGAGCTCAACATCAGGCACTACCGGGGGTTATTGAGGACCGAAACAGATACGTCAAAGCGGCAGATTATTTCGAAGTTGCTCGCCGAAGAGGAGGCTCAGCTGGCGGAGCTGCAGACACGAACGGACAAGCATCGATAATTTGGGCGATCACGGCTCGAATTCCAGCCACTCACGCCAATGCGTAGGATCGACAAAAACCGGTTTTCCCGTTGTGGCGTTCACCCATCCGCTTTCTGTTCGCCGGCAGGGGAAAACGAGGGTATGCACCTCATCGTTCTCGTGCACACTGAGTTGCAGATTGCGCTCTGGCGGTGCGGTCGATATCGGATGCCAATCGCGCATTTTTGCGCTCTTTCGCTACTGCTATTGCGCCCAAAGCTTGTGAGACAATACAGGAAGAATCCATCGTCGATTTGCGCTTGATCAAAAACTCCCTGATTTCGTTACCGGCCCATCGGAAACTGCGGCCTGATGATGAGGGAACCTCGACGCGCGACGCCGCACTGGATAATAGCGTCTGTGTCGTTCACCCCAAAACTGGCGAGGAAGCTTGGTGGCCGCTTTTCGATGAAACGGGTCAGGAGCTATTTCCGGAATTGATGCCAGAATTGGACGCCATCAAAGAGCGCACTGTAAGCGGGCTCATCTTCCGACGCGATCATGGCCATCGTCGCGGTCGTGCCCCCATGCCCTGGATGACGCCACGCCGCGGGCTCGACTATCTACGGGCCACTGTGAAGCGCATCATTCGCGCGGCCGGGCTGCGCGACGAACTGTCGTTTACGTCCTTTCGCCACGGTGGTTTTACGGAAGGCGCGGACTCAGATCTTTCTGATGCTGAGTTCCGCGCTGCGGGGCGACACCGGCCGGCGCGGCACCTACCCACCTATGCTAAGCGAACCCTTAAGCAGCTAGTCTCGGGCGTGCAAAAGCGTCGCGCGGAGCCAACAAAACCAGCCGGTTTGTCGGAATAGCGGACCGTAATTTGTCGGAATAGAAGCCGCGAACCCGGCTAAGTACTTGAAAGCTTGGTGGGCGCACCAGGGCTCGAACCTGGGACCCGATGATTAAGAGTTTAAAACTAGCGCTTCGCCGCACTTTCCAAATGCACGATGCGCTACGACAGCTTTCAACAAGTCCTTTGTTTTATCGGTGTTTCTCGCATAGCTTCGCGCTTCCTCGAACACAAACCTTCGAACTGCTCGATCAGCCAAGACCGTTTAAAAACCGTTTTAGCGACCGCGGGACTCTGCTCATGACTGACATTCGGATTTCTCTGACTGACAAGACGATTGCTCAGTTGCCCGCCCCAAAGGACGGCTGGTACCTCGCGCGTGACACCGAACTGAAGGGCTTCTTCGTCGTCATCGGAAAACGAAAAAGGACGTTCGCCGTCCAAGGCGACCTCAGGCGAGGAGGCAAGCGCGCCTCATCCATCAGGGTCTCCGTTGGCGGTGTCACCGAGATATCAACACGAGCTGCGCGCGCAATCGCCAAGGAATATTTAGCTCTAATCAGCCAGGGACGACATCCGAAGGACGAGAAACAAACCGATGCACCTAGCGGCAACCCAAACAACGGAAGTGATGGCCTTAAGGCAAGTATCACCCTCAGGCAGGCTTGGCAGCGATATCTGGAGGCGCATCTTATCCGGAAGGGCCGGAGCGAACACACGATCAGCGGCTATCGGGACCACGTCGAACGGATCTTTGCCGAATGGCTCGACACGTCCCTCCATGAGCTCGGAATGGACCCCGCTCGGGTGGCAAGGAAGCACGACGACATCACAAAAGGAAACGGCCCATATATGGCAAATGGCAGCATGCGAACTTTGCGCGCTGTCTACAATCATGCCCGGAAAACCAACAAGTCGTTGCCACGCGACAATCCCGCCGATGCAGTCGACTGGAATGAGGAAGAGCGCCGAGACACCGGAATGGGATCGGCCGATTTAAAGCGCTGGTTCCTGGAGCTGGCTGCCCTCGACAATCCGGTTCGTCGAGAATTCCACCTCTTAACACTGCTATGTGGCTCTCGGCCCACTGCGCTGCAGCAGATACAGCCTGATCATATCGATTTTCGGCGACGCACGCTACACATCCCCAAACCGAAGGGCGGCAAGAAGAAAGCTTTCGACATTCCCCTCTCTCGCGAGATGATTTTGTGCCTCATCCGAGCAATTCGGTTCGGCAAGCAATTCTATCCACTGCAGGGCCTCGAATGGGTCTTCCCGGCGGACAGTGACTCCGGGCACTTGTCGGAAACAAAGGAAGACCGTGAAATATTGTCGAAATGGGGCAATGACCTTCGTCAAACCTTTCGCACGATTGCAACAGCAGCCGGCGTTTCGGAAATTGATGCGAAGCTTCTGATGAACCACGCGATCCCTGGGGTGAACGCGGGCTACATCACACGACACAAGCTTCTCGAAGATCATCTGCGCAGCCAGCAGCAATCAATCAGCAGCGCTGTCTTTGTGGCCTTGGGTCCTTCGATTGCAGAAATTCAAGCTTTGCATGATTGGCTCGGCCGTGGCGCAACCCGACGAGCTATTCTGAATGTACAGGTCAAGCCAGCCAATTGCGATCCGGAGCACGTAACGATACGACAAGCTGCCTGAACCAGCAGCGTTCGAGCTGATGTCCTGCGTCCCGAACGCAGTGAACATCTCGAGCGGGAAGTTTGGCACTGGTTGTCACATCGTTTCGCCCGCGATCTCCTAGGCGCTTATTCTTTGCTTTGGAAGCGGTGTAGATGTCCATGCTGGCTCTCGGTCGCAAGCGCCCTTATTACGCCAGCTCGGCAAGCAAGGCATTGGCCTGCTTCAACTCCAACGTATCAAAGCCCTCGGTGAACCACCCGTAGACCGGAGCGAGAAGTCCTCGGGCCTGATCCAACTTCCCTTGATCACGCCACGGCCGTGCGATGCTCATTGCCGCGTGCAGCTCCCAGGACTTTGCCTGCTGCGCCCGCGCCACCGCCAAAGCTCGGTCAAAACAGACTTGTGCTTCAGCGGCATCCCGATCCGGCGACATCAGCGCTATTTCCCCGGCAGTCCTGTGGATCCCGGCCGCGAGGTGAGCACATCGTGTTATCGGCAACGCCTAGCGAGAACCGGCGAGCCCGCTGAGCCTCATTCATCGCAGATATACTTTTCAGACCGCCCGCAGCGTTTGCATCGGAACGTGATGAAGTCTGGCTTAGTTTCCCTGACCTCGTGCCCAGCTACCATCATGAGCGTGCCGCAGTCCAGGCACGCCGGATCCTCTCCGGTGTCCAAAGGATAAAGCAGGAATTCCTGGTCGCTGGGCATAGCGTCCTCTCGCCGAGGCCTAACTTCCAACCCGAGCGTTGGTTGTCGATGGCCTAGAATATCATTTGAATTACGGAATGGTTTCAAAGCCGAGGTCGACAGGCGCCCGGCAAACCGGATGCGCCAAAGTGAGCCGCCGCCGATGCGCTGCTCACGACGAGATAGGCGAAGCCGAAAGGCTGATTTGCACAAAATCCACCCCCCTCCCCGGGGACGCGCTTGCACGCGGCTGCCGTTTCCCTAAGTTCGGAACCGGCAATCCTGGAAGAAAGTGAGATGATCGGTCCCCGCCCCGCAGTTCCACCCGTGGACGCCCGACGACGATCGCAAGCTGACGGCGATGATCGAGGCGGGCGTGGATAAGCCGCAGATCGCCCGGAAACTAAAGCGCACCGTCGCTGCAATAATTTCTCGACGGGGTAAATTGCGCCAGCTGGGGCGGCGACAGCCGAGACGTAAGACCTAAGACCTAAGACGCCATGCCTGTGCCGAAAGAGGTAAGTGAGATGAACCGCCTGCAGAAGTTCGTCGAACAGGGCGCCGGGCAAAAGCCCGGCCGCACCGCTTACGCCCTAAGCGCGTCGGCACTGCCGGAACCCGGACGCGGGCTCGATTGGCGGCCAGTGAGCGGCTTCAGCGCAGCGGACGCAGCATTGAAAGAGCCAGGCCTGAAATCGGTTTTTGAAGAGGCTATCAAGCGTGGCTATGCCGTTGAGCCGAGATGACCCCGCGCCAACACAGCGATAGCATTTAGTGCGGCACGACCTAGTCGCGGCGATCGCTCGCGGAGCCTCGATGAGTCTAAGAGAGATAGAGCGCAATAAGCCGCTGACATCAACAACCAGAAAATCCGAAAAAACAAAATGCCAGCTCGCGCTAACCATCTTCCAACTCATGTCGAGCGCACCGCCTTGCAGAAGCTGCGAACGGGCGGCGAGTTGTCGGGAAAAAATCTCGAGCCGACGAGCCACCGGATGATCCTCAAAATGACGGCGAAGGGCTGGGTTGAACGTGGTAGCGCGAGCGGCCGCTATCGCATCACCCCGGCTGGCGAAGCGGCCCTTCGCGCGCAGCTTCCCGTCGGTGGAAGGATGTAATGGGATGGAAGTCGCGCTAACCTGTTCTTCCGGCATGGAGGATCTGCGTGCACAAGCAAAAGAAACCGGCGGCTGAGCTGGAAGAAATCGTGAAGCAAAGGATCGGCGCCGGCGATTTTAAGGTGACCGTTCATCGCAATCCGGAGACGGGATGGCACGCCACGATTTACGGGCGGCAGCCAGCCGAGGTTCACCGGTGCCAGATCATGGCGGAGACCGTCGTCGCGGAGTTGTGCCAGCATTACGACTTGGCCGATTAGATCAGGGTGCCGATGGGCAGAAGCCCCGGTTGAGTGTCGGCTTGCCCATCTCCGAGGCAAGTAGGAGCTGAGATGGCGCGGCGCGCCGGGTTAACCCTAAGAATGTCTTTCGATTGTCGATAAAATTTTATCGGCTATCGGCGTAACGAACCGCTCAATCAGAGGCCAGGAAAGACGGCGCGCAACTTCACGGCCTCGCCGAAATCACAGCGATGGAACCGGTCACGAGCCGGCAGTTGCGGAAATGAGCCGCCCGGTGACCGCCCGGACGGCTCTTTCTACATGAGCACCGTGGCCGCCGGTATCGCGCTTATCACTTCGAATGCGGATTGGTGCGGGCTGACGGCCCAATTGAATCGGATGCTGACAGGGTGCTTTGAATCGGCTGGAGACCGAAGCTGCTCCGATAAGCGAAAGTAAGAACGTGTGGCGCAAGTGGCACATACCCGACAGTGCTCGTTCCATCGTTCGTCACAAAATACTGGACGGCCGCATAGACTGCGAACAGAACGCCCGCAACGATGACCGTGCCCCAAATCAGGGCTTTGCCCCAGTCCATCATGTCGCCATCGCATGCAGATCGCCGCGTGACCTTGCCCATGCAGCAGCTAGAAGCTTTCGATTGTGTGGTCAGCATCAACGCCGAAACAACAATTATCGCGACAAACATGGGGTCGCTCCCTAATCAATACAAAAAGAAAAAATAACTCCAAGTAAACGAGCTAATTAGTTACAAGAATTATGGCCGAAAAACGCCGCTCCACGAACGTCGCGTGCTCCGTGCTAATGTTCCAGGAACAGGGAACCAAAGCGGGGTACATTTGATGACCCGCGTACGGGCGGCCTCACAACCAATCCGGGCGGTCAATTCAAGGGCAGCTTCCTGACTCCAGGAAGGCCGCTGGTGAGGGTCTGGCCCCAGGGTTTCTGGCGTGACCGAACCAAGCCTAGCGCATAGGGCGATTCCTGACAGCGCTCTGTGACGTAATTGGCGCCGATCCAAGATCCGATATTAGGAATCCGTTAAATCACGCCTGCAACAATCCAAACTATGAGAGTAGTTCTGACCATTGCGGTTGCTCTCCTCATACTCAATTTTGCGGATGAGCATTTCTTCGACGCCCAATATACCCGGGCGGCTGTAGCCATGGTCGCTCAAATTGCTGGATCGTTCGGCTAGGCGCCGCCCTCGGGAATAAGCCGCCGCTGGGTTGAGATAGCGATGGGTGACCACGAGGTGAAACATCCGAATCGGCTATAATCTCCGGGATGCAACTCCCTCCCGCGACCCACTACCTACTTCCGATCGCTTCCTTTGCCGCGGGAGTATTTCTGCTGGTTGCGCCTCGGGCCATGAGCTTCGCGGTCGCCGTCTATCTGATCTTCGTCGGCATCTTAGGACTGAACGGGATATTTCACCTGGTTAAATAGGATGACGCGGCACCCAAGCCCCACCTCAGTCAGCTGAGCCTTCGAATAACGCCGGCTCGCATCATTGCACGAAAAAGCTCAGCATCACCCGCGCTGATTATCTCCTCGCCGAGTGGGTAGTGATCGCAGCCAACCGCTATGAAGGACAAAAGTGCTGCGACCGGGCCATTCGGACCCGCGCCTGCTTCCCATTCGGCGATCGTGTCCGGACCGGTTTCCGGAGGGAGGCCGCAAAGCTTGGCCATATCGGCAACGCTCAGGGGGCGGCCGATCGCTTCGCCAAGATCCTCACGCAGCTGCTTGAGCTCAGGGCCCGTCACGGCCGCCTCCGCCTACGAAAAAGCCGCCGCCATGTCCGCAGCGGCGGCTTTTCCGACTCATACCATGACCGCCAGAAGGTCACGACGACGATGCGTTCGGGTAGTTAATGTCGCGAGGGGTCCGTTAACTGTCTTGAGCCGCCAGAGCCCAAAGGCGGCGTGGCTGGCGCCAGTTGAAAGGCGGGCTGCGCTCGTTCTGACGCCGACCGTAGTCCAGCGCGGCCTCGCGAACGCCCAGAACTCACAGGCGAGGCCGCGTTTTAGCGCCTTGAAAACCTCGGCGCCGTTGCCAGCTAATCCATGGGTCGCGCATTGCGCCCCCTCATGCGGCGCGGCCTGGCCCCGCCGGTGCACCCCACGAGCCACGAAGCCGGCCGGGCTCATAGGCCTACGTTTGCTGCCCGCGGTGCAGAAGAGTGTCGGGCAAAGGCGAAAGGTCGGGACGAATGAGCAGCCCCCGTAGTCAACTGGCGACAGCCGCCCTTGATACATTACACGGCGCGCGCGGCCTTCCTCCCACGGAGGCAGCCGTCAAGCTCCACGAATTCTTGGAGTCGATAAGCACATCCCTACCCGAAGGCGACCGCCTTGCTGATGCGTCGGCCGCGCTGAAAACACTGGTGGGCAAGCTGGAAACAGAGGGTTCGGCAACCGACGACGATTGGGAACATGCAATTGAGACGATGCTCAGCTTTGCAAACGAGGCAAGTTAAGCTCAAGGGGCGAGTGAGCCGTCCGATCGAACAGGGGCTGAAGGCGAAGGGTAAATGAGCAGATCCGGGGGCCCGGAGAGGCCATTGAACGACGACCAAAGCCCGCTGATAGATCTCTTGAGCTGCATTGTGTGCAAACATACAATGAGGATCGAGAAAAGCGTTCCCGACGCTGACGGTAATGACATCGTTCAGTATCGTTGCGGACAGTGCGAAAGAATTGAGCGGGTGAGACTCTTCCGCCGAAGTCGAGATGCGGCGGGCTGAAGGCGAAAGGGACGTGACAATGAGGGCTCTGGTCGTTCTCGTCGCTATCTTCTTTTCTACAAATGCCTTCGCGAAGGGAGCGCCCAGGGCCCAAACAGAAATGGATAAGTTGCGAGATTGCCTCACGATAGAAGACGGATCGAAGGAACGTCTCGATTGCTATAATGGCATCGTGCCGCCAGACCCGAAACCAAAACCGCCAGTTGCAAAGGTCGTCGCGGACTGCAAGTTCCTGAAAGAGGAGGACGAGCGTTTTCAATCGCTTTTTGGTGCAGCCAGCGCGGTCAGCGCCTCCGAAAGCTGCTCGAAAGGCCGCTCCGAAAGCTCAACCGTCAAAGTCACCCGCCGGAGAAGCGCCCGGGGGATCTGAACAGAACGAAGCCACTCCCCTGGCCAGAAACAGTAGAACTGGGCAACGCGAAGAAGTGGCCGGAGCGCGACCTGCAGGAAGGCCGTGGACGCCCGACGAAGATCGGCGATTGCAGGACATGTTGAAGTCGGGGATGAAGGCCGCTGAGATCGCCTGGAAATTGAAGCGCACTGTCGCCGCCGTTCACTCGCGGAAAACCGTTCTGAAGGCGAAGTCAAAGGCCTGATTTGCGAAATTTTCAACGGAGCATCCGGCAAAAAGCTCCGTGGTCAACCAAAGGCATCAAGGCTAATTGCGATTGGCGACTGCAAGGTGAAGAAATGACCGAGCAGGAACAAGGAACGGCTGAGCAATACCCCAGAGGCTGGGATGATCGATGCATTGGCGTATGCGACGCGCCTCAGCCAAAGCTAACAGCGTGGCAGCCGTCTGCAAGATCAACAGCGAGCTTGGCGCAGCGAACGATGCATAGACCTTCATCCCGGAGAGGATCGCATTAGCCGGTCACGCGAATTCGAAGATCCCATCCCGCTTCCCCGCGGTCGCCAGCTCGTCACCCTCAAGGACGCCGCCCGATATATCCAAAAGCTAAAGAAAGCCGAGCGGGACACCGAAGAGTGGCAGACGGCAGGTCACGTCTTGATCGAAGCGGCCGAAGGGCGGGACTCCCTGATGCACGCGCGGATAGGCGTCATGCGGGCGCTGAACCGGCACATCGAGCGGGTATCTACGGGCGGCGACTCGCGGAGCCGCAGGACGAGGCACAACGCAAGCTGCTCTTGAAGCTCATCGCGGAGGAGGAGGCGAACGGTCCTATTCTCCGGTCCCTGGGTCCCGGAAACGGCCCCAGCAAAGGGACGCTTGGCTGAGGCCGTCATTCCGTCGGATGAGAGAGCCGTGGAGACGAGCGTAGTTAGTGCGAAGGGCGTGCATCATTCATCGCTTATGACACAGCCGATCCAAACATTAGGTCAATGCAGGCTGATTTTCGTCGATACGTCGTGCGGTTGGTGGGCGCCGGTGAGGAACTGACTCCCCCGAAGGTGGTTTCTCGCCGGAGCGCCCTTGGGTTTTCTGGTAGGAGGCTGTTTTGGATCCCGAGCTTGCCGTGGCGCGATTGATCCTTGAGCTGCTCGCCAGATCGCGTCTCAGCAAAGACGACCCCCTGCTCAGGCAGGCTATCGAGCTGGCTCGTGAGCCGCTGTCCGTCTTACCGCGCGACTCCATCCGCGCCGAGCTCTCCTCTGCGATCGAAACCTTGCAGAACGTCATTCAGGACGGTGCCGATGTCGACCTCATCGAGCAATGGCACGCATACGCCATGTCGTTGGCCGAAAGGTTCATCGCTTCCCGAAGTTAGAGCGGCCCCGGCGCTGCCGATGGGATCGTTGACGCCAGGACCGCCGACGGCGGCAGGGCTTGGAGGTTCGACGCCGCCGTCAGCAAAGGCTACGGCGGTGCGCCGCGTATCGTTCCCAGACGGGCGCGTCACGCCGACTTTTTGAGCAGCATAGCGGCGGAACAGAACACGCTGTGCGGAGTCGATTTAGCGCCTCCGGCGTTTTGGATGCCCCGTCTATTGGCCGGACGGTACCCGCGTGCGACGATCCCGGTGTGAGTGCTCCGCCGGGATCGTTGTCGCATCGGTGCCGGCGACACCGCCGAAGCGTTGCGAGGCCAAACGAAACGGCCCCAGCTTTGGGCTGAGGCCGTCTGGAAGGCGTCTTGTGCTGCCTTCGGCAGTTCTGACGATACATTAAATTACAAACCTGGGGCCGGTTCCAGGCGAATCTGGTGGTAGCGTTGCGGCAAGACGCTCGCCTTCACCCAAGGGGAGCATCGACTCCTGATTTAACCTGCCCCGCCCCCTTCATCCCATCGGGCGGGGCATTTTTGTGCAGGCCGAAATCGAGCACCGCATCGCCGCCGGCGAGGTTGTCAGCGCCGCCGAGAGATGACCGCCAAGTAGGAACGCAACTGCCAACGAATGCAGCGGCGCCTCTCGCACATATCTGCTGAGGATGTCCAGCGGCATGCCAGGGTGCCGGCCGGCTCGATCGCCTCGCTCCGTCGACCCCGCCCGAACACGCTTGAAACTATCTCGCACGACGAGAGTCATAATGCTGGGAGCGACCTATTGTGCGGAGTTACGACGATGTTGCGAAAAACGCTGATAGCTCTGTTGGCAGTTGTCTTAATTGGCCTTTCGCCGACCGGCGCCTCGGCACGTGGTGGCTTCGGCGGCTTTGGCGGCCACGGTTTTGGCGGCGGTGGTTGGCACGGAGGCGGCTGGGGCCATAGAGGCTTCGGAGGCTGGGGCGTGGGACCGGGCGTGTTGGCTGGTGCCATCATCGGTGGCGCGATCGCGAGCAGCGCTTACGGCTATTATGGCGCCCCGGACGACGGCGGCTATTACTCCGGCTACAGCTACGATCCGGCATACGTCGGCTACAGTCCCTATTACGATTACGGTCCCAGGCAAGTAATCCAGGAACCCGGGGAAGCTCGGTTCTACAGACCTTACGGATACGGCTGGCGGCCTTGGGGCTATTAGACGCTGTGTGGCGATGGGTGGCGGCTAAGCCGGGCCGACGCACGGGCGACTCCGCGTGACTCGGCATCGCCGTATGCGCCGGGAACGATCCGGCCGCGTTCCCTGGCGCAAAAATCCCGTCGGATTGCTAGCTTACGCGCCGCGACTTTGCTTCGGGCTGAGCCCCCCGCTTCCAGGGCCGCGGTCTTGAATTCTTTCGGCGTGAGCCCCGCTAGAGCGGCAAGCCGCGGCTTTGTCATCCGGGCGCGGAGGTCTGGTGACTGGTGCGGGTGTTTGGATAAGAACTCGACGGTCGTCCAAACGAAAACGTCCCTAACTTCAGTTGCTACGGCGTCCATTTGAGACCCCCTCGCGTCTGTGATTCGTTCGAATTATACCACTGTCCCTACCCTCGCCATGCCAGCAGTCCGGCCTTCGCGCCTCGAAGCGCTCGGCATCGTCGCCAATTGTTCGGTGGGCCGCGCATTGGGCCTCCGCGCGGTCTGGCCCGGCCGGTCACCCCAGCAATCTCCAGCCGGCCGGGCTCATAGACCTATGTCCGGCGTACGCGGTGAGACGGCACGCCCGATATTGGCGGAGAGCCCCCCTGCACGACCGCGATGGTGTGACCAGATTTCCACACCGGCGGAAAATCAGCTCTATCCTTATTCGGAACACAGTGGTGCCCACCGCCGTTCGCACGACTTTGGGAAACTGTTCAGCGCTTGAGGGCGTCAAATCATCGAAAACCCGGAGTTGTTATGAGTAAAAAGATACCCCTGGACGTTCAAAGACGGTGCGAGCTGCGATGGGCCGCTCGATTTTCCCGGCCGACGAAATTGGTCGCACCTCGAAACCAGCGGTCGGAGAGGGAGAGCCAGCAGATCCCCGGGCCTGACAAGAGCAAAAGAAAAAACCCGCCGGGTTGAGGCGGCGGAGGGGATGGGATGAAATACGAGAATTTCACGGGCACAGGCCTTCGGATGATGCATGACGCAGTTCACAAGGCGATCGCTGCAGATTCAGTAGCGATGAAGCGCGGCGAGCCGCTGCCTTGCAGAACCAGCGATACGAAGGATTGGCGTGATCACGCCGAGGGACTGGAAGACGAGATGGCCCGTCGCAACGTGCCGTTTATTCCGGTTCGCTTTCTCGATATGTCGGGGCGATGAAGCGCGGGACCGAAGCCCCGCGCCGATCAGCCGAGCCTTCGAATAATGCCGGCCCGCATCATTGCACGAAAAAGCTCAGCATCACCCGCGCTGATTATCTCCTCGCCGAGTGGGTAGTGATCGCAGCCAACCGCTATGAAGGACAAAAGTGCCGCGACCGGGCCATTCGGACCCGCGCCGGCTTCCCATTCGGCGATCGTGTCCGGACCGGTTTCCGGAGGGAGGCCGCAAAGCTTGGCCATATCGGCAACGCTCAGGGGGCGGCCGATCGCTTCGCCAAGATCCTCACGCAGCTGCTTGAGCTCAGGGCCCGTCACGGCCGCCTCCGCCTACGAAAAAGCCGCCGCCATGTCCGCAGCGGCGGCTTTTCCGACTCATACCATGACCGCCAGAAGGTCACGACGACGATGCGTTCGGGTAGTTAATGTCTCGAGGGGTGCATCAACTGTCTTGAGCCGCCAGAGCCCAAATGGGATTCGAACGCTGTTCGAGTCGAAGCGAGCTCCGAGCTAGTTGGCTACGCCCTTCGTCTGCAGGCAGCATTGCGGACTATATTTTAGAGGTCATCAAAAGAAGAACCCGCCGGCTGGGGCGGGTTCTATTTTCGCTCGGTTGATGAGCCGGTGTGGCTTGTTGGCGGCGATCGGCTTCGGCAGAAATTGCAGAGCTTCACTGTCTCGCCCCGGAAGTAGTGAATGGCTCGATTGGGGAGCTATTCCTCACGAAATGCCGCCATCCTGGCGGTGGCCACGGAGGTCACCGCTGGGCAAGTCGGCGCCTTCAAGCCCGATCGTAGTTCGAAGCCCGCCGGTTACCCGGCGGGTTTTTCTTTACCCAAAACAAACGGCCCCAGCATAGGGACACGCTGAGGCCGTCCTGGGGGTAATCTGTGCCGGGATTTGAAGTCGGCACCTGTATAAACTCCCCGTGATAGCGTGGTTCCTATTTGATGGGCGCCCTATGGGGGTATTTGCTCCCAGTCGGACTCTCGCCCGTTGCGCGTGGCGTTGTAGTCCCTTCAAGTTGCTTCTTGCCCTGCCCGTGGCCTCGGGTGGGGCTTTTTCTTTGAACCTTTGCCGCTCGCTCAGACAGATAGCTACCGGTGGATTGCACTGTCCGGACCCAACAAATGCCACTGAGCATTATTCGGCTTGATGGCTTCTGAAATCATACTTGCGATCAGCCCGGCCAGCATGCCGGGCTTTCGCGTTAGTGGCCTACTTTTGAATCTGCGCGGGCTCGTGCTGCGGGTGGCTACAGCATGTTCCAGAATTAACTCGCCGTTGCGGCATTCAGCTTAACGAGCGAGGTTTATTGCCGGCCAACGCAGAAATTATACGCTGTACGCGGATGTCTATCTAACCTCTGCAGAGTACAATGCTTCCTCGCCTGCAAAAGTACGTTTGGCGGATACGGGATCACGCGATGCCCGACGGTCCAGCATTCTTCCTAGTCGCGGTGGTCACGGTTTTGCTTATCGTGAATGGACTTATTTTCCTGCTGCGATGACTAGGAGCTTGTCAGCCCATATCGCCGGGAGAGAGCGCTCGAAATGACAGTAGTCGGCGCCATCCTCATTATTGCAGCCTCTTTTGCTTGTGGTTTTGCGTCAGGCTTTGCAGTAAGGGCCCGGCAATCGCGCTTGCGCCGCATAAGGACGCACTCGGAACAATCTATCGGCGAAAGTAACGAGGGCGACGGCAGCCGCAGCCTCTTTCCTGAAATTTACCGGCATCAATTCGTTCGACCGCCCGAGATGAGCGCTCTAACTAGGACTTTGGCTTGATCCCGCGCAGCCTTCTGATCCGCCGCGGACACGTCGGGTATTGCGGCTGTGTCGAGCATGTTTTCGGCTGCGCCGGTGCTCTCCCGCTTAGCTTCATCGCGATCGTCGCATCCTCCGATATACAGATTGATCAGAAGCGAAAGCAGCGTCTGGGTAGCGATCTGTCCTGCGGCCATCGATGCGAACGGACTGGCCGACGAATAAAATCCATCGCCTTTGGGTGCTCTTTCGCGCGCGCCGTATCATTTTCGGCGTCCGGCGGATGCCATCATGTTGAAGTCCCAGTATCCGGTGCCGGCCTCACTATAGAGGCGGTCGAGGAGCGCAGCGTTGCCGTCATTATAAAGGCGGGCGTCCAGGCAAACAGTGTCGAATTTGCTGAACTGCCGAAATTGCACAGTGACATATTCGCGAATGCGCCGTCGGATGTCGGTCGGCCGGGCGGAGGAGAAGCAGCGGACAATTGCGCGCGTTTATCATCTCCTGGCCAAGGAAGCGGCGTACGCGCCGAATCTTGATGGGCGATTTCCGTGCAGCTTAGAAACTTGAGCGCCAACTACGTTAACGCCTTGTATGTCCCGACTGCTATGCTGGGCCTCCCAGCATGTTCGGTTCCCAGCTCCCTCATAAAGCTTAACGCACGAGTTCGATTGCAGCACGCCGCGATGGCGCTATCGTTTGCTCAGCGGTCACTGATATTTGGAGGTGATCTATGGCTGACAAAACGTCAAAAGATCTCGCGCTCACGCCAGCGCAGCGAGAGGCTGGTAAGGCTTTTCACGGAGCCAGTACCAAGAAGCCAAAAACGGAATACGACAAAGCCCAGGAAGCCTTCCGAAAAAACTACGAACGATTAAGGGCTGAGCGTTTGGAAAGGGACGCCGCGAAATCAAAAGAAAAGTAGTGGGTTGGATAGATCGGACTTTCGCATCTTTTGTTCTCGTAAATCCTTTCGTTGGCGGAGGGTATTTCTGAAGTGCATTCGCCGTGCGCGAAAACGCCGCCCGGTGCCGCGGTAGTGTGATCGGCTTCACACGCGCCGGACGTGGGCTGAGTTAGTAAGACGAGGACCGGAACAACGCCCTCTTTGGTGCGCTGCTCGCCATTCATAAAAGGGTGCGAAGCATGGCAATGTCAGACCATCCTCAATGCCCTGAATGCGACAGTGTAATGATTCTTGCTCCTAGGCCGCTGATGCGGATTTTTGGCGACGTCCGCGCATTGGAGTGTCCTACGTGCCATTACATGTTGCTCTCGGTATATTCGTTCCAGTCGACGGCACTAGAGCCAGCGATCGTCTTGAGGCTTGACGCTGCGGAGTAGGCTATTCTGCCAACAAGTCATAGGAGCCAAACAGGATCATCGGCACCTGCGAAAAAGGTCACGCCCCTGGTATCAGCGAGTATGTACATGGGGCTGGGTTTCCCTTGGCGCGAACTTGTTCGCCACGGTCAGTGCGGCGCGCTCGTTGGTCTCCAGCGCGATCTTCTGTGCCAGCATCACATCGCCTGGGACGATATAATATGCATCGGGAACCAGACACCAGCAAACCAAGGGCCGGCCGCGATCGTCGAGTTGCTGTATGTTCATCGCGGAGCCGTAGAGGATACGATAACGCTTTCCGCTATCGCAGCCGATGACGTCGAAATATTTTTCTGCCTCGAATTGCGCTCGTTGCTCAGGCGATAGCCATTCGCTCAAAAGCTTTAGGCCCCGAGCTTCGCTAAGGTCTTCACCCAGAAATCCTTGGAACCACTCGCGCAATTTTTGGACGCGCGAGCGACCGTCGGCTTGGGATCGTAGAAAGCCGAACATGACAAGCGGACGGCGATTAGCCGCCGACCAAACGAGGAAAGAATAATGTTTCCTCAGCGGTCGGATCGAACGTCCGCTTTATGGCGACTTCGCCGGAAGTGGAGCGAACTGCTGCCGTAAAGCCGACACGCGTCAGTTCCTTGAAGCGCTCCTCGGCCCTGAACAGCGCCTCGGCATCCGCCGTATCGAAACTGTGCCGTGTATCTCCGGTGTGATCCATGACGATCTGGGTTGCCATGCCAAGCTCCTAGGTTGCCAAGCCCCAAGCTGACAAAGCAATGTTCATGCCGTGCAAGCGTTCCATTTCACCCATTTAGGTTCGCTATCGCTTACCGTGGACACCGTTAAGGTGGCGCGATCTCTTGCATCCGCTTGGCGATGCGCACGGGAATACCGTGGCCGATCATACTGGCCATGGAACGAGTTTGTTCCCGAAGCCGTTGATTTGGTGGGAACTTCATTCCTTGACTAGTGAAGGGGGAGAAAGCATGCCGAAGAAGCGTATCACGGCACCGATGGAAGTTCAGCCGTGTAGAGAAATGCGCCAACCCCGATGGCCACGTTATCCGCCAATAAATCGAAAACCTCCGCTCGCCACGATCCACCGTCGCCCAAAGCAAGGCTGAAATCACAAGACGAAGCGCACGGGCGAAACAGCGTGGCGACAAATCGACTCTATTGGCGAGCGCAATGAACCCCGCTCAGCCCAGTATGGTTTGTGGTGACATCCGGGCAAGGGCGCCATAAGCTCAGATCGCCCCCAAAGTTGATAACGACCACCATTGCCGGAGTTTGTCGATGAAACATCGTGGCATCTCATACTCGGTAATTGAAATGATTTTCCCGCGCAGCTGGAAATGGACCGTAGGCAAAAACAAGACAATCACGGTCGGTGTTTGCACCTCGAGAGTAGATGCGATCCGGCAGGCTCGAACGTTCATCGACGCGGTAGTAGACTGGACTTAAGTCCGCTGTTGAAACGTCGACGCGATTTCACATGCACGCTTGCAGGGACCCGACAAACAAACATTTGGAGTGCGTCGTTGACGACAGTGGTCGCGGGTACGAAATATGCCGCGGTGCTCATTATGCTCGGATTCCATGATCGCTCCTGAAGCGTCCGTCCTGAAATCCGACGGCGAGATCGATTACCTCTGGAGTTGCGACTCTTGCGGCCAAGGCTTCGTGACGCGGGCGCGGACTTTTGCACTGGCCTGATTGCCGGCATACTGCGGGCGATCTTTTTGTTATTGCGCCGCCACGCGGTAGCGGCGCCCATGCGCGTTCGCGTGTTGGGCTAGCGAATGCCGGGGCGCCATTGGAACGCATCCAAGGACGCGACGTGAGCCTGGATGCGATCTGCCAAGCCCGATGCTGCGATGCCGTGATGGGTGAAAGCCACTGGCCTAAAATTAATTGTCGTTCCAGTTGACTCCATTTCGATGCGGCATAGCCTCGCCAACGGATCGCGAGCCAGGGCTTCCCACGCCAGCAGAGCCAGAGCGGGTCGCTCCCGTCAGCGCCAGTCGAAGTGGGCCGGTTCCACGCGATAGGTGCACCAGAACGGCGCTGGTAACAGCGCCGTTTCTGTTTGGCACGGCTGAGGGCGCTCAGCGCTGGCGCTTCCCTCGGAAGAAGATTATCACCAGCGCGACAGCTGGAATGGCCATTAGCGCACCCACGCGAATCTCTTCGCGGGGGATCCCGCCATACATGTGAACGGCGTGGCGCAGTGCAGCCGCGGTGATCGCAGCTCCGATTAGAAACGCGAGAACGTATCTGAATCGCAGATTAAGCGAGTCCATTTTGCTGGCCGCTCCCCGCCAAAAGCCCCGAGTAATGCTCGATTTCTTTCTGGCACTATCAAGAGTTTTCGATTCTGCGGCCCGCCATTCTTCAGCGCACGCGATCGCGCAATTCGGACAACGCGCGACCATGGCAGTGCCACTAAATCTAAATTTTACAACGACGATTTCGAACGGATACCGGCAATGCGAACAACCAGGGTCTTCACTGAGGCTCATCGACACCGTCCAAGCTGGCTACCAAAACCAGAAAGCCTGATCTCTTTTCTTCCCAATTATGTCCTTTTTCCTGTTCCGTCGCTAACCTGTGATAGCGAGAGGGATTATAGCGGCTATGCCGCCATCCGCTGGGCTGGCTGATCGGCCTGGCGCTGGGGCCAACAAGTACATGATCTATTGCGGCGGCATGTTCGCCGGAGCCGCTGCTGAAGTGACGGCATGTCCCCCGCCCTCCTATGGATCCGGCGGGAGCGCGATACCCTCAATGAGCCGTCGTGTTCCTTCAACTTTTTTGCGCTCTGCGAAGATGATCTCATCGTTTTCAATCTCGTCGGCCATCATTTGAAACTCGTCGCCCATCCGAAACAGAGTCACCCGTAAATCTGGGTCGGTGCTATCGCGAGCGCGGCGGCGGCATCGGTCGGCTTGCCGTCTGAAATAGCGTTGGTCCATCATCACCTCCCGCATTGACCGCGGTAGTTTGCCGCCATTACGTTGGCGCTCGCAATTCGCTCCAGAGCCAGCCTCTTGTCTCAATGGATTTCATGGGGTCAATAAGATCAACGACGCCATGATAAACCAGATCGCAAGCGGGGCATTCGAATGTTCGAATGCCAAAGCCGGAGGGGCCGGGGGCGACGCGTGCCAGTTCGGTTGCTGCTTGGCATTGGGGGCAACGCGGGCGTCGATATAGGATCATGGTACGCGCCTTTAAAATCAGGCGGGAGCATACAGGACTCTCAGTCACCGGTATTTCTGCCGAGAGGGAGCGGTGATGGAGGCAGTGTTTCACGTCCCTTCCCCAACATAGTGTTCAAAACAGCTCACCTCTCGAAATCGTTAACAGGAAAACTGGAGGCAATGCGGTCGAGCCGCATTGCTGGCTGAGATCGAATACAGGGCGAAGTCGGCGGAGGGAAAGGTGCGGGTTCTCTTTTGAGGGAATTGCCTGCATAATGCGGCATGGCAAAAGCAAAAGTGACCTTCAAGGTTATCCGCGACGCTGACGATGACTGGAAAATCCAAGCAGATTATCCCGGCGCCGATTCCCGCGAAATTGCCGGATTAACGAGCAAGGCGGACGCCGACGACTGGATGAACGGAGACCGCAAAATCGCCTGGCTCCGCTCTCAGGGTTACGCTAAGTGACCCGGTAGCTTTCCAACGTATCGCGCTTCCGTTTCGCCCGGGCAGGCATCTCGCCGGCGCTGGGATCAAACCCGGTTCAAGTTTCGGCGGCGTCGGGTGAGTTCCGCTTCTGTCGTGCCTCTTCGTGGACTTTCTTCATTAACGTCTGAAGCGGGCTCCAGCAGATCTCGCATAAGTCCCGTTTGTCATCCGGCATGAGCTGCCTGCCATCGCTGGCGCCGCTGACGCTGACATGCGCCCACCCCAAATTGTCGTCCGCTTCGCGAAAGCAGCAATCACAGATGAACGTGGTTTTCGCACCCATGGAGCTCTCCAGCTATCGGTTAGGGTACCGGTCGAATGAAAGGATCATCATTGGGGACACCATAAGCTGGCAAGCGACCATTTAAAGTGAAAAGCCGCGGGCATTTTCGCGCACGGCGCGTCGCCCTGCCTGCGATACGCTTGAACCAGACCGGACAGCTATGCGCTGTTTCAATGTCGGACATCGCGTACGCAAGACGTTCGGTCCTTACGGCCTGCTTTCGGAAGAAACTTAGTTTCCTTGATCATCGTTTGTCCTCGGAGCCGCTACCAAGGCGTCAACGCAAACGCGCTTTGATCCTCCTAGGCCCCCTGCTCTTTCCGTTCTTTCCTATTCAGTGGATTGTCTTGGGGCTCTTGCCAAGAAAGTAAGGCCGCCTCGGTGGCAATCAAGGCACATTCATGGCCGGCAGCGGAGCGCGGGAGGCCGCCTGTTGCCGCCTGCATTGGCGGATGAATCACGACGTCTAGTTGAACATCGTCTTGACCGCCTGCCAGAACGATAGGCCTTCCTGGTGTTGATGCTCAGCGGTTGGCGCCGGCTGAATGGCGCTCACGGGATCGATCAAACCTGCTTCCAATCGCGCATGCTTCTCCAGGTCCAGCCTTTCGGCCTCGCGGCGATCCGACTTACGCTTGTCGACCGGAGTGAGATTGGGTCTCTGAGCCATTGCTTACCCTGCCCCTTTTTCCGTGACCGAAGCCAACGGGTCCCAGGTTGAGTTAGTTCCGTGGCGCTCCAAAAAAGAAAAGCTCTTGAGCTCACCTTTCCTCGTCCGGATGTATCCTAGGCCACGAAACCATTTTCCGTGGCCGACGAAGCTGCCCTGAAACAAAGGCGCCCTACCAACTGGTCCGGGCCCGCTTGAATCTCTGTTCTGTTGAGGAGTTGCGTTGTGTCATGGGATAGCCGTTTTGCCGAACCCATCGAGCTGCCCAGCGGCGTTAGCCTGGCGTCGTTGCGCGACGCTATTGTGCACCTCGTTAACACTGTCCCTTCATCCGAACGCGGCACGCCGGTCGTCCTCACGGCCGCGGAGCTGATAACAAGCGCGGCCGAACGTGGCGACCCGATCGAGTTCGCGCGCATCGCAACCCTCCGGGCAGTCAATCGCCACGCCGTGCGCGAGTTCAATCCCGATTCGCAAAGACCCGCACTGGGACAGCGTAAGTTGGCGCGGGAGCGGTAGCCGGTGGCTCCGGCCGACCAGCTCGCAGCTGCGCGCAAGGTTTTCGTCGTTATGAAGAAGGACGGCTCAGAAGCCGCCGCGGTCGTGATTGGCGCTGAGGGTGTGAAGCCGCCGATGTAACGACGCGACGGGGAAGGGCGTCGGTCATGCAGCGAAGAACCACCGCACCCAGCGCAATCAAGAGCGTGAGAAGTTTACGCATAGCATCTTTCCTGTTCGGTTTGAAAACGCAGACGCAACCAACACGCGGGTAATTTTAATTAATCTTTAACCTTCGGGGATTCTCATGGTCTGGGGGTGATCCGTGACGAACCGAGGTGTGCAATGGACGGCATTTCCTGGAGAGATCTGGACACGAACGAGCAGCGCGCCATTGCAACGCTGGCGCTTGGAATTTCGTCGGACTTCTGCGACCCCGTTGCTCTCCTAACTTTGAGGAGGATAGGCCTCATCAGGGGATCTCGACTGACGCTGGAAGCAGAGCAATTGCTGTCAGTGGCAGTCCGGCGTGAGTTCGCTGCGTAAGCGGTCATGGGCACGCACTCGCATCGTGCGGTCGCAACCGCGCACGGGCGGCGCTGAGATCGGCGACCATCCCCGGCCTTCAGCTATGTTTGCGGCCCTGTTTTTGTCCGCCGCTGACGATCGTTAGCGAGGGCTGATCAACGGGCTGAGGAGGTGGCGCCACCAGCCTTGGCGTGAGCCGTGAGACGTTGCCGAAACGCTGATTGGCGCGGTCAACCGGCGTGCGGAGTGCAAGCGTGCGGGCGGCCGCGACGTCATCCTCGATCAGCAGAATGTTCAGGCCGAGCACGCCGAGCATCGATTCCAAGGCGTATGGCCACATCTTCTTGTTTTTGCGGTCAGGCTCACCACCGTCCTTGCCTAGCAATTTTCCAGCGTACCCCACCGGCAATCCCCCGAGCCGATCTATCTCCAATCGAGAGACGCCGAGCTCGTCCGCGCGCGCCCGGTACGTTTCCACCAACGTTCGATAATCGGTGATCAGCCGGCCAAGGTTGGAGCCCATTTAAATCAACGCTCCGGCGACGCTGTTGCGGGCCGAAGCTTTGCGCGCAAGTCGGCGAAGCTCACGACCTTGGAGGTGGCTTCCTCCGCGGCCTGCCGGCGACAGGCATCGGCCAGGGATTGAAACGGCTCGCCGATCAGCATCGCGTCGGTGGCTTCGTCTCTCCGCTGGAGGCATCTCAGAGGCGGCGGCTCCGGCGGTTGCCGCGGCCGTCGTTTGGCACCAGGCCGTTCGCGGGGCAGCACGTTGTGCCGCCTGCGGCCAGTTCTGACGACACAGGAAAGCCGTGGACGCCCGATGAAGATCGTCGACTGCAGGACATGTTGAAGTCTGGGATGAAGGCCGCTGAGATTGCTCGGAAAGCCACGCGCTTCTCGCCGATCCTCAACGCGCAGACGATGGGCGCGACCGGCGGCGAGCTGACGGATATCAACACCGTGGCGGAAACCGCCTCGCACGCGCACACCAACAGCCAGATTCAGAGACAGAGTTCGACAATTGGAGGCTTCTTGTATCGCGGTACGGTCAATGGCGGCAACTTTGCTCTTGAGATCGATAGCGCCACAACCGGCATCACCATCAACAACGTGAACGCGAACGCCGGTGGAGGACGGCCACACAACAACCAGCCACCTACGATCGTTATGAATTTCATCCTCAAACGGTGACGGAACCGTAGTCTAGCGCGGCCTCGCGAACGCCCGCAACTCACAAGCGAGGCCGCGTTTTCGGGCCTCCCGCCGTTGCGCCTTGACGGGCCCGGCCATCGTCGCCAACTCATCCAAAGGGCCGCGCACGCGCCCCTAATGCCGCGCGGCCCGGCCGGTGCACCCCACAAGCACGAAGCCGACGGGGCTCGTGGCCTATGTTTGCTGCCCGCGGCGCCCACGAATTTCGAGGGTGTTAGGCGAGGAAAGGTCGGGACCAATGAACAGCCCCCGTAGCCAACTGGCGACAGCCGCCCTTGATACGTTACACGGCGCGCGCGGCCTTCCTCCCGCGGAGGCAGCTATCAAGCTTCACGAATTCTTGGAGTCGATAAGCACGTCCCTGCCCGAAGGCGACCGCCTCGCTGATGCGTCGGCGGCGTTGAAAACACTGGTGGGCAAGCTGGAAACAGAGGGTTCCGCAACCGACGACGATTGGGAACATGCAATTGAGACGATGCTCAGCTGTGCAAATGAGGCAAGTTAATCTCAAAGGGCCGTAGTGCCTCATTTTGAAATTTTGGTAAGTCGAATACTTCGCGGTAAGCTTTGCTTGCTCAGAAGCAATTGGAGAATTTTTCGATGGCTGACGCTCGATGCAGCTGCGGTGCAGTCACGCTCTCGCTTCCAAAAGAACCATCCAAGCTAGTCGTTGCTTGTCACTGCATCGACTGCCAACGCCGAACCGGCGCGCCGTTCGGTGTAGGCGCTTATTACCCCGCTAATGTTGTCACCATCTCAGGAACATCAAAAGAGTTCACGCATGCCGCCGCAAGCGGCGGGAAAATCCATAACTATTTTTGTCCACAGTGCGGCTCAACGGTCTGCTGGAAACTCAGCAATCTGCCCGCGCTGATCGCCGTTGCAGTCGGCGCGATGGCAGAACCAAAATACCCAGCCCCCGTCATATCGGTTTTCGAACAGTCGAAACATGATTGGGTTCAAATTGATGGTGCCGTGGAGCACTTCCGGCAAAGCAGCCTCCCAAAAAATTCAACCTGAGACACCACCCCAAGGGCGTGTGCCCACCCGGTCGCGCTGGGGCTGAAAGCGAAAAGTGAGAGATTGCGCGAAAGAGTCCTTGCGATGAGACACCGGCGCCATCGCTTATCCATGCGGGACCGACTGCGTCACCGTCGCCGCCTAGTCGAGCTCGGGCTCAAGGTGAAGAAATGACCGAGCAGGAACAGTTGATCCGGGAGATCAGGGAACGGCTTAGCAATACCCCAAAGGCTGGCATGATCGATTCATTGGCGTATGCGACGCGCCTTAGCCAAAGCTACTCGATCTCAGTCGAGGAAATCCGCGAGATCGTTGTCCGAGAAGCCGATGCCGCCGGGATCACCCACGTGTGAATCCAAGACTGAGCTCGAGTTAGGCCGTTCTTGAAATCCATCCCTTTTCGGGCCGCTTTGGCGCGCGCCCAGGAAGATGCACGGCCGGGGATTTGCCCAGGGAGTTTATTAAATGGACAACGAACAGCTTCGAAGCACGGCCTATCACGAGGCCGGCCACGCAATCGTCGGATGGGCCCTTAAATTGCAAATGCGGTGGAGCGGGATTATCGCGGCTCACATGCCGCCGCCACCGCCGCCACCGCCGCCACTTCTGGAATTTTCGTATGTATAATCTTTGGATCCACTGGGCGCATAGCCGAACGCTCCCGGATAGCCCATCAAGCCCTTCGCGTGCATTGCATGCCTCGGAGCGTAGCCGGAGACGACCCGAGGGTGCTTCTTGGAGGTGTGATGCTGCTGGTCCGGTTTGCCTGATACATTCTTGGCAAGCACGGCCGGAGCGGCGGCGATAAGAACGGCGGCAGAAAGTGCGATGATCACTGTCTTCATTTTTCGTCCTCCGTCGTTTGAATAATAAACCCCAACGCCCTTCGGTTAACTGGCCACATCACGCGATGGTGAAGCTGAAGTGCTTGTGGCGGTCCGCTAGCGCCGGACGCTGCCCTTGCTTCCTACGAGCAGCAGCTCGATCTGCTGCCTAGCCACACAATCGACAGCGGGCCGAGCACGTTCCGAGCCCAACCCATGGGGGCATTTGCGCGCCGGTTCGGCCTGCGCTTTGATCCCAGAATGACCGTCCTTACTCGCCGCCGCGAACCTGATCGACCCGATTGCTGGTTCGTCTGTTATGACGACGTCCGCCTCGGCACGATTGCACGGCGCGCGGGCGTCCCGGTTGACGTCGATCAGTGGAGTTGGGACTGCGGCTTTTATCCCCGATCGCATGCCGGCCACCGAAGCGACGGCACCGCGGCGACGTTCGAAGTAGCCCGGGCAGAGTTCGAACAGGCCTGGCGCGAATACCTTCCACAATGCACCGAGGCCGATTTCGAAGAGTACCGCCGGGAGCGCGACTGGACTGCCAAGAAATACGCCATGTGGCATTGTATCGACACGCGATGAGCCGGGTGGCGGATTCATTCGCGCGAATCGGCGGCCGCCGTTGCAAACAAGCCCCACCAAGTGGAACATCCGCCCGGGGGCAATACCGGGAGAAAAGCAATGAGGGTCCTTGCCGCGACACTTATCTTGCTTGTTTCAAGTGCTGCCGCCGCTCAAGAGTGTCAGACGTGCTCAACGGCCGACGCCTGTATAAAGGAGTACCTTAAGGCTACATCGGAGGCCCAAAGCGCCACTAAGCAGGCAATCCGAGATTGGAAGCAGAATCTGGACAGAAAGGCCTCCGCAGAATTGTCCAGCAGGGGCACGCTCGCATTGCAAAACACCATGGAAGCGCAAGTCCGTTCGGAGCTTGAGCGCCTGAAGGAGTGCTTGGCTAAGATTAAGTAGCTGAGCCCGGCGGCCAGCAGCTTACTGCGGACGGCCATCGGACCCCACCACGCGGGATTTCACCGCTCGCCGCGGCCGCCACGTCGAGCGGGTGTTCGATCCCGACTGCAAGGTCCGTCATTGGGGATGGCGCAAACTCGCGCGCAATCGATGAAAGCGGGTCGAGCGTAACCGCGGTGAACGTCGAAAGTCTCCGACAGATACTCGTCAAACAGAGCGCGGTAGTAACCAGAGAACCTGCCGAGGTCCGAAAAGGCTTGCTGTACAGCAACTTTGGCTATCATCATCGTCGCTGGATCACTGCGGCGAAGAAAAGAGTGAACGTCACAAAGCCGCTTTCGTTGAGGAAAGCTCACCGGAACCAAGCCGAGTGCTTCGCAACCCTCTGGCCACGAACCTGCATCTCGTGCCGGTGCTGAAAAAGGTTAGCGAGCAAGGCGGCAGGGTGATCCTTATCGATCCCGTTCAAAGCGAATCAGCGACGATCTGCGATCGGCACGTCCAGCCACGCGTCGCAACGGATGCTTCATTTGCGCTTGCTTTAGCGAAAATCGTCCTGGAGGAGGGCCTGGAGGACAAAGATTTCATCGAACATCATACCTATCGGTTCGCTAGCTTCCGTGCTCTCCTAGATTCCCATTCGCTCGAATCGCTCAGCGATCGTTGCGGATTGTCGATCGACGAACTGCGGGAGTTGGCGCGCGAACACGCAACAACGAAGCCGGCGTCTATTCAGCTCGGATGGGGATTGCACAAGTACAAAAGCAGCGCGGAGATATTCCGCTGCGTCGATGCCCTCGCGGCGCTGTGCGGTCAGATCGGCATTCCCGGCGGCGGCGTGGCACACGGTTACGATACCCAACGTCTTTTCGATAAAACCATCGAAGCGTCCGACAAGGCGGAATTTCACCGTGCGATTCCTGAACCGCTTTTGGGCCGGGGATTGTTGGAAGCATCCGATCCTCCCGTCCGCATGATGTTCGTGAATGGCGGAAATCCGGTAAACCAATCGCCTAACTCAAATTTGGTCGCTAAGGCGCTTACGCAATTGGATTTCGTTGTCGTCGTCGACAGTTTTCTCACCCGACTCCCGGGAAATCCGGTTGCGGCTATCGTCACTGCGGTGCTCTTTGCCCGGCCGCTGATTGATGCATTTTCGGGATCTTCCATCGCACCGCTTGAGGGCGAATGGTCCGTCGCCGCGGAGCGGATGCCTCATCGGATCGGAAGAAGGGAGTTGGCGCCGGGCCGCGTCGTTGGACTGGACGTCGAAGGTCGAAGGCAGATCGTCAAGCTGGGACGAGGCGGATCGGCGAGTCTGTTGCCGCTCGTCCTGGCGGACGGACTCATTGATCTGATGGCGCACGGCGCGGGCGTCGATGCGGGTTCTCTCATTCGTTTTCACCCGTTCAGAACACTGATGTGATGGGCACCTCCGACTATACACCGCACGCGCCAATCGACCGTGCGAGGCCACTAACCGTCGAAGCCGAGAAACACATATTCAAATGGACCGGCTGCTCAATACAGACTGCTATTTTCTAAGTCGGTCAGAATACCCGATGATCCGCGAATAGTCGCTCTTGGTACCGTTGCTCGAAGTGAAGGCGCTAAAGCGCGACGCTTTGTGGGCGCAGTTCTCGAACCTTTCTCGCTCTCTCTGAATTATTCCCTGGTTTCACAACGATCGCTGTGAACCGATGTTCGCTGCGTGCGAAGATTCAGCTCTGCTTTGAGCAGCCGGAACGAAGAAAACACATCGGTCAAGCGTTTCAAGCGCCGACACCATTTCAGCTCGGCTATATCCCGCACTTCAAAAAACAAATCGGGCGGAAGGTGAAACTCGTCCATGTTCTTGCATCCCTTTTGCTTTGGTTCGCCAAAGCCGGAATTCAAACTGATCACGGCCCTCAGGTTATGGTTGAATGCGCGCCTGTACCCATCCGCGAGGCCCAGCCTGTGCAGCGCTGCTCTACCAGCGCCGCGAGTGCGTACATGGCCACACCGAGAACGGCCACCAGCAGCAACGATGCAAAGACGAGCGGAATCTGAAATGACGAGCTCGCGGCAAGCATCAAATATCCAACCCCTTCGTTACTCGCGACCGTTTCCGACATGATCGCCCCCACGAACGCCAGTGTGATGGCGACTTTGAGTGACGCAAAGAAATAGGGCAGCGATCGCGGCAGACCGACCTTGATCAGGATGTCGAACCTTGTTGCGCCAATCGAGCGCAACACATCAACGAGTTCCGGTTCGGTTGTTGCGATTCCGGCGGCGACATTCACGACGATCGGAAAAAACGAAAGCAGGAATGCAGTCAGGATCGCCGGCACGGTCCCAATGCCGAACCACAAAACCAGCACGGGGACGATTGCCACCTTCGGAATGGAATTGAAGGCAATCAGCAAAGGATTGACGCACCGATACACACTATCGGACACACCGAACAGCATGCCGAGGGTGAGACCGAAGACCACCGAGATCGCAAAACCCGCGCACGTCGTCAACAACGTATGGTACGCATTTGGCCAGATGGTATTCCACTGAGAAAACAGAGCCGTCACCGACTCCGATGGCGTTGGAAGGATAAATGACGGCACCTTCAGCGCTCGGCATAGCACCTCCCAGAGCACTACGAACATCAGGACGGTCAGCCCTGGTCCCAGCCATTGTCCTGGTCGGCCGTTCATTGGCGTGCCTCGGCAATCTTCTGGCGCAATCGCAGCACCGTGTCCGCAAATCCGGGGTCAAAACGCTGTCTGGGATCGCGCGGCCGGGGCAGATCTATCACTTCGCTGTGGATGATATGTCCGGGTCTGCTCGACACGACATGGACGGTGTCCGCGAGATAGACGGCTTCGGTCAAATCGTGGGTAACGAGGACGGCCGTGAACTGTCGTTCAAGCCAGAGCGCCTGTACTACGCCCCAAAGCTCCTCGCGCGTAAATGCATCGAGAGCGGAAAACGTCTCGTCGAGCAAAAGCAGACGCGGGTCGTGAACAATCGCGCGACACAGCGCAACCCGCTGCTGCATTCCGCCCGACAGTTGCCACGGATAGCGATCAGCAGCGTCCGGCAGACCGACCGCCTTCAGCAGATCTCGGGCGCGCGCACGATGCAACTCCCGGTCACGCCGCTTGCGGCTCCGAAACGGCTCAACGATCTCCAAGGGCAGCATCACGTTCTCGAGGCACTTTCGCCAGGGCAACAGCGCCGGGTTCTGAAAGGCCATGCCGACGAATTTCAGCGGTCCGGCGACCTCTTTGTCGCCGACAATCACGCCACCGGCTGTAGGAGGGCGCAGCCCCGAAGCCAGCTTCAGGAATGTTGATTTCCCGCAACCGGACGGGCCGACGATCGCGGCAAACTCGCCAGTTGCGATCCGCACGGAAAACGCCTGCAGCGCCAGTTCGCTACCTACCGCGCCGTAGGTCACGCTCACGTCGTCCATCTCGACAAATGTGGGCCGCGTCAGCGGCATGAGCGGTTTCGGCGCCGGGTTGTCGAAAGGAGGTTTTGAAACGTAAAGCATTCGGCCAACCGAGCTATCTAAGGTAATTTGCGTTGGTCCGCCGGCGGCAGAAACTGACTGGTGAAGACTTCATCGATCTTTGGCTTTCGCGGCAGGTCCAACGCTTCCGTGACTTGAGCGATGCCCGCTTCCATGCGAGCGGGATCGATATCTCCGAAGCCGTGTTCTTTAACATACGGCGTCATGATGAAGTCGCGGTTGACGATCTCAAAGCGCTCAGTTTCGGCGGATTCAAAGATTGTCGGATCGCGCTTTTTGAGGAGTGGTGCCACCACCTCTGGCTGCTTCATCGTATCGCGAAGCGAGCTGATCAAAGCGAGATTAAACCGCCTGATGACATCAGGTTTCGAATCTACCAATGATTTCGAAACGATGACGGCGTTACCGTATACCTTCAGCCCATAATCGGCATACATCAGCGTCGTCAGCTTGGGCATGTCGGCGCCAAGCGCTTTGAAGCTCTCATAGCTTGCGTAGTAAAACCCGGTGACCGCGTTCCCTTCGCCGCGCATCATGAGGGACTCACGCAACTGCGGTTGAACGTTGACGAACGTCACCTTCGACCGATCGATGCCGTTGAGCTTTGCGAACAGCGGAAACAGCCGAAGATTCGACTCGCCCTGGCTGGTGACGACCTTCTTTCCCTCGAGATCCCTAGGTGTCTTGATCGACGTATCGAATGTCATGATTGAGAGCGGCGGCCGGTCGAACACCATCATCACCGCAATCAACTGAGGCTTGTCTGGATTTTTGGTGTTGAACTCCATCATCGAGTTGATGTCGCCGAACGCCACGTCATAGGCGCCACTGGCAAGCTTGGTGATGGCGTCTGCGGAGCCGTAACCGCGATCGATCGACACATCGAGGCCTTGCTTGGTAAAGTAGCCGTTATCGACCGCATTGACGAAAGCGCCGGCTTGACCCTGGAAGGCCCAATCCATCAGGAGTTTCAGCTTATCGGCGGCCTGTGCTGCTTGCGGTTGGCCAAATGAAAGCAATGCGACAAAACCGAGAGCCAATAAAAGGAGATGGCGTTGTATCTGTTTCAAGTTGACTCCTCACATATTTCGGTTTGCCCGGGCCAGGTCGTGTTTGTTGCCCGCCAGCTCAGATGAATTTTGGCAAGCGCACCTGTTCGAGCGGCGGCAACCCATAAGAAGCCCAGTCGTGCACGACGGCGTCGAGTCGCTTTCGGGGCGGCAAGGAGATCGGTGGATAGGTCCAACGGCGGGTTGCGTCGATAATGATCTTCGACCCAAGATTTTCGGCCGGAATTTCATTAGGCGGGTAACCTGACGGATCGAGTTCGATGGCGCCGGTGTTGGGGATCACACGCATGTCGCGCGTCGGATTGATGCGCCAGGACAGAATCCACTCGCGCATAAAGGGATCTCGGATGTCGTCGTCCTCATCGGCAATCACGATCCATTTGAAGTAGCTCATGCCGAAATAACCCAACACGGCCATTGCGACCTGGTCGGCATGACCGGTGTAGGTTTTCCTCAAGCTGACCCAGAGCATGGCAGTACAGCCGCCCGACTCGGGTGTATGAATATCGACGATTCCCGGAATGCGAAGATTCTGCACCAGATGTTTGAGCAGGTTCGCTTCCAGCAGGTTTCGCTTGATCATGCTGCTCTCACTCGGCGGAAATTGACTGATAATGCCGAGCAGAATCGGGTTCTTCCGATGGGTGATGCAGCTGACCTTGAAGACCGGGCACATGCGGCCGCCCGCCATGAAGCCAGTGAACTCGCCGAACGGCCCCTCCGGCTCGGCATAGTCGGTCAGGATCTCACCTTCGACAACGATCTCCGCTGTGGCAGGCACCTCGATGTCGACGGTTTCGCACTTCACCATCTCGACAGCTTCACCGCGGATACCACCGGCGATCGCGAGTTCGTCGGTGCCGTAGCGTCCCGGCGCGACCAGATAGTGCACCGGGTCGGCGCCGAGGTAAAATGCAGCTGGCATCGGCTTTCCGAGGCGCTGCCATTTGGAATGATGGATCGCGCCGCCGCGATCGGGTGCACCGTACAAAATCCCGGTCGTATCAGGGCCTTTGAGCTGGGCGCGGCGAATACCGATGTTGCGGACGCCATTGTCTGGATCCTTGGTGACCCACAGCGGCGTGAAATACGGCCCGGCATCCTTCTCAGGCGTCCAAGTCGGAACGGGCAATCGTCTTAGGTCGAGGTCGTCACCGCGATGAATGACTTCCTTGCACGGTCCGCTCGACACGACGATCGGTTCAATCGGATTGGAAATGCCGCGGATGGTTCGCTCGTGAATAGCAGAGGGCGTCGGTTCGCACTCCAGCGCGATCGACATCATCTCCGTCGAGGCCGCGACCACGCCCGATACCACGCGCGTGTCGGAATAGCCGCGGATGTTTCGAAAACCCACGCCATACCGTTTCTCCTCGGCCATTCCCCGAAACATCATCCGGCCGACGGCAGAAATTTCCCAATCCTTGTCGACTTCCTTGTCGACCCATTTCATCAAGCCTCGTTGCTCGAGGATATCCAGATACGGTCGGAGGCTTTCATAGGGCATGGAAACTGGCCTGGCTTATTTGTCGTTTTTTTACCGACCGGTGGGGGGTCAAACGGGACGGTTCATGCCATCCCAGGGGTCGAGCTTTGCGTAGTGGCCCCAGGCATGCGCGAAGAATTCGGCTTTGCGCGCCCCCGTGAGCACACTCTGGACTTCGCCGGTGGAGATACGCTGAACCGGTCCGAGTTGGGCGGCGATCCAGTGCAGATGCGCGGTCTCTTCCAGGGCGAACGCGGTGATGCAGGCATTCTCGATCGAATCTGATGCGACGGCGACGCCATGATTCTTCAAAACGACCGCGCACCCCTTGCCCATGAGATCGCTGACCATCCGGCCGCGCTCGGGCGTGTCGATCTGCCGATCAAACTGTAGAATGGGCACCGACGGGCCAAAGATCGCGCCGCGATTGCCAACGGGAAGAATATTGACGTCGGCAACGCCGAATGCCGTTGCGTATGTCGAATGCGCGTGCACGACTGACATCACGTCAGGGCGGGCCTTCATGATTTCAAGATGGAGATATCGCTCATCGACCGGCTCTATCTCGCCTTCGAGCCATTCACCTTCGAGATTGACGACCACGATATCATCGACGTCGACCTGATCGAGAGATCGGCCAGTTGCGTGGATGTGCCCGAGGATCAGCACCTTATCGGTGCCGGGGATACGCGCGCTGGCGTGCCCTTTGGTCAGGGGCCACATGCCACCCGCTGTCAGGATCCGGTGAACTTTCGCGAGACGGCGTCGCAACTGAAGCACTTCTGTTTCATAGGTCTGCTTCCGGATAAAATCGGTCATCCTGCCGGTAGGAGCATTCATATTCTACATTCCTGTTGATTCATGCTGAGACGCGCATCGCCGCGCTGCAAACGCAGCCCGAGGCGGGGTAGCTTGCTCGAATTCAAATAATACGAAGCCGCTCGAACGTGAACGGCTGCGAGACGGCGACGTGTGTTTGGAAACTTTCAGATGCCCTCTCTCATTATCGGCCTTCGACCATCCGCTCGATCCCGTGCAAGCCAGACAATCGCGACGGCTGGTCCCTCGATTTAACAGCAAAGAACGTGCCATATAGTGAAATGAAAGATGATACATGAAAATCGATGAAATTGATGCTTTCGTCTCTGCCGATGTGTCAATCGTGCATATTTTATCGCCTCAACTCGCCCATCATTCGAGCAAGATAGTTTCGTGACACGAGCCTTATTTTTATGAAATGAAGACATTTTGTGGGCCCGCAGGCCCTGCCGTCAGTTTGCGGGCTTGCGATCACAAACCGCGTAGTCGGGAGACATAACCCTGATTTCAGCGAGCCGTTCTGCAGTCCCGGCTACACGGATTCCCCGAATTTCGTCCTCGTGAAAGAGCAGCGTGACCTGAAGCATGCCGCCCGGCATGACGACCGTTGCGTCTTCGTCGATCAGGCCACGCGCATACGCTGCAATCACAGCAGCCGATGCGCTTGAGCCGGATGCCAATGTCGGGCCTTCACCGCGCTCGACGATACGAAGATGGATACTTTCTCTGTTCTCGACGAAGCACCATTGCAAATTACAGCCATGCTGAAAGACTGGACCGCTGGAATGAGGCGGCGCGTCGGCGATCATGGAAAATTCCGAGCGTAGCTGAGTGAGAAAATCGACAGAGGGAAGAGTCTCCGGTCTCTCGACAAAAGTCACGCAATGCGGGTTACCGATCGATATCAGGCTGCTATCAATCCACTTGTCACCCATACGATGCCGACGCCCGATGTCGGCCAGTGCGGCTACGGTAAAATGCAGCCCGCTACCTTGTATCGCCCCAGGTTGCGCCTCAACCGCATTAGCGCCAAACGACGGGACGACGTTGATGTCGGTAAGAATGCGCGGATCGTCCGGTTCCGGTGGAGGCACGTCCACCACGACCCGCGACATCGGCGAGATCGCGGCGATCGAGAACGGCAATTTCAGCGTGGGATCGGTGTAACCTGCATCCAGCAAGTATCGGGCAAAGATGCGAGATCCATTGCCGCTGAGTTGGGCTTGGCTGCCGTCAGAATTGAATATCCTGAATTCGAATGCGCCGTTCACGGTTGCGTCAGGTCCAACAAGAAGGCCGTTGGACCCAATGCCATAGTCGTGGCTGCATACCATCCTGACCCAATCGGTCGCACGTTCGATCGAACCGATCGCATGCAGGTTTCTCTGAGGATCATAGATCAGATAGCTGTTGCCCAAGGCCTGATATTTGAACAACGTGACGTCGGTAGATCGCTGCGACAAATCTGCAGATAACGTCGATACGTCGATCTGCGAAGAAATGCGCATCAAACGCTCGCTTTCAGAGGCATTTGCTTCTCTTCAACCACTGGCAAAGTGGTGGCACGCTCCGCATTTAACGCGACCAGATGCGTCCATTCCGGAGGCAGGTCCACTTCGTCATAGATAGCCTGAACTGGACAGACCGGCACGCAAGCCTGGCACAAGATGCAGGCTTCAGGATCAATGTACAGCATTCGGTCATCGCCGTGAAAGCATGCGACCGGACAGACCGTCACACATTCGGTAAAACGGCAATCTTTGCACTTTTCGGTGACGACAATGGCCATGGCGGCAACCGGTTAAGCTATACCGTAAGTGAGACCAAGCGCGCCAAGCCAGCGGCGATAGGCCAGACCAAATTTATCGGTGCGGTGATGAATCTCCGCGCGCAGATCGACCGGAATGCGCTCGGGCCGCTGGGTCTCGACGATGTCTTTGTCCTGGGAGAACACCTTGTCCTGCCGGCGCAGGATATCTTCCTCGGTAAGGTCCGAGCCGAAATTAATCGCGACGCAGAGCCGAATGATGCAATTCACCTCGTCGACCGGTTGGGCGGTCAGAAACGTGCAGAACCGATCCTCCGGGCTGCCGAGATGACGCTTCCCGGCGTCGGCAATTTCAACTGCCTTGGAAAAGTAGGCAACCAACGGACGAAAGACCCGGTAAATATAGGTTGCGTTTACCGGAACCTGACGATGGTCGCCATAGGGCTGGTACACGCGAATTCCGCTGGTGCTGATGCCATTGTCGTCCTCGAAGACTTTGTAATCTTCAACCTTATCCGGCGCATCCTCGACACCGTTCAACCCGCCATGGACGAACGGAAAGTGCGTTGCGTCGATAAAGTTCTCGACCGAACGGAATCCGTTTGCCTTGAATAAATAGGGGCCGGTGTTGAACTTGCGGAAGCTCGAATCCGTCCACTCCGGAAATACGGGAACGCCGTGTTTTGGTTCACCGAGCGAGGCCCATACCATCCCGTAACGTTCCTCGATGCGATGAGGAAATGCACGTGCTTTCAGCGGCGGCGGCTGATCTGGCGCGGCCGGAACAAGGACGCATTTCGCCGAGCCATCGTAACGCCAGCCGTGATATGGGCACACCACCGTGTCGTTGGCGATCCATCCCTTGGAAAGCCGTGCCCCGCGATGAATGCAAAGATCCTTCCAGACGTGAACTTGTCCAGCGGCGTCGCGCCACATGATCAAATCTTCGCCGAGTAACGTCGCCGGAACAACCTTTCCGCTTGGAACATCTTTGCTGAAGCCGATGACATGCCAGTCATCGATCAAGGCAGTGTCCGGGTTAGCGGTTTCCGAGACCATCCGCACTGGAGCGTTCATGTGGCCGTCCCTTCATTTCTTACCATCACAGGATCACGCAATAGTCGAACGCAGCACCTGTCCATTCTCGATCAAGCAATTTGCTTGCCACTAGGCCGCTGTGGTCCGGTCGGCATATCTGCCCCGACCACGCGGCCGTTATGCCGTCAAAATCCAACCGCAGCACCATCGCCACGCGGATCTGCACCGCCCTTCATCACACCGGTTTTTCGATCAATGACGATCGCTCCGGCATGGCCCATGATGTCGGAGTAATCCGGCGTCAAATTAATCCGGTGGCCAAGTCGCATAAGTTCGAGGACCACGTCATCGCGCACGCGTCCCTCGAGATTGAGCTGCGTACCCGGCTGCGACAAATCGAGCATGCGCCCTTGAAGCCAGCGTGGCGCCTCGATCGCTTGTTGAGGCGACATCTTGTAATCGATGATCCGTGCGACGATCGCCGCCTGCGTCTGTGGCTGTCCCTCTCCCCCCATCGTCCCATAGACCAGCTCCGGAGCGCCATCCTTGAACAGCATTCCGGCAATCAGCGTATGGAAGCACCGCTTGCGCGGCTGAAGCCGATTGGCTGAAGTCTCATCGAGTACGAAATATTTTCCGCGGTTCTGTAGGTGCACGCCGGTTCCGGCCGGCATGATCCCAGAGCCAAATCCGTCACAGATGCTCTGAATCAGCGAAACTGAATTACCTTGCTTATCGACGACCCCGATCCAGACGGTGTCTCCACCCCTGATGACCGACGCGCTTGATTCGGCGCTGGTCGATTGCTTGATCTTGTCGGCCTGCGCCTTCCCATGGGCTTTCGAAAGCAGCCGGTCGAGCGGGATATCGACAAATGTAGGATCAGTCAGCCATTCATCGCGGTCGGCGAACGCGGCCTTAACTGCCTCGGCCATCAGATGATAGAAGCCGGCCGAACCGTCTTCGATCCGCGTAAGGTCGAAGTTGTTGAGGATGTTCAAAATGCCGAGGGCCGCCATTCCCTGCGTATTCGGCGGCAGATTGAAAGCCGTATAATCGCGGTAAGGCACGGAAATCGGATCGACCCAATCGGCTCTATGAGCGGCGAAGTCTTCTCGCGTCAGCACTCCGCCATTGTCGAGTAGTTCCGCCGTAATCGTCTTTGCTATGTCACCTTTGTAGAAGGCCTTGGCGCCTTCCCTGCTGATCGCTTCAAGGGTCGCACTGAGGTCGGACAGACGCATGACGTCGCCTGCACGCAGCGGACTTCCGTCAGGCTTGCAGAAATGCCGCTTCATTTCCGGAAAACGTTGCAGATTTCCAAAGCTCTTGTCCGCGGTGTTGAAATCCACCAGCCCGCGCAAATCCTGATGTGACGAAACCGGAACGCCGTTGCGAGCGTAACCAACCGCGTCTTCAAGAAGCTCGCTCCAGGCAATCCTGCCGTCAAGTTTTTCGATGCTGTGCTGATAGGCGGCCTCCCACCCCGACACCGCGCCCGGCACAGTATTGGCGGCCAGATATCCCCTGGCGGGAATCGATGAAACGCCTTGCTCGCGGTAATGAGCAAGCGTTGCCTTGCTTCCCGAACGTCCCGAAGCATTTAACGCAAGCGGCGCAGGTTGGCCATCTCGCGAGATCAGCCAGAAATTATCGCCTCCGATGCTGTTGGCTTGCGGATACACGACCGCGACCGTCGCGGCAGCGGCAATCGCCGCTTCGACGGCATTGCCGCCCTGCCGAAGGATACGCAGTCCGGATTGCGAAGCGAGATAGTGAGGCGACGTCACCATCCCGTTCATCGCCAATGTCGTCGGTCGTGTCATTTCAAAAAGCCTTCACAGTTAGTTGCGGTAAGACGGATCTTCGCTGTCGAGTTTTCGTACCAGCGCCTGCCATTCCAGCGCGCCTGGATTTGCGGTCAGCTGCTCCTCCGAATAGCGAAGGCGAGCCGAATATTCCGAGATCTCTTCAGACGGAATGATCAACTTCTGGCCCGACGACTGCGCCTTGAGCTGCACTTCGCAGGACTTTTCGAGGTAATACATCAGGATAAATGCCTCGGCGACCGTACGCCCCGTCGTCAACACGCCGTGATTCTGCATCAGCATGGCTTGAGTATTTCCCATGTTTGCAAGCACGCGATCACGTTCATCGAGACGCACCGGCGGACCTTCATAGGGATGATACGAAACACGTTTGTAGAATTGCTGCGCCCACACCGTGAGCGGAAGCAGACCACATTCCAGACTTGATACTGCCATCGCGTTAATTGGATGCCCGTGAAACACACAGACTCTGTCATCGCCTGAACGATGAATTGCACTGTGAAGTACAAAACCCGTGGGATTGTGCACCCAGCGGTCGTCGGGCTCGACCATCTCTCCGTTTTGATCGACCTTGATCAACGACGAAGCAGTAACTTCGCTGAACAGCATTCCGTATGGGTTCAGGAGAAAATGTAATTCCGGGCCAGGAACACGCGCAGAGAGATGGGTGTAAATCAGATCATCCATGCCGAGTTTCGCCGTCAGCCGATAGGCTGCGGCTAGTTCAACCCGGAGCTTGGTCTCTTCGGCGCTCCATTTTGCTTTCTTTGCAATCGATGTGGCTACGTTCATGGTCTTATCCTTCTATTTCCTCAAACTTATTCCCAGCCGGAATGCCGATCGAATGCTGCTTTGATCTCTTCCTCGTTCTCGATGAACAACGTCCGGGAGATATCGTGACACACGCGCTCGGCCGCATATTGCAGGCCCGACAAATTGCAACGGAATCCGCTTAAATGCGCGACACCCGAGCAAAGGTAATAGATGCGGCTCACGAAATGATCGCGATCGTGAAGAGGTGTGAATTGCAGTGCAGAACCGAGATACGGGCTGTTCTCAAGCTCATGATGCGTGGCATGGCCGTTAGGAATATAGCCGTCTTTCCACAGCCGGACCGACGGCAACACCGATTGCAGCTCTCGCTGATCCGCCAATGAATTTCGGCTGCCGGTGCCGCAGATCATGAAATCATGGCGCATCTCCGCTCCCCCATAGCGGCCGATAATTTTGCCATTCTCATATCGAATCGATTCGATACCGGCGCTTCCGTAGATATCGAACCGGTTGTCCCGAATGGCTTCGTAATAGGTATCGCGCGGCGGCGGCACCCCGAGATCGAGGTCGGCTAATGAATACGCCCACTTCATCTCGTCGGAGAGTTCGATGTAGTGGCGATGATATCCGTGCCACCGGCTGGCGAGGCAGACACGATGAACTGGCGGCAGGCTTTCCCTGCGTATCAAAAGGTCGACGGACCGAGCGCCGGCCTCCAGCGCGGCATTGGCGGTGTCAAAGGCGCTGGCGCCTCCACCGATGACCACAACATCGCGATCCGCCAATCGATCGATGGGAATATCCCCCATCGTGTGGGAGTATGCTTGCGACGGCAGATTTTCCCTGACCAGTTGCGGAAAACGCTGCAAACCCGCGCTCTCAATTCCCGTGCACAGCACGACAAACTGCGCGCGCGTTATCCCTTTCGAAGTCTCGAGTTCAAAACATTCGAGATCGGGGCGCCAGACAATGTCGGAAACGTTGACGTTGTATTCGATAGGAAGCTTCAGAACGTCGCCAAACCAATCGAGATACTCCGCCCACACCAGCCGCGGAATTTTCTTGATGCTCCGAAAGTAGTCCTCGCCAAACTTCAGATCACACCAGCGTTGAAAATGAAGATTGGGAAAGCCCCAGTGCAACCCTCCGGTCTCGCTTTTTCGAGTCCGCAACAGATGGTTGCGCGCGTAGTTTCGCCACGGCCCCTGCAGTCCGGCTGGATTGCGGTCAAACACCTTCACGCTGTGCAGACCGAACCGTTCGAGACCGAAAGCGACGGCCTTGCCCGTCTGCCCCGCTCCAATCACGGCGACTTCGAGCATTCCCTCCCGCGGGTTGTACGGGAGCGGATCTACCGGATAGCGGAGCATCTCCACGTCGACGCGAATTTGAGCCTCGAGGTCACGAAGCCGCCCCTCCCATCCCCGGCGCGGAGATGGTCGATACAGACGCTCCGCCATCGAGAAATCACCGGGAATGTCGAGCTTTTGCGCTAAAGTTGCCATATGAATATTTCGTGTTTCATTTCACAATAAAAGCGATTGAGCCGATGTCAAGCGCGATCAGCTAATCGCGAGGCCTTTGGCTAATCGAGATGCTTGTCGACCAGCACCCACTTTCCGCCCTTTGCCTCGAGCACGTAGATGACCTTGATGGCGTCGCCATCGGCGTTGATCGAAAGCGGACCGACCAGCGCGGGAAATTTGCTGAGCTTCCGAATCTGGTCCCGGATGGCTGTCCGTTCTGCGGCGCGTTTGTCCTTGTCGCCGGTCACTCCGGCTTGCTGCATCGCGTACGCATACATCGAGACGATGTCGTAGCTGGCTGCGTCGAACTGGTTGGGTTCAACGGCGGGTTCGCCTTTCTCCTTGAGCTTGGCCTGGAACTTCATGACGAAATCCCGTGTCCGTTCGTCATCCATCCCGCTGAAAAAGGTCGCGGTGATCAACGTCCCCTCTCCGTTCGGACCCATGCGCGCCGGCAGTTCGGCATCGGCGACCGAGGAGCCGCCGAGCATCCGTCCCTTATGGCCCTGGCGGCGAAGCTCCGCCGCGAGTTTCAGCATCGGTTCGGGCGGCGTCCCGACGGCAATGAGGTCGGTCGGCTTCTGCATCAGTTGCGAGACCTGCGGAGCCAGATCGAATGCCGCTACACGAAGCGAGACGGTCTGCTCGAGCGGAAGGCCGGCTTGCTTGATCGCATCCGGGAGCACCTTGGTTCCCAGTGCTTCGGAAACGGCATCGTCGGTTGCGTAGGCAATCGAAACGGACTTTGCCGCATAGCCTTTTGCTTTGATTGTCTTGAACAGCCGCTCATAGGTGTAGGCCTCGTCTGTGGTATTGCGGAACGCATAGGTAAACGGCGCGGCGACCTTCGGCGCTGACGAAGCCATCGACATCTGCGGAATTCCGAGGCGCTCGCCGACCGGGAACGAAACGCGGCATTCGCTGGTGCTGAACGGGCCGACGACAGCGAGAGCCGGTTCATCCTCTGCAAAATGCGCCACTCCCGCAGCCGCCTGGTCGGGCTTGCCGCCGGTATCGAACGACGCAAGTGCAAGCTTCTTACCGTTCACACCGCCTTTCGCATTGATGTCCTCGATCGCGACTTGCACCGCTATCGCATTGCGCTTTGCCAGCGCTGAAAAAGGCCCAGTGTTGGCCGCCAGATATCCGATCGTCAGATCATCCGCGTGCGCGGAACCAATGCCAAGTGCAACAAGCACCATAATAAGACCGGTACGTTTCATCCTCTTTCCTTTTCGCAATCGTTAGGCATGCAGACGGTGCTTCACGGTGACGTCGTCACCGAGATAGGCTTTAGTCAGATCATCAGATTTCATGAGTTCTTCGGTGTCGGATTCAAGCGCAAGACGACCGAGCTTCAATACATATCCCCTTCGTGCCGCCTGGAGGGCCATTCTGGTGTTCTGTTCGACAAGCAGGATCGCAAGGCCGGCGCTGTTCAAACTACGGACCAGGTTGAAGACTTCTCGAACAAAAAGCGGACTAAGACCGAGAGAGGGCTCATCCATTAGGAGCAGACGAGGCCTCGCCATGAGCGCCCGCCCAATCGCAAGCATCTGCTGCTCGCCGCCCGACAAGACCGAACCGAGGTAGTTTCGCCGTCGCGCAAGGTTTGGAAAGAGATCGTACATTTTGGTCAGATCGCCTGTGATTTCGCGATCCCGCCTTTGATAGGCACCCATCAGGAGATTTTCCTCGATGGTCAGCGACAACAATATCCGGCGACCTTCAGGCACGAGTGCGATACCAGCCGACACACGGCGCGCCGACGACCATCCAGAAATGACCTGACCCGCAAAGCGAACCACGCCTTGCGCACGTGTCACGCCCATGATCGCGTTAAGCAGCGATGTCTTCCCGGCGCCGTTCGCACCGAGCACAGCGGCGATGCTGCCTTCCTCGACATGAACACTCACGTCACTTACCGCCGACACGTTACCGTAGGAGACGCTGAGGTTGCGGACTTCAAGCAGCATTTTCGTTCCTTTGAATCGCTGCTTCACCGGACGAAGTCGATTTCGAATGGTTGCGATACGTCGGCTCGTCCTTTCCAAGATATGCTTCGACCACTAGCGGGTGACTACAAACCGACGCGGGATCACCCTCGGCAATTTTTCGACCGAAGTTGAGAGCGACCGCCTGGTCGCAGAGCGTTCTGACGAAATCGGTGTCATGTTCAACGATGAGCACGGTCGTGTCACTCGGAACCGAGGATGCAAGTACCGTCACAAGCTCATTGCGTTCGGTCGAATTGAGTCCCGCAGCTGGTTCGTCGAGCAGCAGAAGTTTGGGCCGGCCCACGAGCGCACGGGCGACTTCGATACGCTTTTGTACGCCGTAAGAAAGCCCTTGGGCGAGTTTATGAATGTCTTCACGGAGCCCTAAGGTCTCGGCCACCTCCTCGGCTTCGTCGCGCCAGGCGCAATTCCACCGACTCCCAAGCGGTGCAAGAATTCTCGTCCATGGACCGACCAAATGGTGCTGCCCCAGCATGATGTTTTCCAACACCGTCAGGTGTTTCATCAAACGAAGGTTCTGGAAGGTTCTGCCGATGCCGAGACGAATGCGCTGGTCAAGCGGGACGTCGTCAATTGGCTCATCATCGAGGCGGATTTCGCCCGCAGTGGCGCGGTAAACACCGCTCAGAAGGTTGAAGATAGTGGTTTTGCCGGCGCCGTTCGGGCCAATCAACCCACAACGAGATCCTTTGCGAACCTGAATATCGAGATTGTCGATAACCGACAGTCCGCCAAAGGTGAGCGTAATTGCGTGCAGGAATAGCACAGGCTTCATGCGAGACGCCTCCTGAACGGCAGTTCATGGATCAAGCGCCTCGTTAACAAGCCCTCAGGGCGCAGCAGCATCAGAAGGACTATGCAGACGCCAAACCCCACGTATCGCCACTGATCCGTGCTTCGGAGAAATTCCGGCACGAGCGTGAAGATGATGGCTCCGATCAACGGTCCGAATGGAGTCTGGAGTCCGCCCAGCAGCGCGTAGAGCACCGCATATGTGCTGAGCAAGACATTGAAGTGCTGGGCTTCGAGATAGTTAAAGTGATGCGCATAAAGGGCGCCAGCGACTCCAGCAAATCCAGCACCGATCGTCAGCGCGGCAACCTCGACGCGTCGAACCCTGACGCCGAACACCGCGGTGCCCCTGCCGTCATTCCGAATGGCCGTCATACATAGACCGAACCGTGTGCTGCTCAGCCAGGCGACGGCTGCGAGAACGATCACCATCGCCGCAAACATCGGAGCGACACTCATATGGTCGGCCACTACCAGGCCGCTGGCTCCCCCCAACGCATTCACATTGAGCAGGACCGCGGCGACGACTTCGGAAAATGCCAGGGTGGCAATTGTGAGATAAATGCCACGAGCTCTAAGAACAGGAATTGAAACGGCCAGTCCCGCAATTGTCGACGCACCCCCGCCGCCGATGATCGAAATGCCAAGCGCAAATCCGTGACCGCTCAGGATGGCCGACGTGTAAGCACCGATTGCCATGAAGCCGGCGATACCGAGATTGAGCTGACCGCAAGCCAGCGGCATGTAGGCCGAATAGGCTGCGACGATATTGATGATCAGGATCGCCGCGATCTGGGTTGCGTATCCGCTCATCACATGCGCTCGACAAGGATGGCGCGATCGCCGAGCAGGCCATTCGGCATCACCAGAATGAGCAGGAGCAAAACGCTGTAGACGACGACGTTTACGGCCTCCGAACTGACGTAGGATATCGTCAGTACCTCCACTATCGCGATGATCAAGGCGCCCAGCAAGGCGCCCCAGATGTTGCCCATCCCACCCAGCACCATGGCGGAGATGCCTTTGAGCGCGACTTCCGATCCCATATCCCAGGAGACCTGAAGGTAACTGATACCGAACAACGCGCCGCCCATCCCGGCAAGCAGACCGGAAATGAGGTACATGCCGGACACCGTCCGGCCGACATCGACGCCCAGCATTGCGGAAACTGTGGAGCTCTCCGCGATCGAGCGAAGACCACGCCCGAGTTTCGTGCGCGTGACGACAAAGTAGCAGGTCGCAATTAACAACAGGGAGATGGCGAAGCTTGCAAGTTGAGGCAAGCTTATGAGTACACTTGCGATGCGAATACTCGCGCCGCCAAACGGACTCGGATAACCGACGGCATCCGATCCAAAATAGATCAAAACGAGATTCTCAAAAAGGATAAGGAATCCGAGAGAGCTGACAAGCGGAATGTGGCTGTCGGAATTGTTGAGCCACCGAAAAGTGAAGCGCTCAATGACGAGCGAAACGCCCCCCGTGACCGCAAGGGCCATCACGATCGAGACCGCGATCCCGTATCCCTTCGACAGGGCCGCACAGGAGACGACGCCTCCGAGCATGAACAACGCAGGAATGCTGAAATTCAGAAAATTCAGGATACCGATCGTAAGCGAAAACGCGAGCGCCACCAGTGCGTAAATACCGCCGAGAAGGAGTCCATTGGCAAGTTGCTGCGCCAGCATCGGGTCTCGCTTAGCATTCGTGTTTCATTTCACGAAGCAAGCGACGTGCCAGAAGCGGTATTGACCGGATTTGGAGGGAAAGTCCTAGAAATCCAAGTATTACTCGACCTGGTTCAGGAAAATCAACTCACTGTCGCACGATCAATCAGGCGAGCCGATCGTCGCGGGCACAGCTTGTGCAATCTGCCGAGAAATTAATCGAAAGGTCGTGCCTCAACGCGCCAATGCGGAGAGCCGGCTTTTGGCTGCCGCCGGCGTCTGCGCCGGCACCCGCTCACGGCGAATGGCGGTCGCGAGATCCTGGATGTGGCTTCGCGCCTCTCGCTCGGCGAGATCCGGATCGCGCTTGCGGATGGCTGACAATATTTTCTCGTGGTCCATGCAAGACTGTGGGAGGTGCGTCGGGATCGAATTGCGCTGAATGCGCATGGCCCTCATCTGCGCGAACACCGATTTCAGCAACCGTTCCAGCGTGACGTTATTGGCCGCACGCAGAATCTCCTCGTGAAACTCGAGGGTGCGCGTGTAGTAACCATCGGAATCGCCACTGCTGAGGCAGGCGCGCTGATCATCGATGCTCCGCTGCAGGATCGCCAGTTGACGGTCCGTGACATTCGAAGCCGCAAGCCGCGCAGCCATCCCTTCGAGCGCTTCGCGCGCGATATACATTTCGAGCGCACGCCCGGGATCGTAGTCGACAAGGTACACCCCTTGCCGTGGCACCACCTCGACGACGCGCTCCGCCTCCAGCCGATTGATGGCTGCCCACAATGGTGTACGGCTGACGCCAAGTTCCCGGCTCAATTCCTCGACGCTGACCTTATCGCCCGGGTTAAACCGATCCCCATTAAGCAACATGTCCCGGACGACCGTGTAGGCGTCCTCGCTTAAATTCGATCGCTTGAGCTTCCTCGCCATCCCAGGGGACTCACACGTTTCATGATTGATTTCTAGTCTTACCTGCGAATCCGCCGCGCCTCAAGCCGCATCTGAACCGAACTTCTGGAAAAACCGATCTATTTTCAATGGCATGGAGGCCGGTCTACTCACGCCGCGGGTTGCGAAGGCGTAGCCGGTGCCTCGCCGCTTCGAGCGATATCCAGCATGGCATCGATACTCACGATTTTGCGGCGCGGCCTGCCCACTTCCTGTCCAGAACGACACTCCGCTTCGTCGATCCGCTTCCAGTCCGCAAAATTAATCCGGGGATTCCCCGGCGGAGCCAGCGCTTGCGGCCGGTCAGTTTTCACCGACCAGCGCTTGTCGCGAAAATCGGCCAGCAACGTGCGAACCGTTTCCGCGGCGTCGGCACGATTTGTGCCGATGATGCCCGTGGCGCCCCGCTTGATCCAACCCGCAACATATAGCGACGCACCTCCGATGGAGTCGCCAGTCACCCGTCCTTCGACGTTTGGAATAATTCCGCGTCGGTCGTCGAATGGCACATCGCCGAGCGGTCTGCCTTGAAACCCGATGCTTGCGATCGTCAGTCCGGCCGAAATGGAAAAACGCTCGCCGGAAGGCACGGCCCTTCTGCAAGCGATTGGCCCTTCCAGCCGGTTGCGGACAAAATGAACGGCCTCAACCCGATCGGTGCCCTCGATGGTCACCGGACTCGCAAGAAATTTGAGATGAAGCTCCCTGGTGGCTTCTCCGTCCGAGCCACGTGAAGCTGCGTCGCTGATGATGCCGAAATTGCGCTTGATAGCTGCGTTGACCGGTAGTTCAAGGAATCCACGCTCTTCTTCGTCAAGCTGCAAGACATCTGGCTCGATCACGACTCGAACATCCGATAACCCAAGCAATTCGCGCAGTTCTGCCGTCGTGAACGACGCCTGGATCGTTCCTCGTCGTCCAACGAGATGGACGCGTCGCACACGGCTATGACGAAGCGCCTCGATCGCGTGATCGGCCATGTCGGTTTTTGCAAGCCTTGCATGGTCGCTGAGCAGGATGCGCGCAACGTCGATGGCGACATTGCCATGTCCAACGACGACCGCACATTCATGATCAAAGCGCGGATCAAAGTTGGCAAAATCGGGGTGGCCGTTGTACCAGCCAACGAAATCCGACGCAGTAATACTCTGCGCAAGCCGACTGCCTGGAATCGACAGCGACGTTCCGGCAGAAGCGCCATATGCCAGAATGACCGCGTCGTACCGGCTACGCAGCGAGCCGAGCGAGATATCGCTGCCGACATCTATATTGCCGAAGAATGAGAATTGCGGGTTGCTGGCCAGGTTGTCGAACACCTTGACGACCTGCTTGATTTGTTGGTGATCCGGTGCGACGCCGGAGCGCACCAGGCCGTAAGGCGTCGGCAGCCGGTCGAACATACCGACACGCGCCCCAATGCCGGCTTTCAGAAGGGCTTCGGCTGCGAAAAAGCCGCTTGGGCCGCTGCCAACAATTGCGATTTCGGGCTCAAACATTGCTAGAATCCGTAGCTCGCCTTCCTCGTGTCGGCGTTTGGAAGGGCCGCTTGCTTTTCGGCGATCACCGGCAGTTGAGCGGCGCGTTGCGCATTGATCTCGATCCACTGAATTTTCTCAGCCGGAAGATCCTCTACGTCAAAGATCGCGTTCACAGGGCATGCCGTCAGACAGGCACGACACGCAATACATTCGATCGGATCGACATAAACCATCCGCTCGTCCTGATGAAAACAGGACACTGGGCATACCGCGACACACTCGGTGAAGCGGCAATCCGCGCAATTATCCGTAACGACGACAGCCATCGATTAATTCCACCCTTTGGTCGCCGGCAGTGCCGCCGCATTCATAATTGGGATACCCAATGCGAGACGAAACGCGCGTTTCTCTCAGCGAGAGTTGAAGCATGTTTCGCGGTATCCGCGCGAAGCCTGGACAACGTTTCCGGACCCGCTTTGCGTATGTCTCCGGCGAATGCGACGAACCATTGTTCGAGTTCAGCCGCGTCGGTCTCGACGTGGAATTGCAAGGCAAGCCCGTAACTCCCGACCGAAAAAGCCTGGTGAGCGTAGCGCGATGTCGAAGCCAGCAGCGTCGCCCCTTCCGGCAATTCGAATGTATCGCCGTGCCAGTGCAAAACCGGCGAACCGTTGCCGGCGACCTCCGCCAGCGCATGCTGTTGTCCTTGTGCCGTCAATTGAACAGGCGCCCACCCCAGTTCGACGCCATTGGTCCCGGGAAAGACCTTGGCGCCCAGCGCCGCAGCCATGAGCTGAGACCCAAGGCAAATACCGAGAACGGGCCGCTTTGCCTTGAGACGAGTGCGTATGATATCGATTTCTTCCGACAAAAACGGATATTCCGGCGCATCGTAGACGCCGATCGGTCCTCCCATCACGATAAGCAAACCGACTTCCTCGGCCCGTTCGCGATAACGCCTGATCGCCGCGGCCGGAATCGACACAACCTCATATCCCCCCGCCTCCAGCGCCGGCTTGAGCGTACCCGGATGCTCGACAGCCAAATGTTCGATGACGAAACAGATCTTGCTCATTCGGCAGCCTCGCTCATCGCGCGCCGGATGCGCACTTCAATGCCGTGCACGCTCGAACTTTCCGCGAGATCGGTTTTTTGACCGGGATTTAGAACGTTCACGTTGGCTCGGGCCATCTCGTATTTCGGCCAGCGGCCCTTGTGAAGGAGAATTGTTGCAGGAGGAACACCGGGGTCAAAGCCGACCCGCATCGGTAGTTCACCGGTTACGTTGAAAAGAACAACAGTCTCTCCTTCTGTGAGTCCCGCTGCCTTCGCTGCATCCGGATTAACGAATCCGGTCTGCGGGCCGATCTGGCGCCGGATACGCTGTTCGCTGCCGTAGCTGCTGTTCATCAGCCAGCTACTGGCCGGCGACAGAACGCGCCAGAAGTCCGACGCAGGTACGGCGTCAGCATGGGGCTGCGGCGCTTCGGGTAATCCGGCATTGACGAAGGCAGGCCCCGCCAGTTCGATTCTTCCGGAATTCGTTGGAAACTTGCCATCGATGAAGGGAGTGCCGATGTCCTGAGACCAGAAAACCGTTCCGCGCTGGGACAATTCCGAGAAGCCCATCCCGATTCCGCTCTGACGGAGCAATTTCTCGATCATGTCGCCGTCTTGTTCGAACAACGCCTCTTCGTTGAGCTCGCAGGCCTCTGCGATTTGGCGGAAGATGGTCATGTTGCTACGTGATGAACCGAGCGGTTCGCTTGCCTTGGTCTGAGCCGACACCGTCCAGTCGAAATACGACATCACCACATCGTCGAATTCGAGAAAACTTGCAGCCGGCAGCACGATGTCGGCGTAGTCGACCGTGTCGGTCGGGAAAATATCGATGGCGACGTGAAAGAGGTCTTCCCGCTTCAAGGCATCGACCAGCTTGTTCTGATTTGGACTCGACGCCGCAGGATTGCAATTCCAGGTGAAGAAAACCGACGAACGCTCGGGATCAGCCAACGCTTCGTGGAGATCCATGTGACTGATCGCGGGGGAACCACCCGGCGCGATCTCGCCACCCGTCATCCATCCCATATCCACACCGCGAAATCCGAAGCCGTTCATGTAAAGCAGTCCCGTACCCGGCTTCATCATGTTGCCGGTGGCGACGGGAAGAAGCACGCAGGCACGAAAAACATTGCCGCCAAACGGCTGACGCTGAAGGCCTTGCCCAAGCCAAAGCAGCGAGGGCCCTTTTCCATAGATCTCGGCAGCCTGACGGATCAGATCAGCCGGCACACCTGTCTCGGCCTCTCCCCATTCCGGCGTGCAGGCGTCAAGTTGTGCTTCGATCGAGGGCCAGCCGACCGCATGCGATTCAATGAATGACCTGTCCAGAAGATTGAGTTTGCGGATAACATGCAGCATGGCGAATGCCAGCGAGGCATCGCTGCCGGGTCGTGGCTGCAGAAAGAGATCGGCCTCGTGCGCCGTCTTGTGCCGGATCGGATCGATGACGATCCGCGTCGCCTTGTTGGTCTTCAGCCAGTGACGGTCAACGTGCGGCGCGGAACTCGAAGGATTCGCGCCCCAGACCAGGATGCACTTCGTATCTGCTGCCGTTCGTGGATCGAAGCCGCTTAGACTGTCGCCAAAGATGAGTTGAAGGGCGGCGTGACCTGCTTTGTTGCACACCGTGTCGGGGTCGATTTCGGTCGCACCTATCGCGTTGAAAAAACGTAGCGGGAAATTTCCAGCAAGCAACGCCACAGTCCCAGTATAGTGCGCGTGGAGTACCTTGTTGGCGCGGCCGCCTGCGATTTGCGGCTTTAGCTTCGCCGCGATGGTCGCAATCGCCTCATCCCAGCCGATCTGTTCCCACTTTCCGGCGCCTTTCGGTCCTGTCCGTTTCAGCGGGTGCAACAAGCGCGCTGAAGCGTTGATGAAGCCACCATTGTAAGCGACGGCACATTTTCCGCACAACGACCCCTTGCTGACAAAATGATTTGGGTCGCCAATCACCCGTGTGATTTTTCCATCGCGACGCTCGACCAGAATGCCGCACGCGTCGTAACAGTCCCGCGGGCATGTCGTCAGAACCTTGTCGGATATCATGCTCATCTTGCTGTGCGTCCTCTCTGAATTGCGTATTCCGCGCTATGGCCCGCATCTTGCAGGTTTTGAAGCATCTTCTTCAGCGCGACTCCATCGGAGGATCCCATGCGTGCAGACTCTCTTCGCTTTTTCTCTGATAACTCCGATCGCATATGTGGAATCATCGCGACGACGGTTGCCATCTTTCTATATCTTAATGCGGCTGGCCTGCCGTTCGGAACGATGAGCGCACCCGACGCCGGTTTTTTCCCGAAATCGCTGTCCGCGATCATGGCTGTCCTCGGCGTGGGGATGATGTTTCGATCACGTTCAGGGAAGCAAGAACATGCCAACTTCACCTTGCGCAGCTGGGCCGTGCCTCTGGCGGCCGTGGTGCTGCTCGCATATGCTTTGCTTCTCAATAAAGTGGGCTTTGTTCTCAGCACGATCGCGGTTCTCTTTCTTCTGATGACGGCCTATGGCAGGCTTTGCTGGATTGTCGCACTTAGCGTTTCCGTCTCGGCTGTGGCTATCTGCTATTTTGGTTTCACCGAATTGGGCGTGCCGCTTCCACAAGGCGTTCTGTCTATCTTCTAGGCTCTCACTCCGCTGGTTGTGGGACAGGCGCATCTGGGCTGATACCGCGCCGCATGCCGATCAGCGCACTTAATGCGGGCCACAGTCCGACAAGTATCGCAACGGCCACAAGCGAGCCCGCTACGGGACGGTTGACGAAAATCGTGAAATGGCCACCGGACATGATCAGGGATTGGCGAAGAGCCGTCTCCATGATGGGACCGATGACGAAAGCCAGCACCAACGGCGGCAGCGGGAAATCGAATTTCCTCATCAGATAGCCGAGCAGGCCGAATACCGTCATGGATGCGATGTCAGCCGGATTGTTGTTGACGCCGTAGGCGCCGGCCAGGCAGGCCAATACGATAATAGGAACCAGGATGCTGTTGGGGACCAGTGTAATCTTCGAGAGGTAGCCGATCAGCGGCAGCATCACGCAAAGCAGGATGCAGTTGCCGACGAACATGCTGGTGACAATGGCCCAGAACATCTCGGGGTGCTGAATCATCAACGTCGGTCCCGGCGTGATTCCATGCAGCATGAAGGCCCCTAACATCAGGGCCATCACCGCATTTTCCGGAATTCCCAGGGTCAACAACGGTATGAAACCAGCGCAGGTCGCCGCATTGGCGGCGGCTTCCGGCGCGGCGACGCCACCCACGGCACCGCCTCCGAAATTCTGCGAAGCGTGTCGCCAACGCTTCGCCGTCGCATAAGCTAAATACGATGAGACCGTCGCTCCGCCGCCAGGAAGCAGGCCAACAAAGAAGCCAACCAGCGTTCCCTGTAACAGAGGTCGCGCGGCATTCCGCCAGTCCTCCCGCGTCGGCAGGACTTCGCGCAGTCGCGTCGGCGCACTGATCGGCACTGCAGCCACGATCTTCTCCTCCAGTAGAGAGAAGACCTCGGAAATCCCGAACAATCCCATCACCATCGGCACAAGGTCGATGCCTGACTGCAGGCTGAGCGAGCCGAAAGTAAATCGTGCGGTACTTCGAACCGGGTCAAGGCCGACGGTTCCAAGGAGAAGGCCGAACACGGTCACGATGAGAGCTTTCGTGACCGAGTTGGTCGCCAGATAGCTCACCAATGTCAGCCCCAGCAAGGTAAGCGCAAAATATTCCGGAGGGCCAAAGTTCAGTGCGAAGTCGGCCAGCGTCGGTGCGAGCAGGCTGAGGCCAACCAGCCCGAACATCCCCGCGATAAAGGCGCTGAACATGGATATGCCGAGAGCGACGCCCGCCCGTCCCTGCTTGGTCAGCTCATAGCCGTCGATGGCGACCATGACGGACGCGGATTCGCCGGGCACGCGCAGCAGGATCGATGTGATGGAGCCGCCATACATCGAGCCATACCAGATCCCTGACAGCATGATGATCGCGGTCGCCGTGTCGAGGAAATAGGTGATCGGCAGAAGCAATGCGATGGTCGCCGCAGACCCGAGGCCGGGCAGAATCCCCACGATGACGCCGAGTGACACGCCGATGAAACAGAACAGCAGGCTCATCGGCTGCAGCGAGATCGAAAACCCATGGGCAATGTTGACGAATGTGTCCACGCCGCTCTCCGTTGACGGAACGCGATTCCGCCGCATCAACGAGTAGCGGTTAGCAAGCACCGTGCCAATGCGAAAAATGTTTCATTTTACGAGATAAATACCCTCCACCTGCCGTGGCGCCTGTGGTCTGGTTGCTTAATATCTCTGCTGCTTTGAGCAAATTTTATGCACTGGCTCATCTTCGAGCTGCCAAAATACGTGAAATGAAACATTTTTTATTTGGCACGCCTATTGCTGGTCTGACGCGACACGTCGAGCTAGTCAAGAAAGCAACAGCCCCATGTTACACGTACCCAATAATTCCTACTTCGAGTCGTTACGGGATCTCCTTTCGCATCTTGAGAAGATCGGAAAACTGCGAAAGATCACCAAGCAGGTCGATAAGGATTGGGAAATCGCCTGCATCACTCGCCAAGTGATGTATCAGCGGCCCGACGACCGCTATGCGCTCCTTTTCGAAAATATCGCGGGATTCAAAACGCCGGTGGCGACCAACACTCTCGGCGCATCTCGCGATATTTACGCGACGGCGCTTGGGGTTCCTTTCGTTGACGGTCGCATCGACAAGGAGGCGGTCCGTACTAAATGGACGAAAGCGCTAAGCGCGCCGATCCCGCCGGTCGTGGTCAAGACCGGCCCCTGCAAGGAAAACATCATGCGGGGCAACGACATCAATTTGCTGAAGTTTCCAATCCCGACCTGGACGCCTGGGCTTGACGCCGGCGCCTATCTGTCGGCCGGCGCCGTCATCCAGAAGGATCCGGAGACGGGTATTCAGAACGCCGGCGTTTATCGCGGAATGATCAAAGGACCGAACCGGATCGGAATTCTGGTGCAGCCCGCAAAACATTCCGGCGTCATCATGCAAAAATACGAGGCTGCGAACAAGCCAATGCCGATTGCGATCGCGATCGGTTCGCCGCCCTATCTCGGCATGACGTCGGTAGGACGGGTGCCGTACGGTGTCGACGAAATGGCCGTCGCCGGCGGCCTTGGCGGCCAGCCGATGGAGGTCGTGAAGTGCGAGACCGTTGATTTGATGGTTCCGGCGCACGCCGAAATGATCATCGAGGGAATCGTCCAGCCGCATTTCCGTGAGCAGGAGGGACCGTTCGGCGAATTTTACGGTCACATGGGCCCGATCGCTCAATCGCCTGTCATCGAGGTCACCGCCATTACCTACCGGAACGGCACGATCCATCAGGGATTCCAGGAGCAAATGCCGCCGAGCGAAGGCAGCTGCATCAAGGATATCGCGATGGAGTCAATTCTGCTCACCGGACTGCGTCAGTGCGGAATTCCCGGCGTGCTTGACGTCTATGTTCACCCGATGTCGTGCCAGTCGCACGTCGTCGTGAAGATAAAACCGCAATTTCCTTCACATGCCAAGGCGGTCTATTCCGGATGCTGGGCGGTTTACCCGAACCGCGCCAAGCAGGTCACCGTGGTCGAAGACGATTGCGACATCTACAACGATGACGACGTGACCTGGCACGTCTCGACCCGTGTGCAGCCCGACCGCGATTACACCGTTTGGGAAAAAGGCACCGGCCTTCCGCTCGATCCTTCAATGCCGAAAGAAATGGCGATTTACAGCGGCAAAGTCGGCATCGACGCAACGCGCAAACATGCTTATCCGCCGCGCTCGATGCCGCCACGCGAACTGATGCAGACCGTGCAGGATCAGTGGAGTGATTATGGCCTCCCTGCCCTTACGTAACGGTCCGTCAAAAATCATTGGTAGGAAGAAATGACCATGAAGGCTCACGAGAAGGTCATCATTGTTGGCGGCGGACCCGTGGGTCTTCTATGTGCACTTAACCTGGCAGCGCACGACGTGCCGGTGCTCGTGCTGGAAGCCTATTCGGAACTGTTCATGGATCTGCGGGCGGGATCGTTTCATCCGCCTACCCTGGAGGTGATGGAGCCGCTTGGCCTGACCCAGAAGCTGCTTGAAATCGGCATCCCCGTGCGCAAATGGCAGCTTCGGGATCGGAAAAAAGGCGTCATCGGCACGTTTGAACTTTCTTTGTTGAACGACGAGACGCCATTTCCGTACCGTCTTCATCTCGAGCAACATCGCTTTACGCCGATCGTGCTGGAGCAGTTGTGCAAGATGCCCCACGCGGAGGTGCGATTTTCCTGCTGTGTCGAAAATATCACCCAAAACAGCGCCGGCGTTCGTGTGGTTGCGCGAACGCCGGACGGCCTGGAAGACTTCGAAGCAGGCTGGGTCATTGGCGCTGACGGCGGTGGCAGCGTCGTCCGCAAATGTGCCGGCATCGAGTTCGACGGCTTCACGTTCCCAGAACGATTTGCACTTATCAGCACCGCCTACGATCTCGGTCAACACGGCTTCGCCGATACCGCCTACATTTCGCATCCCGTCGAATGGTGCGCGGTTTTTCGCTTGCCGGATCAGGGACCGCCGGGATTGTGGCGCTTTCTCTATGGATGCGACCCCGATGAGAGCGAGCAGGTCGCCCTGTCCGACTCTACGATCGAAGAGCGGCTCCAATCGGTTCAACCGAAGCCGACATCTTATGAGATCGTCCACCGCACGATCTATCGCGTCCATCAGCGCGTTGCCGCCACTTTCCGCAACAGCCGGATTCTAATCGCCGGAGATGCCGCTCATCTCAACAATCCGATTGGCGGGTTCGGTTTGAACTGCGGATTGCAGGACGCCATGAACCTGACCGACAAACTCGTTCGTGTCGTTCATAACGAGGCTTCCGACGACTTGCTCGATCTCTATGTTCGACAGCGGCGAACGGCCAACATTGAATATGTTCAGGAAGCGTCAATTCGCAACAAACGCCTGCTGGAAGAGACCGACGAAAGCGTGAGGTCATCGCGGCTCGATGACATGCGGCGCGCGTCTCTTGATCCGTCACTTGAAAGGCCGTTCTCATGCGCTCTTCGATGATCGACAGCATGCGACGCGCGAATGCGATTACCTGATGAAACAAAACGGGAGCGGCGTCTTGAGGGTTGATAGTTCCTCATAATCAGGGAGTCATTTGGATGAAGACGATCGGGTCACTGCTTCTCGTTTCGGCCGTCACTGTCGCGGCACCCGGCCACGCACAAACCTTTCCAAGCAAACCCATAACCATGATCATTCCGTTCCCGGCCGGTGGACGCACCGACGTTATCGGCAGAATTTTTGCGCAGAGCCTGCAGGAGGCGTTGGGCAAACCAGTCGCCGTAATCAACAAGCCGGGGGCAAGCAGCGTCCTGGGATCGAACGAAGTCTCGGAGGCCACTCCCGACGGCTACACCGTGGGCTTTTTCTCGACAGCGGTCGTGACAGCGCAATATACCGTTCCCACTCCCCTATCGCTCAAAAGCTTTGATCTGGTAGCGATCGTCAACGCCGATCCGGCAGCACTCGCCGTCGCCGAGAACGCACCGTGGAAATCGCTGAAAGATCTCGTCGCTGACGCAAAAAACAAGCCTGGGGTGTTTCGTCTCGGCATGATTCCGGGGGCCTCATCGCAAATTTTCGCATCAGGATTTACCCGCGCGGCCGGCCTCGACATAGTCAGTGTTCCCTTTAAAGGCGATACTGACGGGGCGATCGCGCTCGCGGGCCACAATATCGACGTGCATTTCGCGGTTCCGGTTTCATACAAGAGCCTGGTGGAAAGCAAGAAGGTTCGCATCCTCGCGGTCGCTTCCGATGCACCTTCGCCGGTCTATGGAAATCTCCCCACGTTCAAAGGCAATGGTGTCGATCTGACGGTCGGTGCATTCCACGGCATCTTTGTACCCACGGGAACGCCTCCGGCCGTAAAGCAAAAGCTGGCGGATGGTCTCAAAACCGCGGTCGAGAGCCCCGAACTGAAAAAACGCATGGAAGACGCAGGAGCAGCGATCGTCTTCCTGCAAGGTGACGAAGCGACATCCTATCTGGCCAAACAGGACGAAACCTACCGAAGCATCATCGAGGCGCTCGGCCTGCGCGTCGCTGCCACCCATTAAAGCGAGGCTGAAAAAACATGAGCGTTAGCGATCGGCGCCGAATGATCGTCGGCATCAGTGGAGCATCCGGCGTCATCTATGGCATTCGTACCCTCGAGGTACTTCAACAGCTCGGTTATGAAACCCATCTGGTGATGACGAAATCGGCGCAGATTACGATGGCGCACGAGACCAACATTAAGGTCGCGGCCCTGGTGAAGATCGCCAGCGTCGTGCATCGGATCGACGATATCGGCGCTTCAATCTCCAGCGGTTCTTTCAAGACCATGGGGATGATTGTCGCGCCATGCTCGATTAGAACATTGTCGGAGATTGCAACCGGCGTCACTTCCACGCTGCTGACCCGCGCGGCTGACGTCGTTCTCAAGGAGCGGCGGCGACTTGTCTTGTTGACCCGTGAAACTCCGCTGCATCTTGGCCATCTGCGCAGCATGACGCAGCTTGCTGAAATGGGCGCCGTTGTCATGCCTCCGGTGCCGGCGTTTTACGCAAAACTGGAGACGATCGACGACATGGTCAATCATACGGTCGGGCGCGCGCTCGACCTGTTCGATATCGATTGCAAACTGATCAAACGCTGGGGCGAGCCGGACCATGACGACAGCCGGGATGATGCCGGAACGCGACAAGGCGTGATTACTCCCATCAGCGCTCGCTCGTAAATCGTTCGACAAAAGCCGTACGAACCGTAGGCGCGTTTTGGCATTTTTGGCCCCCGAGATAAGCGAACCGGATGGATCCAACGATCCGTGATCATCGGCTGGTATGAATGAACAGACTTGCAGAAGATCAAGCGTGTTGGGACTTTGTGGTCGATCTCTATGCCAAACCGGGTGTGGCGCAGGCTTGCCTGGAGCTTCAGGAGCGGCTGGGCGTCGATGTCAGTTTACTTCTCACCGCTTTGTTCTATGCAGTGCGCGGCGGCCTGGATCTGTCTGCCGAACAGATCGAAAAACTCGATCGCCGCATTTCAGGCTGGCGTGCTGAGGCCATTTTCCCACTTCGCAGGTTGCGCCGTCGGCTCAAGAGCGGGGATTTATCAAGCCAGCCCACCGACGAGTTCTACCGGCGGATCAAGGCAGATGAACTGCTGGCGGAGCAGATCGAAATCAGCGCACTCGTGCAGCAGCTTGAGCAAATGCCGGGTAATCCAGCGGCACCATCAAGCCGGGTCGTGATCGAACGCGTCATAAGACACTTTGCCGAAGCCTCAGGGCAAGATGCCTCCCTCGTTGATGATCAGACGCAACGCGCCATTTCGATTCTTCATAGCTCGACAACCTAACGACCAACTTCCGATCAGAGTGCCTCGCATTTCAACAGGAGGGGGAGCTGGCCGTCGCTATTTCATTTTACATTTTACGCTTCTCGTTATATTCACCGCTCTATAACGACGAACAGACGGGACTTTCCATGGACCAGACGACCGAATCTCCAGCTGCCCAACCTCCAAGCGAACGGACGCGCCTAAAGCGGTATCATTGGTTGGGTGATTACGAGAAAAACACCATAAACTCCATCATAGACTCGGCTTTGGTTTGCCAGGTCGGCTACGTGATCGACGGAGCACCTTACGTAACGCCAACCAATCATTGGCGCATCGATGACTATGTCTATTGGCACGGTTCGTCTGCCAGCCGGATGCTCAAGGCCCAATCAAAGGGCATTCCAGTTTGCTTCACCGTAACTCATCTGGACGGCATCGTGTTCGCTCGCGCGGCCTTCAATCACAACGTCAACTTCCGGTCGGTCATGGCGTTCGGCAACGCCGAATTCGTGGAAGAGGAAGATAAAAGGCGATCGCTTGAAGCTTTCACTGATCGTGTTGCACAAGGCTTGTGGCAACATGCACGGCAGCCGACCGAAAAGGAATGGAAGGCGACACGGATCATTCGGATGCGCCTCGACGAGGCCTCGGCAAAGCTTCGCTCCGGGCCTCCCATCGACGACGAGGACGACTACAAACTCGATTGTTGGGCCGGAGTCATTCCGTTGAAGGTTGTCGCGCTGCCCCCAGAATCTGATCCGAATTTACGCGAAGGCATCGAAGCGCCAAAATTCATCAGAGATTTCTTTCTCTGGGGCGAAGGTTGAGACGTCGATATCGGGCGGCGGAGGTTGGCACGGCTGAACGCTGAGCTCGTGCTCGCAGCCGATCGGAGCGCAGAAAAAAGGGGGGCTCGGCGCCGCTGGCGTTCGCGTGACACAGACCCGCATATGAGCCGATTTTCCTGCGTCGCGGGCTCCGTCGTCAGCTGCAGAGCCGGAGATTTGTCGAGCCAATCTACCGACAAGCTCTACCGACGGATCAAGGCAGATGAACTGCCGGCGGAGCAGATCGAAACCAGCGCACTCGTGCAGCAGCCTGAGCAAATGCCGGGCAATCCAGCCGCACCTTCAAGCCGGGTCGTGATCGAACGCGTCATAAGACACCTTGCCGAAGCCTCCGGGCAAGATGCCAACCTCGTCGAAGATGATACGCAACGCACCATCTCGATTCTTCATAGCTCGACAACCTGGCGACCAACTTCCAATCAAAGCGCCCGGCATTTCGGCGGTATGGACGCATCTCGCCCCTACTCTTGCAGTTCGCACGATATGGGTGGCGACTTTGCACGCATCTGCGATCTAAGGGGGCAGAAACAAGTGGCATGGCAGACTACTTCACCAGCACTTTTACCGCCTCTGATGCGAACCTGATCGGGGGACGGGTTCCGGCCTTAATAGATTAATTTTGCAGAGGGATTCTTCCGGCTGTAGCCGCCCAGATGGCACACCCCTTGCTATAAATTAAAAACGAAACATGAAACATGTGGGCTCGTGTTTCGCTTACTTCAACCGCGGGGGCACGACTATGCGTTTGACTATGTGTTTAAAGAAAATGACGGCGACATCCTTGCTCGCGCTTGCATCACTCGTCGCGGCCAATGCGGCGGATTTTCCGGTCAAGGCTGTGAGTCCAATTCCCGATCTTCCGTTCTTTCAGGTGAACGATAACCGGCTGTCCTACTCCTACATTTTCAACGGCACCGATCCAGGCGTCACCGGGAACACTGCGAAACAGGCGTACTCGTTTACCCATTTCGACACCTGGGCATACGGCACTAATTTCTTCAATCTTTCGATGTTCAAGTCCGACCACGCCGATCCGGCGAATGGTTGCAAAGGACCCAACGAAGGATGCGCCGGCGCCACAGAGATTTATGGCGTATTGCGCAGCACTTTCGGGTTCAACCAGATATTCGACACCCACATGTTTACTGTAGGGCCGCTGCAAAATGTCTCGCTGGAACTCGGCACTGACTTCAATACCGAAAACAACCCGTTCGCCCCCAACAAGCGCGCTCTATTTGCAGGCCTGCAATTTGCGTTCGATCTTCCTTATAAGGGCTACATCAATTTTGCTCCGATGTTCTACAAGGAGCTCAACCATAACTCGTTCGTCGAAGGACCGGCGCTGCCGACCGGCGCGATCGACTACGATCCCACCTGGGCATTCGAATCCAACTATTACATGGACCTCGGCTTCCTGCCCGACTACCTGCCCCTCTCCGTCAGCGGTCGCCTTACCTTGATCGGACCGAAGGGACCGCAGGCAGACCCGATACCCGCCTCTCCGTCTAACGTCCAAACCAAGATGGAGATCAACAGCGAGCCGATCCGACTCACTTACGATGCCAGCAGGGCTATTTGGGGCAAAAAATATTCGCACTTTCTCGATGTATGGGTGGCATACCGCTATTGGCAGAACAAGTTTGGCCTGGACCACGCCAACTCCCCTTCATGCTTGGGCGCAGCCGCCGGAAGTTGCACGGAGGAATCTCTTTATACGGGGGTAACGGTAAAATTCTGAGCCGGATATCGGCGAGGATCGCGGAGCTAGGTCT